>CAMKOU010000007.1 GCA_946414505.1 uncultured Clostridia bacterium | reverse complement strand
TGCTCGCCTCACGCGCCGCAACGGGCATGTCGGAGGTGTTGGCGATCAGCACGGTGCGCTCCATCAGGGAGTTGCCCGTGCGCGGATCCTTCAATTCGGGGAATTCGTTGAGTACGTCGGTCATTTCGTTGCCGCGCTCGCCGCAGCCGATGTATACGATGATGTCCGCTGCCGCCCATTTTGCCAGCTGGTGCTGCACAACGGTTTTGCCCGAGCCGAACGGACCGGGAACCGCCGCTACGCCGCCCTTTGCCAGCGGAAACAGCGTGTCGATCGGGCGCTGACCGGTGGTGAGCAAAATGTCGGGCGAGAGCTTCTTTTTGTAGGGTCTGCCGACGCGGACAGGCCACTTGACCGCCATGGTCACGTTCACCTTGCCGTCCTTGGTTTGGATGACGGCAACGGTGTCGTCCAGGGTAAAGCTGCCCGCTTTAATGCTTTCCAAGGTGCCCTCCACCTTGTTGGGCACCATGATCTTATGCAGCACGGCGGCGGTCTCCTGCACGGTACCCAGCACGTCGCCCGCCTTTACCTTGTCGCCTTTTTTTGCAACGGGCTGAAACGCCCATTGCTTGCTGTGGTTCAGCGAGGGAACGTCCACGCCGCGCTTGAGGTTGGTGCCCGCGACCTTCATGATCTCGTCGAGCGGACGCTGGATGCCGTCGTAAATCGCGCCGATCAGGCCGGGACCAAGCTCTACCGACAGCGGTGCGCCGGTGCTTTCAACCACTTCGCCGGGACCGAGACCGGAGGTTTCCTCATATACCTGAATGGAGGCACGGTCACCGTGCATCTCAATGATCTCGCCGATCAAACGCTGTGAGCTGACGCGCACAACGTCAAACATATTTGCGTCGCGCATACCCTCGGCAATAACCAGAGGGCCCGCGACCTTTGTGATGATTCCTGTTTTCAAATAGTACACCTCAATCGTTAAAGATGATGTCGGAGCCGACCGCCTTTTCCACAAAGGAAGACAGCCGTTGTACCCCTGTGCCCTGATTGCCCGTCACGCCCGGAATGGGGATGATGGCAGGGGTGAGCCGTTCGGCATACCTTGCCCGCGTTTTGCCGGTGGCGTGGTACACGGTTTCGGTCAAATAGATGACGGCATAGCGGTCGCTGTCGGCGATGTGCCGCAGCACCGAGGATGCATCCTCGCCGCCGTCAATGGGGTAGATGTCCAGCCCCACAGCGGAAAAGCCCTTGATGCTTTCGCCGTCGCCGATGACGGCAATGTGTTTAGCCATACATTTCACGCAGCCTTTCCCGGATGATATCTGTGCTTGTGCCCGTCTTTATACCGCTGTAAATGATCTGCAGCGCCTTTTTTTGCGCTTCCTCGCCCAAATAGTAGCCCAGCAGCGGCTCGGCGCCCTCGCTGGTGCGCTTGCAGCTTTCTTTGGCAAGCAGCATCAGGCGGTCGTCCGCGAACTTTTCAAAGGCGGCGGGCGAAGCCTTGTACGCTTCCATCGCCTTGTCGCAGCCGCAGTCGCGCACCTTTGACAGTACGTCGGTCAGGGCCTCCTCGCCCTTGACGGCTGCCGCGATGATTTTGTCGCGGTCAAAGCCGGCAAATTCTGCCATCGCCTGCCGGTAATACGCCGCGTCCGCGCCGGTGCGCGCGCCGCGCAGGGCGATCTTGATGTTGTTATAAAAAACGAGCGTGCGGAAATAATCTATCAAAAATGCCGAGCGGAACCTGTCGCTGCGGCGCAGCATTTCTGTCATCACTGCTTTGTCAAGCACGGCGTCCGACGTTTTGGCGTCGCCCGTGTGGGCAAGCAGGTCGTATGCTTCGGCGGCTGCATCCTGCATCCAGGCAGGCAGCGCCTTCATGCTGCGGTGCTCCACGGCGTCGATGATGACGGCGTGCGCCACGGTGCAGGGCGTCAGCAGCAGGTCTTTGTAGTAGTCGCGTGCCGACATAATGCCCTTGAGCGTCACCTTAAAGTTGTGCGCATCGGTGGACAGCAAAAACGGGTCAAACACCGCCGGGTCGGGCGCGACGCTTTTTAAGTAGCGCCACACCTCCTGTGCGTGGCGGTCAAGCATTTTGTCAAAGTCCGTTACACTGCCATAGCCTTTGTCGCTCAGGGTCTGACACAGCTCTGCGGTGGTTTTGCAGCCCAGCAGCTGTTCCGCATCGGTTTTGCCGAACAGTGCGGTTTCCCTGGCACGCACCGAACCGATGGAATATTCATATGATACAGCCATACATCCCCCTTACTGCGCAAACAGCTCGCGGTTGATGAAATCTTCGAGCTCGTCGCGCCGGGCGCTGATGATGGCGGAAAACGCCATGTTCTCCTCCACGTCGCCGCTTTTGAGGATGAAGCCGCCGTCGATGTCGGCGGGCGTTTGGCTGACGTCGGCGTGCAGTCCCGCTGCCTCCAGCCGCTTTTCAAAGTTATCGGGCTTGCGTGCCAAGTCCTTTTTGTTGAGGAACACCACGCCGCTTTTGCCCTTTAGCTGGGCTGCCAGGCGGTAAAGCGCCTCAAAGTATTCATTCGTGTTTAAGCCGAGCAGGTACGCTTCCAGCGCGGCAACGGTTTTGTCGATTTCGATGCGGCGCTGCTTGAGCAGTGCATTGCGCTTTTGCAGCTGTGCGCGGCTTTGGGCGGAAACCTCCGCCTGCGCACATTTTTGCGCCGCTTTTTCGGCAATTGCCGCCGCCTTTGCATCCGCGTCGTGCTGTGCCTGCGCAATAATGCGGGCGCGCTCCTGACGGGCATTTTCTTCAATCACGCGGACGCTTTGGTCGCCGTCCGATTGAATGCGGCTTAAAATTCTGTCGCTGCCGTTCATGCAGACACCCTTCCTTTCGTTGTAGTTAGTTCTTTCAGCCGTATTTCAAATGGCGGTGCAGGCGCACACCGTTTGTGCGTCCGGGCGAACACGCGGGTTCGCCCCTACACCGTTTTGAAAATGCTTGGCGGTAATGCTTTTACGCAGCGAAAGCGGGAACCTGGATGACGACGAGGAGGGAAACGATGAACGCGAGCAGGGCGTAAATTTCAACCAGCGTAACGGAAACCATGCCCTTGGAAAAGTTCTTTTCGTCCTTGGCAGTCATGGCGATACCCGAAACGGCTGCCTTTCCCTGTGCGATACCCGAAAACAGGCCGCCGAAGCCGATCGCCAGCGAAGCGCCTGCATAGGCAAAGCCCTGCGCCACGGTCACGTCGGGAGCGCCGCTGAGCACGCCGCTGCTGACGAGAATCAAAAAGCCGACGATGAAGCCGTACAAGCCCTGGGTGCCGGGGAGAAGAGTGAGTACCAGCATTTTACCGAACATGGAGCTGTCCTCGGACAAAACGCCCATAGCGGTTTGTGCCGCCGAACCGACGCCCTTGGCAGAGCCGATGCCTGCGAGTACTGTTGCGATTGCCGCGCCTAAAATTGCTAAAAAGATACCGTTCATAGTTATTTGTCCTCCTGAATTTTAATATACTTAGTGTTTAATGAAAACGGCTCAAATTCTTTGCCGCCGCCCTCATAGAATTTACTGAACATTTCCACGTACTGCAAACGCATGGTGTGCACATACGCGCCCAGTGCGTTGAGTCCGATGTTGATCAAGTGACCGAGCACGAAAATAAGGATCATAAAGAAGATGCCGGGGATGCTTGTGCCGAGCATGGTCGCCAGCATGTTGAACACCTGCGCCATCACGCCTGTTGTCAGACCGAGCGCCAGCAAACGGGAGTAGCTGAGCAGGTCGGAGATGTAGCTGGTGATGTCATACAGCGAGGCGAGACCGCCGATCGCTTTGCCGACAATGCCTTTTTTGCCGCGCCCCTGCGTCAGCACTAGGCCGACCGCACAGGCGATGGCGATCACCGCGCCGACCGTGATCAGGACGGGCGTCGTGATCATGCCCGCCGCCAAAACAGCAAAGCCGATGAGCAGCAGCATCCACAGTCCCGTGTCGAAAAACGCGCCCGCATAGTCCTTTTGCCGCAGACACACGATAAACTTGCAGCCCATGCCGACGAGGATGTGAAGCAAGCCGAACGCGATGGAAATGATCATCAGGGGCAGCGCATCCTTTTGCGGGTCGATGATCGGCGTGATAAAGATGGCAGGCGTGGGGTCTGACATGTTGGAAATGGTATGTGCCATGACGTATTCCTCACCCGTGATCAGCCTGGCGATGGCAGCCGGCGCGTCGCCGAAAAAGCTGCCGAAAACCAAGCCCCATATGGTGGTGGAGATGCCGCAATACTGGAACAGCTTGAGGTTGTTGTACATCTTTTTGTCAGGCTTATACATCTTGATGAGCAGCGCCGTGCCGATGATGAGCAGCAAGCCGTAGCCGGCGTCGGAAAACATCATGCCGAAGAAGAAATAGAAGAAGAACGCAAGCACCGGCGTGGGGTCGATGTCGGTTTTGCCGGGAGAAGCGTACATCGTCAAAATACCCTGTGCAGGTTCGGCGAATTTGTTGTTTTTCAGCTTGACCGGGGCGTCGTCGCCAGCTTCGCCAAACTCGACCGCACAGGTCGCCACGCGGTTGCACAGCACTTCCAGCTGCTCGCAGTCTTCCTCGGGACAGTAGCCTTCAATGACAAAAACATGCTTGGAGTGGTCAAGATGGTTGATCACGTTGTATTTGTCGCTGCGGATGCGGAAATAGTCCTGTGTGTCCTTGATGATGGCCCGTTTGTCGGCATAGCCCGCGATCGCCTGCTGTGCCTGTTCGGTGCTTTCCGTCAGCTGCGCCTGCTTTTTTCGCAGCAGCTCCGCCTTGTCCTTGGGGATCTTGTGCGTGGGGGACATGGGCTTGGCAAAGCCCAGCGCGCGCAGCGCTTCCTCTGCCATCGCTTTTTGACTTTGCGGGGCAAACACCACCGCATTTGTCAAGCCGGATTCGCTGTATTGGATCTCGGTTTCAAATTCCAGCTTGGGATTTTCGGCGGCAAGCGCTTCCTTCAGCCCCTGCTCGGTGTACTGTGCGGGCAGCGAGCCGATAAACACCGCCGTCGAGCGGGTGCCCGTGGTGTTTAGCGGGATATCCAGCTTTTGCCAGCTTTCCAGCTGTGCCAGCTGGGTTTTGATGCGGATCTGTTCCGCCGCGTTTTCGGCGCAAAGCTTGTCCAGATCGATGATTTTGGAGCAAAGCTCCATCACCTCGGTGGCATGGGATGCCAGCTCGCCGATCTCGTCGGGATCGATTTCACGCCGCCCCCTGAACGAATCGAGCATACTCGTTTTTTCGGGGGACACGTTGTCGAGGATCTTCAGCGTCTGCTGCGTCAAATCGACATTGCGCTCAAACACCTGCATTTGCGACGTGACGTTCACGCGGCGAAAGCCCTCGCGCGACGTTTCGCTTTTGGTGATCTGCACCAGCGCACTGTCCTGCAAATGCTCCAGCAGCCGTTTGCGGTCCTGTCGCAGCGCGACGATCCTCACGGTTTTCATTTTTAGTTTTGCCAAATATTCTCACCACATTTCTCGGTTGGATCAACACCGTGCACACAGGCGCAAAAATACGCCGCAGAGCAAGCCCTGCAGGTGTGCGGTGACGGTGTTGGTATCGGTATTGTCGGGGATTACCCCAAAACCACTTTCGCTGCTTTTTTGACAACGGCGGGGCGGTTTTTGGCGGCAGTGGCGGAGATAGCAGCGCAGTCCGCCTGTGCCTGCGCGGTTGCCTGTTGCAGCAGGGCGTCGCTGTCTGCCTGCGCCTTGGCAAGCGATTTGTCCGCATCGGTGTTTGCCTTTTCCAGTCGTGCCGCAATCAGCGAATCCGCCTCACGTTTTGCTGCGGCAACGGAAGCGGCTGCCTGTGCCTTGGCGTTGTCCTCACGCTGCAAAAAGGCTTCCTCCGCTGCGCAAATCGCGTCTAACAGTTCTTTAGCCATGTTCTCTCCTTTCACATTCTGTATTGGGCATAGAATTGCCCCAATTATTCCTTATCATATCATATTTTTAAACATATTTCAATAATAAATCGCCGAAACCCTTGGACATTTTCGCAGTTTTGTCCGTTTTCGGGGCGGTTTGCCGGTTTTAGCGGTTCTTTGGGCACTTCGGATAGCTCTATATGCTGAAAACAGTGCTGCTCAACCGGACAGGAAAAGCCGGCGCCGTTCGAGTGGTTAACAAAAATAAGGCAATGTTTATTGCATTTTGATTACATAGAATAAAATTATGCCTAAAATATTACAATTTTGTCGCTAAAAAACCCTTTAGAGTGATTGACACTCCCTATTCGGTGTGATAAACTGTAAACAGAAAACTGCGCCCTCGGGCGTTTGGAACAGGAAGGTTGCTATGCTGTCAAAACTCAGTGTCAAAAAGCCCATGACGATTTTTGTGGCGGTGGTGCTCGTGCTGGTGCTGGGCATTGTGTCGTTTTCCAAAATGACGCCCGATTTGCTGCCTAATATGGATCTGCCTTATATATTGGTGATGACCACCTACATCGGGCAAAACCCTGAAACGGTGGAAAGCGTCGTCACCAAGCCCACCGAGCAGGCGGTGTCGATCATCGACGGCGTCAAACAGGTGCGCTCCACCTCCAACGACAACTATTCGGTGTGCATCATCGAGTTTCAGGACGGCGCCGACATGAATACAGCGACCATCGACGTGCGTTCGGCGCTCGACACCCTGTCCGACAACTGGGACGACGCGGTCGGCAGCCCTTATCTGATCAAGATCAACCCGAATATCCTGCCGGTCGCCATGATGGCGGTGGACTATGAGGGAAAGGACAGGATCGGCATCTCGGATTTTGTCAGCGAAACGCTGCTCAACCGCCTGGAGGGGATCGACGGCATCGCATCGGTCTCCGACACCGGTGTTGTGGTCGAAAAGGAGAACGTTGTCCTCTCGCAGAAAAAGCTTGACGCGCTCAACAAAAAGATAACCGCCGCGCTCGACAGCCAGTTTGACGAAGCGGAGGAGAAGATAAAGGACGCCAAAAAGGAGTTGGAGGACAACGCCGCCCAGGCACAGGAGGGCGCATCGGTCATCACCGACTCGCTCGACACGATAAACAAGGAGCAGGCAGCGCTTGCAGAGCAGCTTGCCGCCGCGCAAAAGGAAGCGGACAACGGCAAGAGCAAAATCATCTCCGCCAAAATGGAGCTGCTCGACCAAAAGACCACTCTCGCCACCACCAAGCAGGTGCTCGAGGCGACCTATCAGGCGCTGTTGACTGTCAAGACGACCTATGACGATCTGATCAGGGAGAAGAACGAGCTGGTCGGCAGACTGGAGAATCTTAATTCTATTAACGAACAATATCTTGCCGCGCTTGCAGTGCTGGCAAATCCCGACAGCACCGAAGAAGAGCGGGCGGAAGCAAACGCGCAGCTTGCGGAGATCGACAGGCAGCTCGCGTCCACGGGCGTCAGAAAAGAGGGTTTGGCTGTGGCGATCGCCGCTGCCAACGCTGCCTTGGAGCGCGTCAACAGCTCGCTCGACGACGTGAACCAAAAGCTCAAAGAGCTTGGCACCGACACCTCTCTGCTCGATGATACCCTCAACGAGATCAGCAGCCGCATTGCGCAGATCAACAGCGGCATCGAGCAGATAGACACGGCGATCGGCGGCTTGGACGACAACACCGTCACGGTCAACGAGGCGCTTGCGACGATCGCACAGCAGCAGTCGAGCGCGGACTTCAAAATGTCCGGCGCGGTCGCCACGCTTGCCGCCAAGCAGACCGAGGTCACGGCAGCCGCGGCACAGCTCAGCGCAGCACAGAGCGAGTTGGAAAAGAGCCTCAGCGAGCTGACCGCCAAAAAGGAAGAGGCAAAGAAAAAGGCTGACCCAAACGCGCTGGTGACGATCGACACCGTTTCGGGCATTCTGACCGCCCAAAACTTCTCCATGCCGGCAGGCTATGTGACCGACGACAACAACAACCGCTATCTGGTGCGCGTCGGCGACGAGCTTGCGGACGAGAAGGAGCTTGCCGGTCTGCCGCTCTTCGATTCCAAAATCGACGGCATCGGCGTGATCCGGCTCAGCGATGTGGCGGACGTGTTCACCGCCGATAATTCCGCCGACATCTACACCAAGGTCAACGGCGGCGACGGCGTGATCCTCAGCTTTACCAAGCAGAGCGACATTGCCACTGCCACCGTGTGTGATAACATCAACAACGCGACAGCCGATTTGGAAAAGGAATTTGACGGGCTGCATTTTACCACCATTTACAGCCAGGGCGACTACATCCGCATCATTATCAACAGCGTGCTGCAAAACCTGTTGATGGGCGCGGTGCTCGCCATCCTCATTTTGCTGCTGTTTTTGCGCGACATCAAGCCGACGGTCATCGTGGCGGTGTCGATCCCCGTCAGCGTGGTGTTTGCCATCGTGCTGATGTATTTCAGCGGCATCACCCTCAACCTGTTCTCTCTGTCCGGCTTGGCGATCGGCGTCGGTATGCTGGTGGACAACTCGGTGGTGGTCATCGAAAACACCTACCGTTTGCGGCATCTCGGCTATTCGCCCGTACAGGCGGCGCTCAACGGCGCCAAGCAGGTGGCAGGCGCGATCATCGCTTCCACCCTGACCACCGTGTGTGTGTTCCTGCCGATCGTGTTTGTGGAGGGCATCACCCGCCAGCTGTTTGTGGACATGGCGCTTACCATCACCTACGCGCTGGGCGCGTCGCTGATCGTCGCGCTGACGCTGGTGCCCGCCATGAGCCAGCGGATGCTGCGCCGTGTGCGCCAGCCTAAGAAAACCGGCGAGGGCAGAATGATAAAAACCTACGACAAATCGCTGCGCTTTGTGCTGCGGCACAAACTGGTTTCCATGGCACTGGTGCTGGTGCTTCTGTTTGGCAGCGGCTTTTTGGTGTTGATACGCGGCTTTAGCTTTATGCCGTCCATGGGCAGCACCGAGGTGCAGGTGAATGTGCAGCTCAATGCCAACGCTACCTTTGAAGAGACCGTGGAGGCGGCCGAGCAGGTGAACGCCGTCATGCAGGAATACGACGAGTTTGAAACCGTCGGCGTGATGGTCGGAAGAGCGTCGGGCATGATGGGCATTGTGCCTGCCGCCGGCGCACAGAACAATACCGGTGCGCTGATGGGCTACGGTGTGTTGAAGCCCGAGTTTACCAAGCGCGGCAAGGAGATCGGCAAGGAGATCGAAAGCAAGCTCAATATCAACGGCGAGGTCACTGTCAGCGCCGACGGCAGCGCGGGCATGGCGACCATGCTGGGCGACGGCAGCGTGCAGGTCACGCTGTACGGCGACGATCTCAAGCAGCTGAAAGCCACCGCCGAGGATATGGCGGCAAAGCTGGGCGAGATGGACGGCGTTGATGAGACCGACAGCGGCGTGGGCGCCACCTCGCCCGAGGTAAAGGTGACCGTCGACCGGCAAAAGGCAGCCGAAAAGGGGCTGACCACCGCGCAGGTGTTCCAGCAAATCGCGGCAGCTGTTGCCGGTGAAAAAACCTCTACCACCCTCAAAACCGAAAACGGCAAAACCATTGACATCGTTACCGTCAAGGACGACGCCCAAAAGGTGACGGTGGACAAGGTGGGCAGTATTTCGCTGACCTATACCGACAAGGAGGGCAAGGAAAAGAAGTCGTCCCTGTCGAGCGTGGCGGATATCGAGGAGTCCGAAACGATGGACACCATCACCCGCAAGGGACAAAAGCGCTATCTCACGATCTCGGGCACCGTCAAGCCCGGCTACAACCTCACCGACGTGGCGGCGCGGACGCGGACGCTGTTTTCGGATTACAAGCTGCCGCAGGGCTTTTCCGTCGATTACGAGGGTACCGACAAGGAAACCATGGAGGCGATGCAGCAGCTGCTGCTCATGCTGCTGCTCGGTGTGATCATGATCTATCTGATCATGGTCGCGCAGTTCCAAAGCCTGAAATCGCCCTTTATTATCATGTTTACCATCCCGCTCGCGTTCACCGGCGGTTTTATCGGTCTGCTGCTCACGGGCTTTGACATCAGCGTGATTTCGCTGGTCGGCTTCATCATGCTGTGCGGCATCATCGTCAACAACGGCATCGTGCTGGTTGACTACATCAACATCCTGCGCCTGGAGGGCAAGGAGCGTGTGGAGGCGATCGTCGAAGCCGGCAAAACGCGTATGCGTCCGATTTTCATCACCGCGCTCACCACGGTGCTCGGACTGTCCGTCATGGCGCTGGGCATCGGCACCGGCGCCGAGATGATGCAGCCGCTTGCCATCGTTTGTATCGGCGGCTTGCTGTATGCGACACTGATGACCCTGTTCATCGTTCCGCTCATTTACGACGCGTTCAATAAAAAAGAGCTCCGCAAAATCGAAGAGGCAGAGCTTGAAACCATTGAAGAATAATAAAGGCAACACCGCACAATTCGCGGTGCACGCCTTGCTTGCATCTTATTCCGTCATAGTGTCCAAAAATCAGCACGCATACGTCAGTATGCGCACTGATTATTTGTACACTCTGACGAAAAATCTGGCTGCGCAATCCGCACACCTGAATTGTGCGGTATTGCCTAAAAGGAGGTTGGCTGTGACGCTTCTGCGCAACAGCCAACCTCTGCTTTTTTTCAGAATCGGGTTCAAAAAAGGCGCTGTAAGGGTGATGCGGTGTGCTTCATCTTTACAGCGCCGTATATTCCGTTATGCGGTTATGCTTCCGCGATGACCTCCACCTCGACGAGCACATTTTTCGGCAGCGTTTTGACCGCTACGCAGGAGCGTGCGGGCTTGCCGGTAAAGTACGTGCCGTAGACGGCGTTGAATGCCGCAAAGTCGTTCATGTCCGCAAGGAAGCATACGGTTTTTACCGCCTTGTCCGGCGAGCTGCCGGCAGCCTCCAATACGTTTTTCAGGTTGGTGCATACCTGCTCGGTCTGCGCCTCAATGCCCTCCGCCTCCACATTGCCGGTAGCGGGGTTGATGGCGATTTGTCCCGAGGTGAATACCAAGCCGTTGGTTTTGACCGCCTGCGAGTAGGGACCGATGGCGTCGGGTGCGTTTTTGGTGTATACTTTTTCCATGTGTGTTTCCTCCTGTATTGATCAAACCAGCTTAAAGCCCGCGCCGGTGAGGGCGTCGGAAATTTGCTGTACGTGGTCAAAGTTGCGGGTTTCTATAATAATGCGCAGATAGGCGGCCGTCACGTCGCTGCCCTCGCCTGCACGTTCGTGGTGGACGGAAATGACGTTGGCGCCGAGATCGGCGATGATTTTGGACACCGCCACCAGCTGACCGGGCTTATCCTGCAATTCGATGCAAAGCGTTTGCTGTCTGCCCGAGCGCAGCAAGCCGCGCTTGATGACGCGGTTGAGGATCGTCACGTCGATGTTGCCGCCCGACACGATGCACACGACCTTTTTGCCCTTGACAGGCAGCTTGTCGTACATAACTGCTGCCAGCGGCGCCGCGCCGGCGCCCTCCGATACCATTTTCTGATGCTCGATCAGCGCGAGAATAGCGGAGGCGATCTCATCATCGGACACGGTCACAATGTCGTCCACATACTTTTGGATGTATTGGAAGGTGTGCTCGCCCGGCTCCTTGACTTGGATGCCGTCGGCGATGGTGGACACCCTGTCCAGATGCACCGGATGTCCCGCCTTGACGGATTCGACCATCGAGGGCGCGCCCTCCGCCTGCACACCGTACACCTTGATATTGGGATTGAGATTTTTAATGGCGCACGCCACGCCCGAAAGCAGTCCGCCGCCGCCGATGGCAGCGACCACCGCGTCCACATCGGGCATTTCGTTGAGTATTTCCAAGCCGATGGTGCCCTGACCGGCGATCACGTTTTCGTCGTCAAAGGGATGGATGAAGGTGTAATTTTGTTCATCGCGCAAACGCAGCGCCTCGTTGTAGGCGTCGTCGTACACGCCCTGCACCATGCGCAGCTCTGCGCCGTAGCCCTTTGTCGCCTCCACCTTGGAGATCGGCGCGCCGTCGGGCAGGCAAATCAGCGATTTAATGCCGTATTTGGTGGCGGCAAGCGCCACGCCCTGCGCGTGGTTGCCGGCCGAGCAGGCGATCACGCCGCGCGCTTTTTCTTCGTCGGAAAGCTGCGAAATTTTGTAGCCGGAGCCGCGCACCTTGAACGAGCCGGTGATCTGCAAATTTTCGGGCTTGAGAAATACATCACAGCGGTCGGTGATGCCGGGCGCCTTGACCAAATGCGTGGGACGGATAACGTCCTTGAGCACGTAGGAAGCGTGGTATATTTTGTCGAGTGTCAGCATAATAACCCCTCTTTATTCAAATTCACTTTCCTATTTTACTCCAAAAGCCGCAGGAAATCAAGCCCTAACCGCATTTAGCGCCCGATTTATAAAAAAGCGGTTGCAAAATATCTTTTTTTGTGATATATTGAATAATACTAAAGCAAACAGCTTTACAGTTGATTTTCAATTTGTCCTTCGCGTAAAATACACCGAACAGGAGGGATAAAAGGTGCAATTGAAGGAATCCGGTGAAATGTACCTTGAAACCATATATGTCCTGCAGCAACAAAAAAGCTTTGTCCGTTCGATCGACGTCGGCGAGGAAATGGGCTATTCCAAGCCCAGCGTCAGCCGCGCCGTGGGGCTGCTGCGCGACGGCGGCTACCTGACCGTGGACAAAAACGGCGGCTTACATCTGACCGAGGCGGGCTTAGAGGTCGCCGAACGCACCTATGAGCGGCACACCGTCCTCAGCGAATTTTTCATGAAGCTCGGCGTTTCGGAGGAGCGCGCAACAGCGGACGCGTGCAAGATCGAGCATGTCATCAGCGCGGAAACCTTTGCGGCGCTGAAAAAACTGAATCAGAGTATGTAAGAAGGCGCGGCTCGACACCGCGCCTCATTTTTTATGACGCTTAGCCATGCCCGGTGATACTGTTTTGTCAAAGGGTCAAGCGGATCATTTTTTCGCATGAAAATACAACTTTACAAATGCCGCAAAAAAGAGTATGATAGTAGATAGAGAGATAACAATGAAAAGGACGTGACGACATGGTTGTTTTGGCTTCCAACTCCCCGCGAAGAAAGGAACTGCTGCGGCTGCTTTGCAATAGCTTTGAAATCGAGCCTGCCGACATCGACGAAAGCCGTGCGGAAAATGTGCCGCTATCCGAAATGCCGGTGTTTTTGGCGGAGCGCAAGGCGGAGCAGATCCACACAAAGCATCCCGACGACATCGTGATCGGCTGTGATACGGGCGTATTTATCAACAATATGATGCTCGGCAAGCCCAGCTCCGACAAAACCGCGTTTGAAATCTTGAAGCTGCTGTCGGGCAAAACCCACCGCGTCATCACGGGCTGCGCGATTTTTAAGGGAGAGCAAAAAATCACCTTTTCGCAAGTCACCGAGGTGGAGTTTTATCCGCTGACCGACGACGAGATCAACGCCTATATCGCCACCGGAGAGCCGAACGACAAGGCGGGCGCCTACGGCATCCAAGGCAGGGGCGCGCTGCTGGTAAAGGAGATCCGCGGCGACTACTACAACGTCGTGGGCTTGCCGCTCGCACTGCTCAACCGCAAATTGAAGGAACTGGATTAACGGAAAACACCCTGTTTCTTCTCCGCAAAAGATATCATTTTTGTTATACAAATTATCCAAAAATACTATTGCATTTTCAGCAAATTAATGCTATTATATGTGCAAGGAGAATAATGATCTCCGTCTGTCCGTTACCATGCGGATAAATCTATTTAGAAAAGGTGATTAACGTGAAAAAAGCACATCTCCAAAGAGCTGCGGCTGCAACGCTGGCAGCTCTGATGGCAGGCGCCGCGCTTGCAGGCTGCGGCGGTAAAGACTCCGGCGCGACAAAAAGTGAAGCTTCTGCAAACGGCGGCTCTGTTTACTGGCTGAACTTTAAGCCCGAAATCGACGAAACCCTGCAAACACTGGCAAAGAAATACACCAAAGATAAGGGTGTGGAGGTCAAGGTCGTTACCGCTGCTTCCGGCACCTACAGCACCACGCTGACAGCGGAAATGGAAAAGTCCAATCCTCCGTCACTTTTCGTCATCGGCAACCAGCAGGGTGTCAAGGACTGGGGCGATTTTGCACTTGACCTGAAGGATACCGCGATTGCAAAAGAGTTGACTACCGACGCCTACAACCTGACCGATGCGAACGGCAAGGTGGTTTCCATCGGCTACTGCTACGAGTGCTACGGCATCATCGTCAACCCCGATCTGGTGGAAAAAGCAGGCCACAAGATGGACGACATCAAAAACTTTGACACCCTCAAGACAGTTGTGGAGGACATCCACAGCAGAGCAGAGGAGCTCGGCTTTGACGCGTTCTCCTCCTCCGACATGGACGACAGCTCCTCCTGGAGATTCACCGGCCACATGGCGAACCTCGAGTACTTCTACGAGGAAAAGGCTGCCGGCAAGCCTTGGACCGAGTGCCCTGCCACCATCACCGGCGACTATCTGCCCAACTACAAGAACCTGTATGACCTGTGCATCAACAACTCCCTCACCGCTCCCACCGACCTGTCCGCAGGCGGCCACAACGCTGAGGAAGAATTCATCAACGGCAAGGCTGCTTTCTTTGTAAACGGCTCTTGGGAATTCGCGGCGGTTTCCAAAAAGGTTCCGAACGCGGTCATGATCCCCTACTACTGCGGTGTTGAGGGCGAAGAAAAAGCCGGTCTCAACTGCGGCACCGAAAACTGCTGGGCGGTCAACGCCAATGTCAGCAAAGAAGATCAGCAGGCTACCATCGACTTCATGGTATGGCTCGTGAGCGATCCCGACGCTTCCAAGACCATGGTTGAGCAGCTGGGTATCATGCCTTATAAGAATGTTCCAACTTCGACCAATACTTTCCTCAATTCCCTCGGAACCCTCAAAACCGAGAACAACTTCAAATTTGACGGAAATGGCAACTACATCATGGATTGGGCGACCAACTATCAGCCCAACGTGGACGAGTATCGCAAAGACCTTGTTTCCGCGCTGAACGCTTACAACGCCGATCAGACCGACGACAACTGGGCAAAGGTGAAAGAAGCCTTTGTTGACGGTTGGGCAAAGCAGTTTGAAGCAATCAAATAATTATTTTTGACGATTAGCCATTTGTGGGGCGGGCAGCATACGCCCGCCCCGTTTTTCTCCTACATCACATAAAAGGAGGTTCCCGGTGAAAAAAACGAATACCAAAAAGGCGTCGTTCAAAACCGGTCACAGCTCCATGACCAAGCGCTCGCTGCGCAAGTGGGCGTGGCTGTTTATCGGACCGGTGTTCGCGTCCTTTATTATCGGCTTTATCTGGCCGTTTGCACAGGGCATCTATCTGTCCTTCTGCGGCAAATTCAACGTCATCTCCAACGCCCGTATCCAAGGCTTTGAAAACTATGTCAAGGCGTTTTCGGACGATACCTTTTTGCACGCGTTCGGCTTTACCGCCCTGTTTGCGGTGGTCAGCGTCGTGTTGATCAACCTGCTTGCCTTTGCCATCGCGTATGCGCTGACGCAGGGCATCAAGGGCTCCAACCTGTTCCGCACCGTCTTTTTCATGCCGAACCTCATCGGCGGCATCGTGCTCGGCTATTTGTGGTCGATGATCTTTGACGGTCTGCTGGATCTGTGGACGAGCCAAAACCTGGTGGACAACGCCACCTACGGCTTTTGGGGACTGATCATCCTGTTGCTGTGGCAGCAGATCGGTTATATGATGATCATCTATATCGCCGGCCTGCAGGCGGTGCCGGACGATATGCTCGAGGCGGCAAAAATCGACGGCGCCACCAAATCACAGACCCTTTTTAGAGTCATTATCCCCAACGTGATGCCGTCCATCACCATCTGCACCTTCCTGACGCTGACCAACAGCTTCAAGCTGTATGACCAAAACCTCGCCCTCACCGGCGGCAAGCCTGCGCGCCTGACCGAAATGCTCGCGCTGAACATCTCGAACGGCTACTCCAACATGGCAACACGCGGCATGGCGCAGGCAAAGGCAGTCATCTTCTTTATCTTTGTGGCAGCGCTGGGCATTGCGCAGCTGGCGGCGACAAGAAAGAGGGAGGTGCAGCAGTAATGGGTAAGCAGACGTCCCTCAAGCAGGAAAAAGCCCGCAAAACCGTCATGTCCGTTGTGCTGGCGATTATTTGCGTGATTTACATTCTGCCGATCGTTACGATTATTATCAATACCTTTAAGGACGCGGGCGCGGTCAAGTCCAACCTGTTTGCACTGCCAAACAGCGAAACCTTTGTTGGCTTTAAAAACTATGTCACCGGTATGACGGCCGGCTCCTTTCCGTTTTGGAAGGCGGTGCTGTTCAACGTCATCATCACGGTGCTATCTGCGTTCTTAATTCTGCTGTTCTGCTCGATGGCGGCGTGGTATGTGGCGCGCGTCAACAGCGTTTTCTGCAAGATATTCTATTATCTGTGCGTTTTTTCCATGGTTGTGCCGTTCCAGATGGTACAGTTCACGCTGTCCAAAACGGCGGACAGCCTCAGCCTGAACACCCCGTGGACGATCCCGGTCGTCTACCTTGGGTTTGGCGCGGGTCTGGCGATCTTCATGTTTGTCGGCTTTGCCAAATCCATCCCGATCGAAATTGAAGAAGCCGCGTCCATCGACGGCTGTGGTCCGTTAAGAACCTATTTTTTGGTCGTGTTCCCGATGCTCAAACCCACCCTGATCTCCGTTGGTATCCTCGAGATCATGTGGGTGTGGAACGACTACCTTTTGCCTTCGCTGGTGCTCGATTTGGCGAAGTACCGCAACATCCCGATGCACATCCAGCTGACGACGACGGGCAGCTACGGACAAATGGATCTCGGCTCGATGATGGCGATGATTTTCCTGTCCATCATCCCGATCATCATTTTCTATCTGCTGTGCCAAAAGTACATCATCAAGGGTGTTGCCGCCGGCGCGGTAAAAGGGTAATTCAATGCGTAATTCGTAATGCGTAATGCGTCATGAAATTGAGAGGAAACGTTTGTTGTAACAGACTTACGTTTCCTCTTTCGTATGAAAAGGGATGTGTCAAACATAACACATCCCTTGTTTACTATTCTATTTTTTAAAAGCGATACTTACGCATTACGCATTACGCATTAGTAAGCCCTTTACCGCAAAAAGCCCTTGATGATCTGCTCCTCGGCTTCGGCCTCGGTCAAGCCCAAGCTCATGAGCTTGATCAGCTGGTCACCGGCGATCTTGCCGATGGCGGCTTCGTGGAACAGCATGGCGTCCACGTCGTTTGCTTCCAGCGACGGGATCGCGAGGATCTTGCCCTCGTCCATGATAATGGAGTCGCACTCGGTGTGACCGTTGCAGGGCGCGTTGCCCGTGATGCGGGCGTTAAAGGTCTGCGAGGACGTATCGCGCGCCACGGAACGGGACACCACGTCGGCGGTGGAATCGGCGCCGTTGAGCGTCACTCGGTAGTCGCTCTTGGCAAGCTGTTGTCCGTGCGTCATCAGGCGCTCCTTTACCACCAGCTTGGCGCCCTCCTTCAGCTCGGCAATGGTGGTGCGGACGGTGGAGTCCACGCCCTTGATCTGCTCCATTTCCATTTCCATGCTGCTGTTTTTTTCCATATATACCTCGGTTTGCGGATTGAGGATCCGCTTGCCGCTGCCGTCGCCGCTGCCGTAGTGCTTTTCCACATACTTGATGTGCGCATTTTTGCCCACGTAAAAGCGGTGTACGCCGTCGTGCTGGGAATCGTGGGTGCCGCAGTTGTCGATGCCGCAGCCTGCCACGATCACCACGTCGCAGTTGTCGCCGATGAAAAAGTCGTTGTACACGGTCTCCTTGATGCCCGACGCACTGACGACAACGGGAATGTGCACGCTTTCGCCCTTGGTGTGGGGCTTGATGAAAATATCAATGCCGGGCAGCCCTTCCTTTGTCATGATGTCGATGTTGTCGGTGGTGTGTCTGCCAGCCAGCTGCGAATTGACGCGAAAATTATACGCGCCGGCAGGTGTGTCGTGAATGTCGGCGATCTCCGCCAGTAAGCCCTTGCCGATATCGTCGATGTTTAAATCCAACATAGCTGCTTCTCCTTACTTTAACTTTTCGCAGGCGTCCACCGCCGCAGTGGTGCCGATCAAGCCGGGCAGGACATCGGCTGCCGCGCCGGTTTGTTCGATGGTGCCGTTTGCCAGCAGAATGATCTCGTCGGCAATATTCAGGATCCGTTCCTGGTGGGAGATGATGACGATGGAGCTGTCCTTGATGTCGCGGCGCATGTTCTCAAAAATACGGATCAGGTTTTGGAAGCTCCAAAGGTCAATGCCTGCCTCCGGCTCGTCAAACACGCTGAGCTTGGTTTTCCGTGCGAGCAGTGTGGCGATCTCAATGCGCTTTAATTCGCCGCCCGACAGCGAGGAATTGATTTCGCGTTCGATGTAGTCGCGCGCACACAGTCCCACCTCGGACAAATACTCGCACGCTTCGCTGATCCCCAGCGTCTTGCCCGACGCGAGACGCAGCAGGTCAACGACGCGGATGCCCTTGAAGCGCACAGGCTGTTGAAACGCAAAGCTGATGCCCAGCTTGGCGCGTTCGGTAATGCCCAGCTCGGTAATATCCTGACCGTCAAACAAAATTTGCCCCTGCGTGGGTTTTTCAATGCCCATGATCAGCCGCGCCAGCGTGGATTTGCCGCTGCCGTTCGGTCCGGTAATGACAACAAATTTGCCGTTGTTTACCGTGAGGTTGAGGTCGTGCAAAATCTCCTTGCAGCCGTCCTCGTTCTCCACCGAAAAAGAAAGATGTTTTAATTCCAGCATAGTGTTTTCTCCTAGTCAAAGTCTACCGGTTATTATACACCATTTGGGTATAAAAAGCAATGCTTTATTTAGGTTTACAAAACGATGGTTTTGGGGTATAATACAATTACCATTCAATTGCGGGGTGATCGTATGTTTCGACCTATGCGCCGCTTCAGGCAGCAGCTGACCGACGAACAGTGCATAGCCATATTACAAACAGAAAAACGCGGTGTGCTGGCGGTACACGGCGACGGCGGCTTTCCCTACACCGTGCCGCTGAATTTTGTTTACGACGGCGGCAGGCTGTATTTTCACTGTGCCGTCGAAGGCCACAAGCTCGACGCGGTACAAGCCGACAGCAGGGTTTCCTTTTGCGTGCTGCATGAGTGCGGACAGGCGGACGACGGCTGGTCGTACTTTGTGGACAGCGTGGTGGTCTTTGGTGATATCAGGATAATCAACGATGAAGCCGTGCGCACCGACAAGCTGCGCAAGCTGGGATCAAAATATTTTCCGACCGCCGCTATGGTGGAGCACGACTTAGCGAAAAACGCCGCGCGCGCCTTGGTGCTGGAGCTGACGCCTTTGCACATCACGGGCAAGCACGTACATGAGAATTGATATGCAGCAGTATATATACCGTCAAACGGACCCTCAAATCGCCGCCTTGCGTTATGGCAAGGGGCGCAAATGTATTGCGCACAACGGCTGCGGCTTAGTGGCGATCTATAATGTGATGCAGCGGCTCGGCAGACCGCAGCCGTTTGAGGCTGTGGTGCGCGACGCACAGCGGCTGCATATGCCGTGGCTGTTCGGACTGTTCGGTACCAAGCCGTCTGCGCCGGCGCGGTACTTTCGTGATAAGGGCGTACCCTTCGTGCGCGCCGGGCGACACCGAGATTTTTGTGAACGGCTCACCACCGCCGACACCGCCATTATCTGCACATGGTGTGACAAGCGCCGTCACGGAATACATTTTTACACCGTATGCAACGACAACGGCACACTGACCGCCCTCAACCGCTTCTATGCCGACGCGCCGACGCCGTTCTCCTTGGAGGAGCTGCGCCGGGACAGATTCATCACCGGATATTTATTTGACGCTTCCGCGATAGAGAAAAGCTGACCCGTTTGAAACAGGTCAGCTTGATTTTTTGGTATCTATATACGGCAGGTTTTATTTGTTGTTTTCCTTGCGCAGTGAAAGCAGCTTTTTGCCGGTGGTGATCACCTTTTTACGGAAGATGATCAGCAGCACCGCCAACACGCCGACCATGCTGAAGCGCAGAACAGGCAGTTCATAGGTAGTGGAAAGCAGCAAGCCTGCCGCGACTACGGCAACGGAAATGCCCAGCAATACTTTTAAATTGTACACCCTGACGCCGTCCAGATGCTTGCGGCACACCATGCGCATACACACATAATGACCGAGCGCATATAAGATGTAGCAGATCAACGTGGTGTAGCCCGCCGCCACATAGCCGAGATTCAGCCAGTCCGGACTGATAAAAATGTAATTGAGCACCACATTGAGCGCCGCGCCGATGACGCTTGCCGACATGATGAACCACGTTTTTTCAAAGTAAAACTGGAACGCAGCAAACATATCGTACATAAACATGAAATACATGCCCAGTGCCACAGGCGGCACCACCCACTTTGCGGCGCTGTATTCGGGCGGCGCAAACAGGGCGATGGCTTCGGGCGCCAGCAAAATCAGCAGCAAATTGGCGGCTGCGATGATCAGCAGGGAGGTGTACTCCACCTTGGCGATATCCTGTGCCCGGCGCTCCTTGATTTTGCGGTATACCCACGGTCCCAGCGTTTGGTTGAGCGCTGTGTTGAACATCGTCATCAGCGCTGCCACCGAATACGCCAGGCTGTAAATGCCCGCCGCGTCCTCGCCGATAAAGCGGGCGATCATAATGCGGTCGGAGCTGTACAGCACCGTTTGTGACAAATAGTGCGGGATCAGCGGTAAATTGAATTTTAAGGCGTACAGCCAGTATTTTTTGGAGTAAAAAACTTTGCCGCGCTTCATCTGCACGAAGAAGCACCAGGTATACGCGGCAAGATTGACGATCAAAATGCCCAAGATCCGCGCAGTCGCCTTTGCGGCCGGTTCCGCCAGCTGCACCAGCACCACGCCGAGCGCCGGCTGCGCGGTCATGACGAGCATGGTCAGCGCTACCAGCAGGCGGTATTTGTTGTTAACGCGCTGCTCCGCCGACCAAAACTGAAACACCGACGTCGTCCAGATGATCAGCAACATAAACGTCATTTGCAGCGTGGTGAGACCGAACAGGTCATTGAAAAAATCGTGAAAAATAAAATAGATAATGGTCCATGCCGTACACATGGTCAGGGTCAGGCCCTGCAAAGAGGAGGCGTATATTTTTGCATCCTCCTCAAATTTGACCAAGCCCTGCATAAAAACGCCGTAGAATAAGTTCAGCGTCACAATGACGGTGATAATGCCCATCCACGACTGAAAAACGTTGTATTCGCCGTATTGCTCGGTGCTGAGCAGGCGGGTGAAGATCGGCGTGGAGATCACCGATACCGCCTTCTGCATAAAGTTGCAGATCAAAAACCACAGCGACGCGCGCACCTGCACCGGCAAGGAGGTGTATTTGGTTTTTAGCTTTGAAATCATACCGTTTCCTTCTTTATCATGCCGTTGCAGCGGAATTGTTCCTGATAATAGGTGTAGGGTTTTTCCAAATCAACAATACCGGTCGATGTGTGCAGCCCCACGCGTGCTTCCTCGGGCGGCAACTGCATATAGTCGCCGAAAATGTCCCGTAAAAATGTGTCATAGTTGGCAGGGCAGGCAATGGTGGTGTCCTCAAAGGGCAATTCCACGGCTGCTCCGTAAATTTCCTCGCGCTTCACCAGCCGCTGCTCCATGCGAAAATCCCAGGTGCGCGCTACATACGTGTGCTTGTCAAAGGGATAGCGGTCGGTCATCTGCATCAGTTTGTCCGACCAATAGGTGCAGGGCAGTACGCGCAGCGGCAGCGCAGCTGCCCACAGCAGCTTGGAATGCCATTGCGGCAGATAGGCAAAGTCGATACGCCGCTTTTCGTTGAGGCGCTTGTAATTGCGGAACTTCCGGCAGAATGCAGCACGTTCTTTGGCATCCTCCGGCGATCCGCTCAAACGGAAAATGTCGATAAACACGCCCTTGTAATCATCCGGATGGTTGATTTCCGTTTCCTCGATAAAGGTGGTGCGCTTATCGTGCACCTTTGCTTCCAGCGAGGAACGGTGAGGATGCTCATAGGACAGATACAACGCCATATGCGGCGGCAGTTCCTTGGGCGCCAGCTCCAAAAAGCGGTAGTAATCCTTGTCGGGCAGCATGATATCCAAGTCATCGTCCCACGGAATAAAGCCGTGGTGCCGCACCGCGCCGATACACGTGCCGCCCAGCGCATAATAGCGCAGGTGATGGCGGTCGAGTATCGCCTTAACCTCTTTAAATATCTCTAGTATTTTGTCCTGTAAGGGACTCAGCGTATGTTGTTCCATATTTCATCAACCTTTAAAGATAGCGGCGGCAAGCGGCGGACAAACGGCGATCAGCAGACCGTATGCTTTGCTTGTCAGCTTGTAGGAGCTGCATAAATAGGGGAGAATGCCCCGGCGGACATAGCTTGTCAGCAGCTTTTCCGTTTCCTTGTCACGCGGCACGCTTTGCACCGCCTGTCTGTAAAAAGCGATGGAAAAACGCGTGCGGCGGATCCGCACCTGTTTTACCAGCTGCGGATACCGTTCCGCCATGAATCGCTCTATTCCGTCGGAAACGTCATAATAGGCAAGCTGCTTCTTGACCTGCGAATGCATAATGCTGTTGTTATTATCACGACGATAGAAATACAGCTTTTCCTCGGTATGTACAATGCGCTTTGCCTGCGCGTACACCAGTGGGATGGTCGCAAAGTCTTCAAAAATCTGCCCCTCCGGAAAACGAATGCCGTCAAACACGGAGGTGCGGAACAGCTTGAAGCAGGCGGAGGTGGTCATGCCGGTGTCCTCCTTCAGCAGGTGGAGCAGCCCTTCCTCGGCGGTGTAGATTTGCGGGGGCGTTTGCTTTAAATCCTGATAGGTGGCGGAGGCAATGTCCGCTTCACAGTTTTGCATCAGGCGCCACAGCGTTTCGAGCATTCTTTCGCTGACAGTATCATCGCTGTCCACAAAGGCGAGCAGCTCGCCCTGCGCCGCGCGGATGCCCGTGTTGCGGGCGCCGGACAGCCCTTTGTTTTGTTGGTGAACGACGCGCACCCGGTCGTTTTGCGCCGCGTACCGGTCGCATAAAGCCGGGCAACCGTCGGTGGAACCGTCGTCTACCAAAATGATTTCGTAATGCGAATAGGTTTGCGCCAGCAGTGACGCCAGGCATTCCGCCAAGTATGTCTCGACATTATACACGGGCACGATCACGGAGATCAGCGGTGATTTGTTCATAATCAATTCCTTTCAGCGGCAGTAAAGCGGCGCATACCACCCACCAAAACATGGCAGCGTTTAAACAGCTAAGCGCAAAGAAGGTGAGCAGTAAAATGAAAAGCGGAAAATAGTAATCGGGTGTGATAATTTTTTCCGGACAATTTTTTCGCAGCTTGTGGAGGAGCGTGTAAAAGATAACCACCATTAATCCGGCGCCGACTAAGCCCCAGGAGAACAAAACATCCAGCAGCGTGTTGTGTGACAGGTTTCGCTGATAAATGGTATAATACTGTAAACCGTGGCCAAAGAACAACATGATGGGATCGGATGACATGACGGACAAATAGAAATACGTCAGGGAAGCTCTGCCGGAGGTGATGGAATCAAGGTTGACTTCGGTTCCGTTGTGCTCCTGTAAACGGCTGAACGTCAGCTCTATCAGATTGACGATGCGGTTGCTGAATATCACGCCCACGCCGATACCTGTCAGCAGCACATATTTAACAAACCGCAGTTTGCCCCGAAAGCCGTGGATCACTGCTTTTCCCGCAAAATAGAACAGTGTCACCAGCAGCAACACCAACGCCATTTTGGACAGCGTGAACAGCTCAATGAACGCCAGCGCAAAAATATACACGATATCGCGTTTTTTGTGTTTGGGGATAATAAACAGCATCGCCACTGCCAGGCACATATACAGCGCAAAGTAGTTGGGGTCGGAGGCGTAGCCCTCGTAGCGGTAACCCAGACCCTTAAAATAAATACTCATGTCCCTGTAGGGCGCATACTTAATAAAATACATCACCGCCGAATAAATGGAGCCAAAGGCGAAGACGCGCGTGATCCTCGGGAAATCCGTGTGTGTGTTCGGATCCAGCAAAACGGTTTCCACATACATCAGTGTGAAAATGGTCACCATGTTGGATATGAGGAAATCATACTGTTGCTGTACGAGAATATGTATCAATTCCAGCGAAGCCAACAGCATCGTGTGTACGAACGCGGTTTTGTTGATGCGCCGGTCGGAAATGATTTTGGCGACAACCGGCACAAACATCAAAATATTGACAAACATCGTGGTGCCCAGTCCGTCAAACATGCGGATATTCGGCACCAGCATCAGCGCGAAGCCGATGCGCAGTGAATCCGATGCGATCGCCATGGTGATCATGCCGAGAAAAATAGTGGGATACAAGATCGTAGGCTGTTGTATCAGCTTGGCAAACGAGACCAGTACCCAAAAGGATATGAATAAGTACATCGCAAGATTTTCCCGTTTCAGTCGTATCAACCGGCGTCACGCTCCTTCCCGCATAGCCTTCTGTATTCCTCGACAGCCGTTTTTGCTACGGTATTCCATTCGTATGTTTTTGCACATGCCAGTGCACCGCGCGATTTGTCAGCCAAACGATCGCGTTCCTTCACTGCCTGCACCAGTGCTTTTGCCACGGCTTCGGGGTCAGTTTCGGCACACCAGCCGGCGTTTGCGTGTGCGACCGGCCGCCCCATGGCGGATCCCATGGTCACTAAGCACGGAAGCCCGTAGGTCAACGCTTCCAAAATGCCCATCGGCATACCCTCGTTACGTGAGGTTTGAATGAAAATATCGCTGTCTAATAATACGGCTTCCTTCTCTTTGCCGTACACAGCATCGTGCAGCGTGATCAGTGAGTCTGCCTGGTTGTCATGTATCAGCCCGCGTACCGCATCGGCGTAGTGCTCGCCGCGGTCGTCGTCAGGACCGTAGATGTCCAGGTGACAATGGTTTGCTGTCAAAAAGTCCTTTTCACGCGCAAAGGCTTCTACCAAAATATCGATGCCCTTCATATACGTTTGCAGTCTGCCGATATATACAAACCGGGTTTCTGCTTGACGGAACGAAGTTTTTGTCACCGGCTGCGGTGCAATACCGTTAGGCGCGATAAAGCGGTGATTGCCGAAAATACAGTTTTCACGTTCATGTTCTGTCAGACACTGTATGCCGGCGGCATGTTCGCAGATGGAGCGATAACAAAGTGCGTTGACGATCACCTTTTTCCAGTGGCTTTTTTCCTGCGCTGTCTTATTGAGCTCACTGTGGGGAACGATCACATAAGGGATACCTCTTTTGCGCATGGTGCGGTAAATGGGGAAAAAAGCCGGGATGTATGTTTCATGAAACACCGCGATATCCGGGCGGTTGTAGGGAGCAGGCAGCTCGTCGAGCGTTTTGGCGGTGAACACCTGCTTCAGGTCCTTCACGGCGGGGCGGTCGTGCACGCACCACAGCGCCGTGTCGGCATATTGGCGCTGGTACCGCACATGGTCGGGCACCACCACGTTGACGCCGCTCGCCTGCATAGCGTCCAGCCACGCGATATGTAAAATAATCATGCTTGCTTACCTTCCTTGCGCCGTACCGCGCGATACACCATGCCGCGCATACCGTTGGGCATACGGCTGACAATGTATTGCGGATAGGCGCTTCGTATAAAGTCATTGCGGGATATCCAGCCCTTTTTGACATAGCCTTTGCGCATGGCATAAAAGCTTTTGGCATAGGCTTTTCCGCCGCGGCGTTGTATTTGCGCCGCAGGCGAGCGCTGCTTTAACAGCACATCGGGCAAATTGGCGGTTTTGGCGCCGTTTGCCAGCATACGCATCCACAAATCGTAATCTTCGTTATAGACAAAATCGTTGTTATAGCTGCCGGCGTCGAGCACCGCCTGCTTTTTAAACATCACGCAGGGGTGGTTAAAGGGGCAGCGGCGCTTGCTGTAGCGCACGATTTCCGCATGGGTCAGCGGTACGACGCGCCTGGAGGCAGGGGAGGACGGGTCGTCGGTAAACTCCTCGACCACGCCGCTGAGGATATCCAGCGTGTCGTCGGCGGCAAAGGCAGCCAGCTGCTTTTCGCAGCGGTCGGGCAGGCTGATGTCGTCGCTGTCCATCCGCGCGACCAGCGCGCAGCGGCATTGCAGCAGTCCCGCGCGCAGCGCTTCGCCCAAGCCTTTGTTTTCGGGCAGCCGCACGGCATCCAGCTTTTCGCCGTACCCCTCAATGACCGCGTCCAATGCCGGCGTCAGCGGACCGTCGCACACCAACACAAATTGTGTCGGCGGAACGGTTTGTTGCAGCATACTGTCAATGGCGATTTGAAAATAGGCGGGGGATTCCTTCGCATATACCGCCATCAAAACGGAATATTCCATTGCGATCTCCTTTCAAACGGTGTTGCCTTAGTCCTTCTTATCGGTCATTTTTTTGATAGATCTTACCTCTTTTTTGAGGTATTTTCGGTGTTTGATAGGATTCACCGCTGTGCGGTACAACCAGAAAAACGGATATACGATTTTATGCTTGTACACGAAGGGATGGGAATATTGATAGGTAGATACAGGCGGAAAAATCCGTTTGAGGTAGTACTGCATTTTTGAGGAGGATTCGCTTTTTTGCAGCTCCTTGGCAAACAGATTATCCATGTTGCCAAAGGTGCCGCTGCCGAGAATATACACCAGCATTTTTTTGTCCTCGTCGGAAAGCTTCCGCAGGTTTTCCACTGTTTTTTCCGGATCGGCAAACAGCGTATTCGCCAGTGCGCGCAGCTGACGCTCAAAGGTCAGAAGCCCCAGCTCCCGCAGCTCGTGTTCAATGTATTTGAAATCATAATGAAAGCGGTCGCTGTGCAGCACTACATATTCGTCCGCCACGGTGCGAAAGCCCGTGCCGCGGCTGTCGTAGTGTTTATAGGCGTGATAAATGAAGTAAATGTAAAAATCCTCGTCGGTAAAGCGGTAGCCGCACCGGTTGCCTTCCTCTTTACACAGGCGGCTTTTCAGGTCGCGGTAGTATTCGTAATACCGTTCGGTGCCGGGATCGCGATCTACCAGCGAGCGGTGCAGCTCAATGTTATAAAAGGGTTTTTTGGAGTATTCATCCGCGGCGAAATCATCACAGCGGAAGGTATATCCGTGCTGCAGCATGTATTGTTTGGCGTCGTCCGTGCGTGCTTCATCAATCAAAATATCGTTATCGGCAAATTCGCGCGTGCCGAAGGAGGGGTACAGCCCGTTTATGACAGCCCCCTTGAGCGGCAAATACCAAATATCGTTCGCTTCAAAAAAAGCAAGCAGCTTTTTGCGCTCGGCGTCAAACAGCATGGATTTTTTGATGTTGTTGTTCAGCGTGTTTGTCCAGCGGAACCGCTCGTCCTTGCTTGCCTGCACAAAGGCGGCGGTGTTTGCCAGCGCCTTTGCCAGCAGGGCAGTGACGTTGTGCCCCTGTGCCATTTGCCACAGCTTTTCAAAGTCGGCGGTGTCAAGCGTCGCTTGCTTTCCGACGGCGCCGCAGGCACACAGGTAAATGAATTGTTCGGTCGTGTTCATATGGTTTCCCCTTTCAGGGCGCGTTTGATTTTTCCGCCAAACCGCCGGATCTTGTGCAGCACAAAGCGGACGGGATAAATGAAATTCCACACGCGCGCATACACGCGGTAGCCTGTTTCATCCACCGTGTGCATTTTCTGCTTGCGCTTAAATTCGGTCAGTACGCCGACCACCTTGTCCGTGGAAACCACCTCTTTGACAAAGGTGTTGTCGCCGCGGATGATATAGTTGTCGCCTTGCACGCCGATAATGCGATGCAGCAAGTAGCCGCCGCCTTTGCGCCGGTACAGCGGCACGTCATATTTTTCCAGCTTGCCCTCGACGGGGCGGATCGTTACCAAATCGCGGTTCTCGCGAAACAGCGGACGCATACTGACGCCGCGGGTTTTGTACACCAAAAACCCGTCGCGCTGCAGCAGCTCTTCAAAATTAGGGGTAGTGCTCATTCGTCCAGTGCGCCGACCTTGCGCAGCGTTGCAATGACCATATCAACGTCTGCGGCAATCACCTCGCGCTTTTCGTCATACTTGGCGCACATCTTGTCCAGCACCTCGTCGCGGGTGGTTTCGGTTTTCAGCAAATTCACGATTTCGGCAGCTGTTTGGTTGCTGCGCACAATACCGTTGAAGGAGGCGTTTCCGGTGGCAACCATCACCTGGGTGTCGTCAATATCCTGTGTTAAAAAGTTATCGTTCAGTTTCATCGTCAAAATCCTTTCTTTATTGGTTTGAATCTGTGTGAAAGACGTACTTTCACATAATAATCCATTCTAAACTATTATAGCACGTTTTGCAAGACAGTCAAATGTTTTTTCGGATTTTTTCAAAAAAGGGCAATACGTGGAACGTTATACTATTTATATTATGATTTTTTGTGCGGTTAAACGGCGACAAAAAGGCGCACATTGCTGTGCGCCCAAAAAACATATGTAATTAGTATACGTACACGGGTGTGCCGTAGTCGGTGTGGTTGTAAATGATCTCCACCTTGTCATAGGGGGTGTTGACGCAGCCGTGCGATCCGTTGCCCTCGTAAATGTCGCCGCCGAAATCATCGCGCCAGTTGGCGTCATGAATGCCGATGCCGCCGTTGAAGCCCATCCAGTAGGTGACAGGTGTTTCGTAATCTTCACCGACCAGTGTGACGTCTACGCCGCGATCCTGAATGGAGAAGCTGCCCTTGGTGGTGTCATGCTCGCCGTCGGCGGTGCCGGTGACAACAGGGGTGTCCAGCACCAGGTTGCCGTTTTCATAGAACCACATGTGCTGCTGCGATATGCTGATCTCAATGTAGGTGCCGGTGCCGACCATCGTGCTCTTGGGGCTGCCCGCCGAGCCTTCGCCCTCCGAGGTCGCCTTGATGGTGCAGGTGCTGACGGTACCGTATACGCGTTTGTCGTCCACGTCGCGGAAAGGAACAATGCGGAAGTTGTAGTTGGCGCCTGCCTCCAGCTTGTCTGTGGAGTAGGTGGTGCCCTCTACGGTGTCCACCAGCTCCAGCTCGGCGTCCTCCTTGCTCATATACACGTCATAGCCGTGTGCCAGCTCTCTGTCCTGCCAGTATAAAACGATGCGGCTGTTGGCGGCTCTGCCCACCAAGCCGGCAGGAGAGTTCAGACCGCTCACAAGGTCGATGGTTTCGCCGTCCGCCCTGCACACTTCGCCACTGCCCGAACGGAACGGACAAATCTTGTAGGTGTACATTTCGCCGTTCTCCACTTCCTCGTCGTCAAAGGAGGATTTGGAGTTGTCGATGGTTTTATACAGCTCAAACTGATAGCTGTTGCCGGCGCTGGAACGGTAGATCTCATAGCCGTCGTATCTGGGGTTGGCGTCCCAGGCAAAGCCCAGTACATCACTGGAATGCGTGGGGTGCAAACCGGTGACATTGCTGACGTGGCTGACCGTTTTCAGCAGCGTGGCGGGGCACTCGTTGGTGGACAGGCCTTCGCGGATTTTGGCGGCAACCTTGACCCAGTAGCTGCCGTTTTCCTCCAAGCCCGGAATGTCATAGGTGGTTTCGGTGATCTCCTCGAGCAGGGTGAACGACTTGGTTTTGTCGCGGTCGCTGAAATAGATGTTGTAGCTTACCGCATCGGGAACCGGATCCCACTGGATGGTGAGGTGTGTGGGGTCGTCGGAAGTCTTTTTGAGGTTTTGCACCTCACCCTTGACCAAAGAAAGAGGCTTTTCGATTTGGGTGCGCACAGATGCTGCCATGGACTTGTCAAGCTGTGAACGTCCCGCATTGGCATTGTTCACAACGGTAAAAGTAACAATGGCGGCAGCGGCAACCGCCACCGCGCCTGCGGCAGCGATCAGTGCGACATGCATTTTTTTCATATATACAATCCCTTCCCGGATAATTTTTTCATCTCATATGATACCATTTTCGACGGTATCTGTCAATGCTTAATACTGTCAAGAAATCTGTGCAAAAAGCGGCGGTTTTGGTGATTCTGCTTGACATTTCCCGGCGGTAAATCTATAATAGAATTAAGGCAGCATTATGACAAACGGGAAGATCTGTTTTGACAGGGGAGCGCGGTATGAAAAAGGCGAATGCAGTGGGCGGATTGTATTTTTTGGTCCATTTTTTGTTGGAGGTCACTTCGTTTTACCTGATGACCGAAATCACGCACAGCCCCTATGTGTGGGTGCTGATGTTGCTGTATGATTTTACGGCGTTCGTGCCGCAGGGCGTGTTCGGCTGGCTGCGCGACCGCGGTATCCGCGTCAATTTTGCGCTTGTCGGTACGATACTTACCTCAGCGGCAACGGTGTGCTATATGTGCGGCGCCAACGTGTTTTTTATCGTAACGGTGCTGTCGCTGGGCAACTGCCTGGTGCACATACACGGCGCCGAAACCACGCTGCGCACGTCTCCGGGGCGCATCTCTCCGGCGGCGGTGTTTGTGTCGGGCGGCTCGTTCGGCGTCATTACCGGCAAGCTGTTTTCAACGTACCATGTTGCCGCGCCGTGGGTGCTGGCGCTCGGTCTTTTTTCCCTTGTGCCGATTTTCCTCGCCGAAAAGCTGAAAGCGACGGAGGGCACGGAAAACCTGCGGCAGTACCGCTTTGACGACCCCAAGGTCAACACGGCGTTTTTGCTGGCTGCTGCCACGCTGGTGGTGGCGGTGCGCGCCTATATGGGCTACGGCATTCCCACCCCGTGGAACAAAACCGTGGTGCAGACCATCGCGCTGTATGTGTGCATGGGCGTCGGCAAGGCGCTGGGCGGCGTGCTGATCGACGCCATCGGCATCCGTAAAACCGCCTTTATCAGTACGCTGGTCGCATTGCCGCTGCTGTGTTTCGGCGAAGGCGTCATGGCGGTGTCGCTGATCGGTATCGCGTTTTTCAGCATGACCATGGCGGTGACGCTGGCGCTGCTGGTGTCGCGGTTACAGGATCTGCCGGGCGTGGCGTTCGGATTTACCACGCTGGGGCTGTTTTTGGGTACCGTTCCGGTGTTTTTCTTCCGGATCGAATCGGTGCTTGTCAACTGTGTCGTAATTTCCGCACTGACGGTGGTCTGTGTGGTGCTATTATATATTCTTTGCGTCAAAAAGACGCATGAGAAAGGGGAAATAAGAGGATGACAATCCACAGTTTTCATCATTTGACGGCAGACGCCATTGTTCCGCCGGGCGGTTGGAACAATCATAACGAAACGGAAACGGAGCCGTATGTTGAACCGGAGCAGTCCGACGAGTCGGAGGTGTATGATGCCGAAGGAGACGAGGCGCTTTGGGAGGAGCCGGAAACCGAAGCGGAGGAAACGACCGCCGCGCCGTCCACACTGCCGCCCACCACAGTGCCGATGAGCACACAGGCGTATTCTACGGTGGCGGCGTCCGCACCGCAAAACGCTGCCACGGCAAAAACGCAGGACAACGCGCTGATGAACGCACTGTTTGTGGTGGTGCCGCTGCTGATAGCCGCCGCTGCCGCGATCGTGGGTGTGGTACTGATCAAAAAGAGCAAACGGCCTTGATCGGAGGAAGCAACGATGAACAGTTGGCTGTTGGCGGTGCTGAGCGCGGATGTCGTTTCGCCGGTTTTGCCGGTGGATCCGGACACGCCGCTCGGTGTGCTGCTGCTTGTGCTATTTCTGACAGTGTTATTTCTGCCCGGCTTGGCGGGTGCTGTTGTCGCTATGATCCTGTTGGCACGCCGTAAACGCGGCAAAGACGGCGCAGCAGGTGCGGAAAGCCGGAGAGAACCGTGAACGGGCTGGTGGCGTCGCTGCTGTTCAGCTTGGCGCTGACGCTCGCCGTGGAGGTGACGCTGGCGGCAGTGCTGCGCGTGCGCGGCTGGGATCTGGTGCTCGTCGGGCTGATCAACTGTGTCACCAATCCCATCGTGAATGTGCTGTATAACGCTGCGTGGCTGTGGTGGGGGCGTACACCGTGGATCCCCTATGCCGTTGCGGCGGCACTGGAGATAGCAGTGCTGTTCGGCGAGGCGCTGTTTTTTAAAAAGACGCTCACCTTCCGGCGGCTTGGTGCGCTGCGGTTGTCGCTGCTGCTCAACGCCGCGTCCTTTGCGGCAGGCGAACTCATTGTGCTGACACGCGCTTTGATATCATAGGCAACACCGCACAAATCAAGGCGCACGGCTTGCTTGAATATTATTCCGTCAGCTTGCCCAAAAAATCTCGGCAAGGCGTCAGCCTTACCTCGATTTATTTGTTCAACCTGACGAAAAATCTTGCTGCGCAATCCGTACACCTGAATTATGCGGTATTGCCCATAGAAAAAACCGGGCAAACAGGCGGTTTGTCCGGTTTTTTGGTGCACCCGACGGCGCACGTTTCTAAAGGGTGAAAGTCCTAAATCCGCCCGACAGCGGGAAGGATACAGCCGAACACCAAGGGTGTCCGCCGTGA
>CAMKOU010000006.1 GCA_946414505.1 uncultured Clostridia bacterium | reverse complement strand
AAAGCTGCAACAACTGCCTGCTGTACGGCAACATGGGCACCGGCAAAAGCTCCACGGTCAAGGCGGTCGCGAACGCGTTCCGCACGCGCGGCCTGCGCATTGTGGAAATGCCGAAGGAACGGCTGATGGATTTTCCGCTGTTGGTGGACAAGCTCGCGCAGCTGCCGTTAAAATTCATCATTTATATCGACGATTTGTCGTTTCAATACCAGGACGGCGCCTACACCGCGCTCAAGGCGGTGCTGGAGGGCGGCTTGGCGGCGCGGCCGCAAAACGCGCTGATCTACGCCACGTCCAACCGCCGCCATTTGGTGAAGGAACGCCTGAGCGACCGCGCGATCGAGGTCGATGATGTGCACACCCGCGACAACATGCAGGAGACCCTGTCGCTGAGCGACCGCTTCGGGCTTGCCGTGTGCTACATCGCGCCGTCCAAGCAGGAATACTTGGACATCGTGCGCGCCATGGCGCAGCAGCGCGGCGTGGACATGCCCGACGAGGCGTTGTGTGCCGGCGCCGAACGCTTTGCGCTGTCGCGCGGCGGCCGTTCGCCGCGCTGCGCCAAGCAGTATATCGAGTCTTTGTTTTGCTAACAGCGGCGGCAGCCGCAACCATATCGGGAGGTATATATGAAAAAGTTTGTTTCCGTGTTAGTGGCGGCAATGCTGGTGTTATCCGCCGCCGTAATGCTGACCGCCTGCAGTGAAAGCGAATTTCCTGTGGAGATCGGCACCGTAAAAATCGAAAAGACGCCGAAAAAAGTGGTGGTGCTGGATGATGTGACCGCCGACATTTTAGCCTATATGAACTTTAACCGCCTGTTGGTGGGAAAAAGTGACATCGTTACCCAGGAGGAGCTTGCCAGCGTGCCGAGCGTCGGCACCGAAACCAATCCCGATGTACGTCAAATCGAGGTACTCGGCGCCGATTTGGTTTTTTGCAACGAAAAGCTCAGCAAGGAAACGGAGCAGCAGCTGAAAAAAGCCGGTATCCCCGTGCTGAAAATGCAGACGCCGCGCACCGTCGGCGAGGTGAAGGTCAACTACGAAACCATTGCCAAGGCGCTGGTGGGCAAAAACAAGGGAATGCGCACGGGCAAGGAATCCTACTCCCGGCTGGAGCTGGATCTGGAACGTATCGAGCACAGCGTAGACGGCTATTTCAAGCCGAGCGACAACGTCACGATCTGCTATCTGTATTTGGATGACAAAAAGCTGGCGTGCCTGACGAACGGCAATTACGGCGATATTTTGATGCAGTACACCAACTGCAAAAACATCTTTTCCTATGATGACGCCACCCCCGACTCTCCCACAGCGTTGGATGTTGCCAAGGAGCTGACAGCCGCCAACCCCACCTTTATCCTGTATAACGACGACGCCACGCTGAAGGCGCTGACGTCCGACAAAAATCTGTCGAAGCTGAAGGCGCTTTCCGCCAAAAGAACACTGCAGATCCCGCTGCAAAAAATGTCGCTGCCCGGCGTCTCCGCGCAGCCGACCCTCAACCGCATGATCGAGTTTATTTATGCCGGCAAGCTGCCCACGACCGCACCGGTGCCGACGCCTGTCACCGACGTGACCTCGGGCACCAACACCACGCTGCCGGGCACCACCGCCGCCAAAGACAGCCAAACCAACGCGTCCGCTGCCACCGCGCCTGCCGCCACAGAGCCGCAGGATGTGTCGGCGCAGTATAAGATCACGCTCAAGGATTTGAAGCTGGAAAAGAACAACGAAAACGATAATGTCCGCATCATGCAGCAGCGCCTGTTTGATTTGGGCTACATTAAAAAGAGCGGCGACGACACCAACATCACCGGCTACTACGGCGACGTCACCGAAACCGCCGTGAAAGCCTTCCAAAAGGCGAACGGCATCAAAGAAACGGGCACCGCGGACAACGCCACGCTGGTGCTGCTGTTCAGCTCCGCCGCCAAAAAAGCCGGATAAATGCAGACATACAAACGCAGCCGCAGGCACAAACGCCTGCGGCTGTTTTCCGTTAAAAGCTTATTGTCTGCAAATATCCTCATAAAAATCGCGAAAGCTGCCGTGCCTGAAAGCCCGGATATCCTTGTCGTGCCGGTTGATGAGGCAGTCCGTCACCAAAAACGTGTCCATGCCGAGCGCGGCGGCGCACATGTCCTCGTCTGTATCGTTGCCGACCATGATGCTCTCCTCGGGTCGAATGCCGCACACACGGCAGGTTTCTTCGTAGTATTCCACACGCGGTTTGCAAAACGAGCTGTTGTCGTACAGGGTGACATAGGAAAAATCGTCCGGATCGAGCGCTGCCCAGCGGATGCGCGCAAAGGTCGCCGCCTCGGGAAAAATGGGGTTGGTGGCGACGATCAGCCGACAGCCGCGCTGTTTGAGCAGCGCGACGGCTTTTGCAACATACGGATTGACCCGGGTCGCCGCCTTTGCCGCGACAAATTCGTTGCGGTAAAAGGCATCGAACGCGGCTTCATACAAACGCATATCCTTGCCGCAGGCGCGGTTCATGGCACGCCAAAACACCTCGCGGTTCAGACAGCTGCCGTCGTTTTGCGCCATTGCCGCGGCGCCCTCCCAAATGGCTTGCCCGAGGGTTTGCGGAGGGAGCTGTAAGGGGTGGGCGAATTTTTGACAAAACGCCTGCAAATACAGGTCGATGAACGGTTTTAAGTCCATGGGCAGCAGGGTGCCGTCCAGATCAAATAAGTAGTTTTTGTACATAAGCCTCATCCCTTCCGTCCCATTGTAGCATATTCGCTGCCGTTTATCAAGTTGAAATATTGGCGGCGATGTGGTACAATAGCAGCGGAGGGATCATCATGAAAATTGTTTTAACCGATGCACAAACCGTTTTTGATGCGTTAGTCACCGACGCGCCGCTGCGGGCGCTGGGCGAGGTGGCGTCTTACGGCCTGCTGCCCTATGAGGAGGTGGCGGAGCGGCTGGCGGATGCGGATGTGGCGGTCGTCAACAAAACGCTGCTGGATGCGCACACGCTGCGCCTTGCCAAAAAGTTAAAATATATCGGATTGTTTGCCACGGGCTACAACAACATCGACATCGACTACTGCCGCGCACACGGCATTGCCGTTTGCAACGCCGGCGCCTATTCCACCAACGCCGTGGCGCAGCACACCTTTGCGCTGATTTTGGAGGCGTTCAACAACACCTCGCGCTACAACCGTTATGTGCACGACGGCTTGTGGAAGCGCAGCGCCACGTTTTCGCCGTTTGTGTATCCGCTCCGCGAGCTCGCGGGCAAAACGCTGGGGATCGTGGGCTTGGGCGCCATCGGCACGGCGGTCGCACGCATCGCCAACGCCTTTCAAATGCAGGTCATCGGCTGCAGCCGCAGCCCCAAGCAGACAGAGGGCGTGGAGCAGGTCAGCCTGGACGCGCTGCTGCGCCGCAGCGATATCGTGACGGTACACTGTCCGCTCAACGAGGATTCGCAGGACATGTTCAACAAAGCCGCCTTTGCCAAAATGAAGCCCGGCGCCGTTTTTGTCAACACGGCGCGCGGCGGTGTGGTGGTGGAGCAGGATCTGTATGACGCGCTGCAAAGCGGTCACCTCGGCATGGCGGCGATCGACACCATCCGCACCGAGCCGATGGAGGAAAACTGCCTGCTGATGAACGCCCCCAACTGCATCATGACGCCGCACATTGCGTGGGCGCCGGTGGAAACCAGACAGCGGCTGATGGGCATTGTCGTCGATAACATCAAAAACTATTTTGCCGGTCACCCGACCAATTTGGTAAGCGGATAAAACAGGGAGCGTTCACCCGTGCGGCGTGAACGCTCCCTGTTTTTGTATTTTGTTTTGAAAGACGCTTCCGCTTATTCCGCTACAAAGCACACGCGGCGCGACGCGTCCATGTCCACGGTGCCGTCGGACTTCAGCACGGGGTAGTCCGAGGCGCAGCCCTTGGACACCAAATAGGGCTTTAGCTCCGGATGGATCTGGTTGCAGTAATCCATCACGGCTTTTGCGCGCTGCTCGGACAGCTTTTGGTTATACTCGCGGCTGCCGTCGGTGTCGGTGTGACCCTCCACGGTGATCTTCTTCACCTTGGCGGTGCCGTCGCTGTTGAAGATCTGTTTGACATAATCCGCCAAAAAGCTCTTGATGCTCTCCTTGCCCTTGTTGCTCAGCTCGGCGCTGTCATAGCTGAACAGCACCGAATTGTCCAGCGAAATAGCGCCGCGCGAATCGAGCGAAACATAGGAATTGAACGTAACGCCCTCGCCTATTTCAACGTTGATCTTCGGCAGGGAGTAATCCGGCACGGCTAACGTGGCAAGGGTGGCGGGTGCAAAGGTTTCAAAGGTGATCTCCGGCACAGAGTAATCGGGGATGGAAATGCTTTGCAGCTTGGGCAATTCCGAAGACGCCTCCGTTTCGGCAGGTGCGGTGGTCTCGGCTGCGGTGGTTTCGGCTGCGCCGGTGGTCGTCTGTACGCTGCCGGTGCCGGCGGAGCAGGCGGTGACGGCAAGTGCCGCGAGCATGGCGGCAGCCGTCATCAGCAGGGGTTGTTTTTTCATGGTCATTCTCCTCGTCAAAAAATCGGTCTTTGGCTGACTGCCGTTATTCGGCAACGAAGCACACGCGGCGCGACGCCGCCATATCAATGCTGCCGTCCGCCTTCAGCACGGGGTAATCATAGGCGCAGCCCTTGGCGACCAGATAGGGCTTCAGCTCCGGATGGATCTGGTTGCAGTAATCCATCACGGCTTTTGCGCGCTGCTCGGACAGCTTTTGGTTGTACTCGCGGCTGCCGTCGGTGTCGGTGTGACCCTCCACGGTGATCCTCTTCACCTTGGCGGTGCCGTCGCTGTTAAATATCTCTTTGACATAATCGTTCAAAAAGCTTTTCAAACTTTCCTTGCCCTTGTCGTTCAGCTCGGCGCTGTCATAATCGAACAGCACCGAGGTGTCCAGCGAAATGGCGCCGCGTGCGTCGAGCGTCACATAGGGATTGGTTTTCAGCTTCAAGCCCAGCTCCAAATTCAGCTTTGGGAGCGTGGGCAGCTCCACGTGAATGGTGTTCTCTCCCACCGTGACCGCTTCAATGGACGGCAGGGTGAAATCTCCTCCGTATTTTTTTGCGACAAAGGTTGATTCCGTGCTGTCGGAAGCGGCAGCGCCGGTCGTCTGCGCCCGGCCGGCGGAAGGATCGGTTTGCTCCGACGCGCTGCGGGAAATCTGACCGCCGCTGCCGGCGGAGCAGGCGGTGATGGCCAGTGCCGCGAGCATGGCGGCGGCGATCATCGGCAATGGTGTTTTTTTCATAATGCATTCTCCTTAATCTATCATTCAAAGGCGCAGCATCCGCAGATTCGCGCCAAAATCCCTAAAGGCAACACCGCGCAATCCGCACACCTGAATGATGCGGTATTGCCTAAAAACTTTTTTTCACAGCACCATGCGGCAGCTTTTGCAACAAACCCTTCGCCCTGCGCAAAAACTATCGCGGCCTTTTAAACAGGATACCAAAGGCGATAAAAATAATGCCGAGAGCGGTGAACGCAATGGTCATCACCGTTTGCAGGGTGGTGTCGTTGAGCGCTTCCCTGACAAATCCCGGATCGTCGCGTTTGACAAAAAGCGTGATCTTCTGTTCCGTATAGTTGTCCTTGTTGTCGGAAACCTTGGCGCGGTAGCGCTTGCCGTTGACTTCATACTGCGCCACGGTGTCGCCGTAAAAGGTGGTTTCGGTTTTCCGTTGTTCGTGTTCGGCGTCATACCGGGTTTGGGTGCGGTATTCCGGCACCATCACCAGCACGGCAGGGGTTTGTATGTAATCTGCTTCGTTGTCGCGGTTTTGGGGCAAATAGGTGATGATGTTGAGGGCAAGCACACCGCAAAGCGCCGCAACGCCGATGCCGATAAACAGCGGCGTGATGATCCGCAGCGGATCGTTGCTCTCCATGCGCTTTTTGAAGCGCAGCAACAGAAACGAAACCAGCAAAAACACGATGCCAAAGCCGCCGACGATGCAGGAACCGATCACCTTGCCGTATTGAAACGGGGATGCGCGGTATATTTCCGCATTGGAAAACTTGTCGTCGCGCAGGATGACGTGCAGCTTTTGCCCCTGGTACAAATCTTGATTTTCCACAATGATTTGGTATTCGGTGCCGCGAAACTGGTACCGCACCACAGGGCGCACATAGCCGTCCTCGGTGCGCAGCGCCACCACCTCGGCGGCGTACCGCGGCAATTCTTGGTCGCTTTGAAAATCGGAAAAGCCGCTGCTGCCCAGCAGCGCAGCGACGAGCAAACAAATGATGCCGGCAACGGTAAAGATAACGGATAGTACTTTCACAGTGTCGCCCCTTTCGATTGAATCATTTTATTATACCATATTATGAGAGGAGATTCAATCATTTTTGTGCAGTTTTTCAAAAAATGGCCCCGTGTATCGGTGAGATACACGGGGCTGTGTGGTGATGCGCAACCGAATGTCCGACAGATGACCGGTTAGATCAGCGAGCACACCAGATCGGTGTATTCCGACGGATTCTCCAGCGGCAAGCCGGCGATCAGCAGCGCCTGGCTGTAGAGCACCTCGGCGTATTTGCGCGCCTTGTCGATGTCGGTTTGAATGAGGCTTTCCATGGTTTGTACCGCCTTGTGGCTGAGGTTGAGCTCCAGCACGCGCTGCGCCTTCATGCCGGCGTCGGGCTGCACGGCGTTGAAGTACTTTTCCATTTCAAAGGAGATGCCGCCCTTGGCGGTCAGGCAAACGGGGTGGGACACCAGCTTTTTGGATTCGACCACTTCCGCCACCTTGTCGCCCAGCGTTTCCTTCACAAACGTCAGCAGCGCGGTGTTGTCCTTTTTGTCCTCTTCCTGCTGCTCGTCATTTTCGATGCCGAGGTCGTCGTTCATCGCCGAGCAAAAGCGCTTGTCCTTATAGCTCATCAGTGTTTGCAGGGTGAACTCGTCCACGTCCTCGGTGCAGTACAACATCTCAAAGCCCTTGGAGCGCAGCAGCTCGGTCTGCGGCAGCGCGTCGATTGCGGCGGCGGTTTCGCCGGTGGCAAAGTAAATAAACTTTTGCTCCTCCTTCATGCGACCGACATATTCGCCGAGGGTCACGGGCTTCTTTTCGGTGGAGGAATAGAACAGCAGCAGATCCTGCAGCTCGTCCTTGTGCATACCGTAGTCGGACACCACGCCGTATTTCAGCTGTCTGCCGAATGCCTTAAAGAATTTCTCATAGGTTTCGCGGTCGTTTTGCAGCATCGCGGTCAGCTCGCGCTGCACCTTTTTTTCGATGTTCTGCGCGATCGTCAGCAGATGGCGGTCGTGCTGCAGCATTTCACGCGAGATGTTCAGCGACAGGTCGGCGGTGTCCACGATGCCCTTCACAAAGCGGAAGTGCTCGGGCACCAGCTCCTCGCAGTTGTCGGTGATCAGCACGCCGCTCGAATACAGCTGCAAGCCCTTTTTGTATTCCTTGGTGTAATAGTCGTAGGGCGTGGAGGCAGGGATAAACAGCAGCGCCTTGTAGGTGACAACGCCCTCCACCGCGGTGACGATGGTTTTCAGGGGCTTGTCCATCGCCATAAACTTTTCCTGATAAAACTTGTCGTATTCCTCCTGCGGCACGTCCTTTTTCGGGCGCTGCCAAATGGGCACCATGCTGTTGAGGGTCTCGGTTTCGTAGTAATCCTCATACTCGGGCTTGTCGCTGTCCTTGGTGTCCTCCTTGACGCGGCTCTTTTTCATCTCCATCACGATCGGATAGCGGATGTAGTCGGAATAGCGCTTGACAAGTCCCTGCAGGCGGTACTGCTCCAAAAACTCGTCGTAGTTGTCGTCCTCGGTGTTGTCCTTGATGGTCAGGATGATCTCGGTGCCGATGCCGTCGCGGTCGCATTCCTCGATCTCATAGCCGTCCGCGCCGGCGGAGTGCCATTTCCACGCCGTGTCGCTGCCGTATTTTTTGGTGATGACGGTGATCTCCTTTGCCACCATAAATGCCGAATAAAAGCCCACGCCAAACTGACCGATGATGTCGATGTCGTCCTGTGCATCCTCTTTTTCGCTCATTTCCTGCTTAAACTGGTAGGAGCCGGAGGAGGCGATGGTGCCGAGGTTGTTTTCCAAATCGTCCTTGTCCATGCCGATACCGTTGTCGGTCACGGTCAGCGTGCGTGCGTCCTTGTCCGCCTTCAGCTCGATTTTAAAATCGGCGCGCGTCATGCCCAGCGTGTCGTCGGTCAGGGCAATGAAGCAGAGCTTGTCGATGGCGTCGCTGGCGTTGGAGATGATCTCGCGCAGGAAAATTTCCTTGTGCGTGTAGATGGAGTTGATCATCAAGTCCAGCAGTCGCTTGGATTCGGATTTGAATTGCATTTTTGCCATGTTGATTACTTCCTTTTATATAGTAAATTATTATTGAGCCAATGTGATATGCACACAAAAATTACGCATTACGCATTACGCATTGATAAATACCCTTTGCCTGCTCGCCGTTGCGCAAAATCTCCCCCTTGAGCGCGTCCAGGCTGTCAAATTTGCGCTCGGGACGGATGAAGTCGAGCAGGCGCACGTCGGCGGTCTCGCCGTATATCTCGCCGCCTGCGTAATCAGGCATCCACGTTTCCCACAGCAGCGCGGTGCCGCCGACCGTGGGCTTGACGCCGATGTTGGTGACGCCGCAATACGATATGCCGTCCTCGAGGGTGACCACCGAGGCGTACACGCCGTAGGGCGGCACCGCCAAGCCCTTGGCAGGGGTTTGGTTCAGCGTGGGCGTGCCCAACTGACGACCGATGCGTTTGCCGTGGCGCACGGTGGCGCACATTCCGAAGCGGCTGCCCAGCAGGCGGTTGGCGCGGCGGATGTCGCCCGCGTCGATCAGCCGGCGGATCAGTGTGGAGCACACCACCTCGCCGCCGTCGGTTTCGGGCGGCACCACCGTCAGCAGCACGCCGTTTTCCACGCAGAGCCTTTGCAGCAAACGGACGTCGCCCTCGGCGTTTTTGCCGAAGCGATAATTAAAGCCGCAAAACAGCGCCCGGACATGCAGCTGCTCCAGCAGGATGTCCGTAAAAAAGGCGCGCGCGCTCAGGTGCATCATGGCGCGAAAATCGGTCAAATACACATGCGCTATGCCCATTTGCGCCAGCGCGTGCAGCTTGTCCTCACGCGTCATCAGCGCAGGCAGTGCCTCGCCGCGAAGCACGCTTTTGGGGCTTTCGGAAAAGGTGAAGCACACGGGCAGCAGGCCGTTGTTTGCCTGCCGTGCCGCCGCCTGCAACACCTTGCGGTGACCGCGGTGCAGGCCGTCAAAGAAGCCCAGCGCCACGGCGGTATGCTGTTGTTCGGTGGATAAATGAAAAAAAGTTTGCATACGCTGTGTGATGTCCTTTAAATCTGTCCGCTTTGCAGCAGTGCGGCGGCTTTCAGCACGGCGATTTGGGTTTTGGCGTCAAACACGCGGTTATTGAGCACCATTTCCGCCGCCGTTAAAAAGGGGATACGCTCTACGTGCAAAAACTCGCCTGCGTCGGGCTGCGCGTCGCCCACTTCCTGCACGCGGCAGGCGTACAAATGAATGATCTCGTCGGTATAGCCGGGAGAGGGGTACACCTGTCCCAGCGAAATATAGGAATAGCCGACGGCGCCGGTTTCCTCCAGCAGCTCGCGCTTGCCGTTTTCCAGCGGCGTGCTGCCCTTTTCCAGCTTGCCGGCAGGCAGCTCCAGCACGACCTCGCCGTAGGGGTAGCGGAACTGGCGCACAAACAGCAGGTTGTTGTCCTTGTCGATCGCCGCCACGCACACGCCGCCCGGATGCCGCACCACCTCGCGCAGGGCATGGGTGCCGTCCTCCAGCGCGACCTCGTCGTGGGTGACGTGCAAAATTTTGCCGCTGAAAATCTCCTTGGATGACAGGGTTGTTTCCGTTAATTGCATACGATACCTCCGAAAGGGTTCTGTAAATATAGTCGCGCGCTAAAGGCGCACACGCGGTGCGCCTTTAGGCAGTTATACTTTTTGAAACGGGCGGTTATTCGTCGTCGCCAAAGAAACGGATTTGGCTGACGGCTTCATCCGACATGATGTTTGGCTCGGAAAGGTTTTTGGCGCGCTTTTCAATGCTGTCGATCGCCATCTGCATTTGCTCCTGCGGTGAAACGGGGGCGGCGGCTCCTTCGCCGGCGACTTCGTCAATGTCTAACGCATCCTCGTATTCCGCAAAATCATCCGCAAAATCGTCTGTTTCCTCCGGGGCAGCTGCGTCCGCATAGTCCTCTTCTGTCAAAGCGTCGTCCTCAGCAGGCGCCTCGTCGTCATACGCTTCTTCCTCCGGTTCCCCGTCGTCGTCATACGCTTCTTCGTCCGGCGCTTCCTCGTCGTATACTTCTTCTTCCACCGGCTCGTCCTCGTCATACGTTTCTTCGTCAAGCGCTTCCTCGTCGTCATACGCTTCTTCGTCAAGCGCTTCCTCGTCCGGCATTTCGCTGTCCGCAGCTGCGTCTTCCGTCAACTCGTCTTCGGGCGCTTCTTCCTCAAACACTTCCTCCTCGAACGCGTCGTTCAGCGGCGCCTCCTCCTGCACGGCGGATTTGTGTTTTTTTCTGTTGAAAAAGCGGGACAAAAACGGAATGTCGCCCAATACGGAATGGGAGGGTGGCGGCGTCGGTTCGGGTTTCAGCTGTACCTTGCCGGAGCTGAACACAGAGATGTCAATAAATTCCTCGCCGTTTTCTTCGATAATTTCCGGCTCAATGATTTGGAACGCGGTGTCCCCGTTAGCTTCTTCGGTTGCCTCGTCTGCGTCTTCTTCCCCGTCAGCGTCTTCGTATGCTTCGTTTTCGGAAGCCTCGTCGTCCCAATACGTATCGGAGTCATCCTCGTCGTATTTGGTGTCGTCGAAATCGTCGTCCCCGGATTCGGCAGCGCCGGTCGTCTCGGCGTCTTCGTCCCAATATTCCTCGGCATCGGCGTCGTCTGTGTCGTCGTAGTATTCTTCTGCCGACGCATCATATGCGCCGTCGTATGCCTCGGATCCGGCTTCCTCGTCGTCGTATTCTTCGGGCTCGCCGTCTTCATCGTAATACTCTTCGGGCTCGGTTTCCTCGTCGTAGTATTCCTCGGATTCCGCTTCCCCGTCATCGTAGTATTCCTCGAATTCGGCTTCCTCGTCGTAATATTCCTCGGGCTCCGCTTCCCCGTCGTCGTAATATTCTTCGGGTTCCGCTTCCCCGTCATCGTAATATTCTTCGGGCTCAGCTTCCTCGTCATCGTAATATTCTTCGGGCTCGCCGTCTTCTTCGTAATATTCTTCGGGCTCGGTTTCCTCGTCGTAGTATTCCTCGGGTTCCGCTTCCCCGTCGTCGTAATATTCCTCGGGTTCGGTTTCCCCGTCGTCGTAGTATTCCTCGAATTCGGCTTCCTCGTCGTAATATTCCTCGGGCTCCGCTTCCTCGTCGTAGTATTCCTCAGACTCGGCGTTCTCGTCGTCATATTCTTCGGGCTCGGCTTCCCCGTTGTCGTATGCCTCGGGTGCGGCTTCCGCCGTGTTATCGTTAGCGGCTGTTGTTTCTTCTGCGTTGTCCTCCGGCGCATCCTCGGGCAGCGGCGCTTCAAACGCGGCTTCCCAGCCCTCGTTATCGTCGATATTCGCCGCTTCCTCGTCTACCTCGATGTCGTCGATGCCCTCGTCAAACACATCCTCGGTGATTTCATCGGCAGCGCCGGTCGCAACAGCGCCGGCTGCGGCGGCGACTCCCAGGGCAGGCGTCAAAGCCGGCATGGACTTGTCCGCCGTTGCCTCTGCCGGAGCTTCCTCTGCTGCTTCCTCCGCCGGTGCTTCGGCGGGCGCAGCCTTTCCAGCGCGCACCGCTTCGGCGGCTGCTTTCAGCTCGTCCAGACGGTTGGCAGGCTTTTCGGCGCGGGGATTGTTTTCGTTAAAGTAGATATCATACCACACCAAGAACACATACACCGTCCAAACGCGGCGGCTGTTGTCCTCTTTTCCGCTGAAATGCTGGTCAAGCCACTCGGTCAGCGCTTCGGTGTTAAAGAATTTTTCGGCGGTCGCGCTTTCAAAGCGGTCGCGCACGATGTTGTAGTATTTTTCTTCGCGCAGCCACACACGCGTGGGCACCGGAAAGCCGAGCTTTTCTTTTTCGGCGGTGGATTCGGGCATGTGCTTTGCCGCCGCCTTGCGCAGGGCATATTTGGTGTTGTGCTTGTTGACGCGCAAATTGGTGGGCAGCGAGGACGCGACCTTGAACACCTCTTTGTCGAGGAACGGCACGCGCAGCTCCAGCGAGTTCGCCATGCTCATGCGGTCGGCTTTCAGCAAAATGTCGCCCGTCAGCCACAAATTGATGTCGAGATACTGCATTTTGGTCACATCGTCGTAGCGGCGGCTGCGGTAGTAGTGCTTGCGCGCATAGCGCTGCGGCGCGGTGGCGATGGCAGGCTCCTTGAGGATCTGTTGTTTTTCCTTGAGGTCGTACATAAAGGCGTTGCCGATGTAGCGATCCTCCAGCTTGTCGCAGGCGCGGATCACATAGTCGCGCCCCTTGATGTCGGGCAGCTTGCGCGCGATGGCACGCAGCGCCTTGCGCAAAAAGTGCGGCACAAGGGTTTGGTAAACCTTGAACACGCGCGGGTCGTTGTAGCAGGTGTAGCCGCCGAACAGCTCGTCGGCGCCTTCGCCCGACAGCACGACCTTGACATACTGCGAAGCGAGCCGCGACACAAAATACAGCGCCACGCACGACGGATCGGCGAGCGGCTGATCCATATAGTACTGCACGGTGGGCACTGCGTCCCAAAACTCCGCGCCGGAGATCAGGTGGGTGTGGTGTTCCACGTCGATCAGCTTGCTCAGGCTTTCCGCCCAGCTGATCTCGTTGTATTTTTCACCGTAATCAAAGCCCACGGTAAAGGTTTTTTGACCCGAAAAATAGGTGGACACATAGCTGGAATCCACGCCCGAGGACAAAAAGCAGCCAACCTCAACGTCGGCGATCTTGTGGGCGTTGATGGATTCCTCAAACACCTTCTCGATCTTTTCCACCGCCTCGTCCTCGGTCATGTTGTTGTCGGGACGGAAGCGCGGCTCAAAGTAGCGGAAGGTTTCCACCGCGCCGTTTTGGAACCACAGATAGTGGCCGGGCAGCAGGCAGTACACCTCTTCAAAAAAGGTGTCGGGCGGCAGCGCGTACTGATAGGACAGATAGGTGTCGAGCGCGCGGCGGTTGAAGCGCTTTTCAAATTTGGGGTGCTCCAAAATGCTTTTGATTTCGGACGCATACACAAAATCGTTGCCGATTTGCGTGTAGTGCAGCGGCTTGATGCCAAACGGATCGCGCGCGATAAACACAGACTTGTCCGCCGTGTTGTAAACGGCAAATGCAAACATGCCGCGCAAACGGGGCAGCAGATCCTCTTTCCATTCCTCAAAGCCGTGCACCAGCACTTCGCTGTCAGACTCGGTGGCAAAGCGGTGACCCTTGGCCGTCAGCTCCTCGCGAAGCTGTTTGTAGTTGTAGATCTCGCCGTTAAAGGTGAGCACCAAGGTTTTGTCTTCATTATAAATAGGCTGGTGTCCCGTTTCCAGGTCGATGATCGACAGCCGGCGAAAGCCCATGGCAATGGTTTCGTCGCTGAAAAAGCCATCCGAATCGGGACCGCGGTGGGTGATGACCTCCGTCATGCGTTTGATGACGTCGTCACGGTTGTCAAGCGCGCCTGTAAAGCCGCAAATACCACACATATGGCAAACCCCTTTCAAAGGATATTTTATACACTGTTTCAGTATACCATATTTTGACAGCAAATTCAACCGTCACAGCACGATTTTTTGTGTTGAATGTTGCCGTTTTTTGCGGTATACTTTAGGTAGTAAGAAACAGTCAGAGCGGTCAGCTGTGCGTGAACCGCTTTTTACAGAACGATAGGGGGATATGTGATGATTACCAAATACACAAGCGGCAAGCCGATCGCCACCGGTGCGGTGACGCGGGTGCTGGTGCCGTTTCCGATGGACGAGTTTCCGTTTGCCCATGATGTGGAAAACGAACAGCTGCGGTTTGCGTTTCCCATGGAGCCGGACGCGATCGTGTACGGCTTGGGCGAAGCGCCGCGCGGCATCAACAAGCGCGGCTGGGTGTATGAAAGCTATTGCAGCGACGACCCGTTTCACACCGAAACCAAGCAGTCGCTGTATGCCGCGCACAATTTTTTGCTGTACAGCGGCGCCGAGTGCTTTGGGCTGTTTGTCGATTTTCCGGCGCGGATCCGCTGGGACATCGGCTACACCCGGCAGGATGTGGCAGGCGTGACCGTGGACGGCACGGATGCGGATATCTACCTGATCCGCGGCGGCAGTCCGCGCGAGATCGTGCGCGAATTCCGCTCCGTGATCGGTAAAAGCTATCTGCCGCCGCTGTGGGCGTTCGGCTACCAGCAAAGCCGCTGGAGCTACCCGGACGCCGCCGCCGTGGACAGTGTGATCGAGGGCTACCGCGCGGCGGATATTCCGCTCGACTGTGTGTATCTCGACATCGACTACATGGATCGGTACAAGGATTTTACGGTGAACGAGGAAGCCTTTCCCGATTTTGCCGCCTTTGTCCGCGCCAAAAAGGAGCAGGGCGTCCACCTGATCCCGATCATCGACGCGGGCGTGAAAAAGGAGGAGGGCTACAGCGTTTATGAGGAGGGCGTGCAAAACGGCTACTTCTGCAAAAAAGAGGACGGCAGTATATTTGAAGCCGGCGTATGGCCGGGCATGTGCGCCTTTCCCGATTTTATGCAGCCTGCCGTGCGGCAGTGGTTCGGCGCGAAATACCAAGCCCTGCTCGATATGGGCATCGACGGCTTTTGGAACGACATGAACGAGCCGGCGCTGTTCTATTCCGCGGAGGGCGTGCAAAACGCGCTGGAAAAGGCGGCGGAGCTGCAGGGCGAAAATCTGGATCTGAGCCGCTTTTTCGCCTTAAAGGACACCTTTGCCGGGCTGTCCAACGCGCAGGAGGATTACGCGACGATCTATCACACCATCGGAAACGAGCAGGTCAACCATCAGCGCGTGCACAACCTGTACGGCGCCAACATGACCCGGGCGGCAGGCGAGTATTTTGAGCAAACGGCGGGCAGCGGCAATATTTTGCTGTTTTCGCGCGCGTCCTATGTGGGCGCCCACCGCTGCGCCGGCATCTGGTTCGGCGACAATCATTCGTGGTGGTCGCATATCCTGCTGTGCCTGAAAATGCTGCCGGCGGCGAACATGTGCGGCTTTTTGTACTGCGGCGCCGATCTGGGCGGCTTCAACGACAACGCCACGCGCGATTTGGTGCTGCGCTTTTTGGCGCTGGGCGTGTTTACGCCGCTGATGCGCAACCATTCCGCGCTCGGCACCCGTGACCAGGAGGCGTACCGCTTTGAGCATCCCGAGGACTTCCGCGACGTCATTCAGGTGCGCTACCGCCTGATCCCGTATTTATACAACACCTTTGTCAAGGCGCGCGACAACGACGATCTGCTGTTCCGTCCGCTGTCGTTCGACTACCCGGGCGATCCCATCGCGCGTGAGTGCGAAACCCAGCTGATGCTCGGCGACGAGTGCATGATCGCGCCGGTGTACGAGCAAAACGCCAACGGCAGAACCGTGTATTTGCCCGAGGACATGACGCTTCTCAAGCTCAGCGGCACGCGCGTGGAAAAGCGGTCGCTCGGCAAGGGACTGCATTATATCCGGGTCGCGCTCAACGAGGTGCCACTGTTTTTGAAAAAGGGCGCTTCGCTTCCGCTGTGCCGCCCGGCGCCGTGCACGCGCGATCTAAACACCGAGCAGCTGGAGATCATTTTGGCATAATACGCCGACCGTGGCATCGCATACCGCGCGAAGCGACTTACATTCCACTCTTCACTCTCAAAAAAAACGGTTGAGGCTACGCTGCCTCAACCGGTTTTTTATCCTTGGCGTATAACAATTTTAAAAGGATCGGCGTCAGAATGCTCGACACGATGATCAGCAGGATCACCGAGGTAAAGTACGCCGAGCTGATCATGCCCTCGGTCAGTCCGCGCTGGGCGACGATCAGCGCCACCTCGCCGCGCGTCATCATGCCCACGCCGATTTTCAGCGTGTCGGTGCCCCTAAAGCCGCACAGCCGCGACATGGCGCCGCAGCCGATGATTTTTGCCACCAGCGCCACCGCCACGAACGCCGCCGAAAACAGCACCAGCTCCCAGGTGATGCCCTCGATGTGCGTTTTCAAGCCGATGCTCGCGAAGAAAATGGGACCGAAGATCATATAGGAATTGATGTCCATCTTTTCCTCTATATAGTCCGCATCGTGCAGCCGCGACAGGATGATGCCTGCCACATACGCGCCGGTGATGTCGGCGATGCCGAAATACTTTTCCGCCACATAACTCAGACCGAAGCACAGCGCCAGCGCCAGAATGGGAATGCGCCGCGTGTGCGGCCAGCGCTTGTCAATCACCTTAAACACCTTGTAAATGACAAAGCCCAATATAATGGAAAGCGCAAAAAACGCCAGCGTGCTCAGCGCCACAAAGCCCGGGTTGCTGTCGGGATTTTTAAAGCCGATGACAAACGTCAGCACCAAAATGCCGATCACGTCGTCGATAATCGCCGCGCTGAGAATGGTGGTGCCCAGCTCGGTTTGCAGCTTGCCCAACTCTTTCAGCGTTTCCACGGTGATGGACACGCTGGTGGCGGTCATAATCACGCCGATAAACACCGCCGTAAAAAACTGCGGCGTACCCACGGCGGCAAAGCCGTAAAACGCCATGTACAGCAGCGTGCCGCCGATCAGCGGCACCAAAACACCGGCGCAGGCAATCAGCAGCGCCCTGACGCCCGTGTGCAGCAGCTGCTTGAGATTGGTACCCAAACCTGCCGAAAACATCAGCAGCACCACGCCGATGCCGGCGCAAATGTCCAAAAAGCTGTTGAGCTTGACGATCCCCAGCACGCTCGGCCCCACCAGCAGACCGGCGATGATCTCGCCGACGACCTGCGGCGCCTTCAGCTTGCGCGCAATCAAACCGAACACCTTGGCAAAAATCACGATGATCGCCAAGTCCCTTAATACAGACAAAACATCCACGTGTATCATACTCCTTTGTTTGACCACCAACTATGGTACACCCAATTCGTGCAAAAGTCAATGGGAAAGTGCCTGTTTGTGTCGGGATGGCGGTTTTCGGGCGGCAGGGCAAAATGCAAGTTTGGCAAAACACCACGCAGTTATTGAAAAAAAAGCGGCACAAGTTGGGCAGTCTGCGCAAAAAAAACCAAATGAGAAACCGTCCTATGTTTTATGGATCGCCGAGGATAGTCAGTCTGCACAAATTTCAAACGAATAATTAGCAATAATTGACATAAAAAAGTCATGATGCACAAATCAAAATTCAAAAAACTGTTGACTTTTCCGAAAAGATGCGTATAATAGCAAGTGTCAAGTCAATAGTCCGCTTGACCGCCGGCTTTACTCCCTGCGGCTGCGCGCCGCAACGGAAGGAACAACGGCCGGTGAAAACACACAATTTTGCCAAATGGTAAATGGCGCACGAATTTAATCGGTTGGCTTTGGGAGCCAATCAAATGAATGAAGGAGGAAACCTTATGACACCCATCATGAATTTACACAACATCGATGTAACAGAGTTCCTCGCCGTGCTGGATACCTGCGAGGGCAACGTATTTCTTGTTACGAACGAAGGCGACAGACTCAACCTCAAATCCAAGCTGAGCCAGCTGTTGGGCTTGACCAAGCTGATCGAGGGCGGCAAAATTGCCGAGGCAAGCATCTTCTGCGACAACAAGAATGATGAAAGCAAGCTGTTCCGTTTCAACTTCTTCGGCGACACCGCCGATGCAAAGGTTGGCTAACGCACAGCCGTTCACTTAACGTACCACGTTTTTCACGTTAATTTCAAAACTTCTAAATCCGGAAAGAGCCGCTGACAAGCGGCTCTTTTCGGCGTTTTGGGAACCGCCGTTGCTTTTCTGCTGCGGTCATTCATAAAAAACCGGCAATAAATTATCGTGCAATTTTCGGAAAGTTGTTGTATAATAGTGGCAGGAGGGATGTACTATGAAAAAAGCGAAAAACCACCTGCTGTTTTTACTGTATACCGTCATACTCGGCATGACGGTCGGCGGCATCGTGTGGGGATTTCTGCGCATGATGCAGTTCGGCATAGATTGTTTGTGGCACTGGATTCCGTCGCACATCAGCTTTCCGCCGTATACGCTGTGTGTGTGCACGGCAGGCGGCCTGCTGATCGGCTTGTGGAAGCGCAAATTCGGCGACTATCCCGAAGAATTGGGGACGGTGATCGGCACCGTCAAGAAAACCGGCGGCTATCCGTATCACAATGTTTTTTCCACGATCGGCTCGGCGCTGTTTCCGCTGATCATCGGCGCAAGCGTCGGCCCCGAGGCAGGGCTGACCGGCGTGATCGCAGGCCTTTGCACATGGGTGGGCGACAAGCTGAAGCGCTTCCAAAAGGAGGTGGATGAGCTGACCGCCATCGGACTCAGCGCGACGCTCGGCACCATTTTCCGTTCACCGATGTTCGGTTTTATCGAACCGATCGAATCGGACAAGGACGCGGTTTTGCCGAAAACGTCCAAAATCGTCCTCTATATTGCCGCGATCCTCAGTTCGTTCGGCATTTTTATCCTGCTGAACAGGCTGTGCGGCGTCCACGTGGGCATGGAGGGGATGGAGGCGGAAAAAACGCCGTTGGCGCACTATCTGTTCGCCGTTCCGTTCACGCTTGCCGGCATTGCGGCAGGCTGGCTGTTTTTCCTTTTTAAAAAATTCACGGGCGCGCTTACCAAGCGCTTTGCCAAATATGTTGTATGTCGTGCCGTCGCCGGCGGTGTTCTGCTGGGTATTGCCGGCACCATCCTGCCGCTGACCATGTTTTCCGGCGAGCATCAAATCGACGCCGTCATGCAGAACCGGGACGCCATCGGCGCGGTGCTGCTGCTGGTGACAGCCGTCGTCAAGCTGCTGTTAACGAATATCTGTATAGATACGGGGCTCAAGGGCGGTCATTTTTTCCCGGTGATTTTTTGCGGCGTCAGCATCGGCTGTGCGGCGAGCCTGCTGTCCGGTGTGAACGCGGTGTTTTGCACGGCGGTCATCACGGCGGCTTTGGTGGGTCACACGCTGAAAAAGCCGCTGGCAACGGTGCTTTTGCTGATGATCGTGTTTCCGCCGCGCCTGATACCGGTCATGCTGTTTGCGGCGGCGGCGGCAAAGCTGCTCCCCACACCAAAGCGGCTGCTGCCGCAGGAGGCGCCGCAAGCGTCATAAGTAACCCCCGGACAAGAGAACAGGGCGCTGTGAAGACAGAAGCGTACTGCTTCGGTGCTTCACAGCGCCCTTTTTGTTTTGATAGTATTCTTCATCCGCACATCCGGTAAAGCCTCAGCCGGGTGCGTTCGGTCGCCCGAAAAAGGGCTCGGGGGAAAAATGCAGCTCCTCCTGCATCAAAATCATCAGCGGTATCCCGAAAAAAATGCCGAAAACGGGATTGAGCATCAAAACGGGGCGGATATCGGCAAAGCCCGGAATAACGCTCATCACCTTGAACGGGACGGCAACGCCCAAATACACCGCTGTCAGTATCAGGGTCAAACCGATGCGGCGCAGCCGTTTTTTCATGGCGTTATGGTTCATGGCTGCGTTTCACCCTCCGTATCCCGCTGAAATCTATGATCTCTATCAGGCTGCCCGCCACGATGAACAGGGCGCCGATGATATGGAACGGCGACGGTATCACCCTGTCGATCAGGTTTTCGGGCAGCACCGCGCTCCAAATCAGCGAGAATACGATCTCGAGCGAATAGATAATGGTTGCGCCTGCGGCGGTGGCGCGCTTCTGTGCAAACACATTCAGCGTTTGCGCAAAGGCGACGATGAAGTAGGCGTAGATAAACAGACCGGCAATAACGGTTCCCGACCACGGTATGGCGCCGAAGGTCGCGGGCTGCAAAATCAACCAGATCACAAAGCTGATGACCGCTCCGATCACGGATATCCAAACGGAAAGTGTGATGGAATCGTATTCTTTTGCAAAGTCATTCAGCTTAACGAAAAACAGTGCGCGCAGCGTGCATCCGATGAACATGATGACCAAGCCCCAGGCCTGCGTCTCTGCCAGGCTGTTGCCAAGCGCACATACGATGCCTGTCAGCACCAGAACGACCGAGACCCACGTCTTTTTGTCTACGGATTTTCTCATCGTCAGTAGGACGACGGGAAGCACCACGACCGTGATGGAAAAGGTGAACGCGCCCGTTGACACGTCAAAGTATTTCAGCCCGTACAAAAACATAATGTCATAGGCTGCCTTCAATACGCCGAGCAGCAAACAGCGCAGCAGAATCTTTTTTCCCGCGCGCTTCATCTCGCTGCCGATCCGCCTGAAAAAGCAGGCGCCAAGAATCACCGCCGCGATCGCCGAGGTGATAAAAGAAGTGGCGAACGGAAGCACATCGTCGGGAATACACGCAAAGATGATAACCTCCGTTGACCAGCAGAGCGTTACACAGATCAAGCACAGATTTGCCTGTAATCGGTTCATAAGTTCATCTCCTTTTTGACTCGACTATCATACCACGAAACGCCTGCGTTGTCCATATTATATTGCTCCTGATTCTTACACTTTGGTACAATGCGCGCCTCTGCCGCTGCGGTGAAAATCATCCCATCCACAGCCGCATGTACGCCGCGACGGGCGACATGGGCGGCAGCACGCGGATGCCGAGCGCCGCATACGCCTGCTTGCTTTCGTAGGCAAAGCCCTGCGTGCAGCCTGTGAGATACACCGGCACGTTGTTGTCCCCTGCCAAGCGGCAAAAATCGCGCAGCGCCTCACTTGCAGTGGGCAGGGTACCCGAGTGCCATCCCTCCAGCAGCACCGCCTTGGTGCCGCGCGGCACATCGGGATAGGTGATGCCGACATACGGACGCACCAGCAGCACCGTGCCGCTGAGGTCGCCGTTACACACCGTTCTCGCCTCCCCTGCCGTGCGGCGCGGATCTTTTCGGAACACACCGTGTTCCACTTTGCCGAACGGCGTTTGAAACAGGCTGAACAGCGCGTCCTCATAGGGCAAATGCGGCAGCACCTCGCTGCCGCGGTGCACGGTGACAAACGCCTCGCCCGTGTTTTGATAGGTGACAAATACGCCGCTTTCCCCTGCGCGGATCACGTCCGCCGCCGCCATAAAATTGGCTAAGCCGTTGGAGCGCGCGTCGCGCAGCGGATAGTTGGCGGACACCAGCACCACCGGCACGCCGCAGCCGCCAAGGGTGAGGTCGAGATACGCGGCGGCAAAGGGCAGGGTGTCGGTGCCGTGGGTGACGATGATGCCGTCAAAGCCCTTTGTCAGCTGTTCGCGGATGCAGTCGCGCAGCCGCATCAAATGCGCCGCGCTGAGGTTTTCGCTGAGAACGATATAAGGCTGCGTTGTTTCAAACGCAGCCTCCAAGCCTGCCTGCCGCGCCATGCGCAGCAGCAGCCCACCGTTCCCGCTGTCAGGCGACAGCACGCCGTCCTGTTCGGAACAGCTGATGGTGCCGCCTGTGAAAACGGTGCATAGTTTCATATTAGTTTACTCCGATGTCGTTCATCACCATACCGGTAATCATTTTGGGATAGAAGTAGGTGGATTTTTGCGGCATTTTTTCACCTGCCGCCGCCACGTCGCGGATCTCGGTGACGCGGGTCGGATTGAGGATAAAGGAGCACTGGAACTGCCCCTTGTCCACGCCGAGGATCGCCTCTTCAAAGAACTTGGTATAGGTGAGGTTGATTTGGTTTGCCATGTTCTCCTTGTCGATGCCCATGGTTTTTTCGAGCACCAGCGTGTGCAGCACACTGACGTCGAGCTGCCGCGAAGCAGGGCTGAGCTCGGGCAGGACGGCATCCATCACTGCCAAATCCCGGAGGGTGAGCAAATACCACTCGCCCTTGCCGCAGTAAAAGGCAAACGCCTTTTTGCCGGCGCGATATTTTTCGCCGAGCAGGGTGTTCATGTTACCGACGCTGGTGTATTTTTCGATCTCAAAATATTCTTGACAGCCTGCCAGCACATTATGCTTGCTAAAGCTTGCCAAATCGCGCACCATGCGGTGGGTGGGAAACACCACCAAGCCCGGGTGCTCCATATCCACCAAATACATCATTTGATAATCCTGCGCGTCGCCCTCCTTGGAAATGCCGTTTTCGCGGCAGTAGTCGCGGTAATTGAGGGCGGTTTCGTAGCGGTGGTGACCGTCGGCGATATACAGCTTGCGGTCGGTGAAATCGGCGCAGATTTTGGCGATCACCGCTTCGTCGGTGATGATCCACAGGCGGTGGGTGATGCGGTCGTCGTCGGTAAACTGATAATCCGCGTCGCCCTGCGACTGTGCGTCAATGGTTTGCAGGGTGGTGTGGTCGCTGTCCATATACAGCGCGTAAATTTGGCTGAAATTGCAGTTGGTCGCCTTCATCAAATTGAAGCGGTCGGTTTTTGCCTTGGACAGCGTGAACTCATGCGGCAAAATGACGCCCTTGGAAAACGGCTCCACCTTGACGCGGGCGATAAAGCCCTTGACGCTTTTGCGCGTGTTGTAGGCGTTAAACTCCATTTCATACACATACACAGCGGGGCGGTCCTCGTGCAGCAGCACGCCCTTGTCGCGCCATCTGTCGAGCACCTCGCCGGCGTGGGCGTACACATCCTCGCCCTCGCGCGGCAGCTCCAGACGGATGACATTATACGGATTTTCGGCGATAAACGCCTTGCGTTCGTCCTCGCTGATAATATCATAGGGCGGACAGCAGAGCGTTTTCAGCTCGCCTGCCTTGTCGGTGTCGAAGCGCATACCCTTAAACGGTTTGATTTCTGCCATAGTATTACCTCATTTCATTATCTGAATCAACATAACCTATAACAGTATAGCAAAAGAAAGTCAAAAGTGCAACTGTTGATTTGCAATTCTTTTTATTCTATCGCCGTTTTTTCGGCGCAGGCAGCTCGGCGGCGACAGCAGGCACCAGCGTTTCCAAAAATGCCCTGTCCTCGAGGTTCTCCACCGACAGCATCGCCTTTGCGCCTGCATAGGGCAGCTCGCGCGGCGCGTCCGGCAGCAGTGCGCAGGCGGACAGCGTGGGCTTGACAAGCAGGCGGTTGTCATAAATGCCGCCGAACACCTTGCCCCCGTAATACAGCACATACTCGCCCATCATCGGGCGATAGGAAATGTCCTCCAAACCGCTCAGCTGCTCCAAAACAAATGCCAAGTATTCTTTCGCGGACGCCATACGGTCACTCCTTAAAAATAAAACAACTCTTCAAATTTTTTATCCAGTGCGATACACAGCACCAGCGCCAGCTTAGCGGTCGGGTTAAACTGTCCCGTTTCAATGGAGCTGATGGTGTTGCGCGACACGCCGACCATCGCCGCCAGCTGTGCCTGCGACAGTCCCTTTTCACGGCGCGCCTGTGCCAGATGGTTTTTTAATTCCAAACCGCCGTCCGTCATGTCATCACCCCGCACAGCTGCAAGATCCACAGCACCAGGCACAACACGGTCAACGCGCCGTACAGCAGCGCAACGAACAGCTCGTGGCGCTTGCGCAAGGTGAGGTATTTGATCAAAAACGCCGTAAAGCCCATGGCGAACACCACGGCGGCGCCGCCGCAGTTGAGGCGTCCCAGCACAACACCCTCCGCCACACACACCAAAATGATAAGCAGAATGCCGGCAAAGTAGGCGACATACGCGCCTTTTTTCTGCGCCTCCATATCCGCCATGTCCCTGCCCCTGTTTTCGGTTTGCGCTTGCAGTAAAATATCGTCTTTGTTCATACTGACAACTCCTTTGCAAAGTTTTATTGTCAATAGTATAGCACTGCCAAGTTTACTTGTCAATACTTTTTGCAAAGTTTTCTTGGCAAATTTTCATTATTGCAGACAGCACCATACGCCTTCCCCGAGGACCAATGTCAACAACATAAAGAAAAGCTGTCATTGCCCCAAGGACAAGGCTTTCTGTCCGTCATGCGACGGTGCGTATATGATTTCTTATATATAGTATAACAAAAACGGGGCTTGCCGCTTGCGCCTGCCCCGTCCTTTTCCCTTTGATACGCGTATCAATTCATACTGATAAACTTTTTCAGCGCACGGACTTCCTTGCCCACGGCAAGCTCCTTAAACTCCTCATAGTCCTCGGCTTTGTTAAACTTAAAGTCGTCGCTGATACAGCGGATGATCGCATACGGCACCTTGTTCATGTAGCACACATGACCGACCGCCGCGCTTTCCATGTCGCAGCAGGACGCGTCAAACTCAAAGGCGATCGTCTCGCGCTGGCGGCGGTAGATGATGAAAATATCGCCGGTGGCAATGCGTCCGGTGTACGCGGAAACGCCGATGCTTTTACAGCATTCCATCAGCTTGTCGCGCACGACCCTGTCTGCGGGTATGTCGATGCGTTTTTCATAGGTAAACCAAATTTGTCCGCGCGGCTCCTCCAGGGCGGTGCGGTTGATGTCGTGCTCCACACAGTCGGTGGAAATGACGATATCGCCCACGGTCAAGTCCTTGGTCAGGCTGCCCGCGATACCCGCGCTGAGGATGACCTCCGGCTGAAACAGGTCGATCATCATTTGGGTGCCTGCCGCCGCGTTCACCTTGCCGGCGCCGCTTTGCAGCAGCACAACGTCCTTGCCAAACATGGTGCCCTTGAAAAACGCCAGCCCTGCCTTTTCGGTGGCAGTGACGTTTTCCATGACCTCCTTCAAACTGTCGACCTCCATTTTTAACGCGCAAATAATACCGATCATATCGTAACTCCTCTCTGAAAAAGATAATGTATTGCTCCGCTTTTATTGTATCATGTTTTCGGAAAACTGCAAGTGCATTTTGCAAAATTCTATCCGTTCTGCCGGCAAAACCGGGTGGACAAAGCGGCAAATTTCTGCTATGATTACACTATCATAAAATACAAAGGAGGCACCCATGCCGTTTCAACTGATCCGACAAGACATCACCCGCGTGTACGCCGACGCGATCGTCAACACCGCCAATCCCAAGCCGGTCGTCGGTGCCGGCACCGATTACGCGATCTACAAGGCCGCCGGCAAAACCGAGCTGCTGGCAGCGCGGCAGGCGATCGGCGACATCGCACCCGGTCAGGCGGTGCACACCCCGGCGTTCCGTCTGCACGCGAACTATATCATCCACACCGTGGGGCCCGTTTGGACGGACGGCAGCCACGGCGAAAAGGACATCCTGCGCGCCTGTTACGAAAACGCGCTGGCGCTTGCGGACAAGCTGCATTGCCAAAGCATCGCGTTTCCGCTAATCGCCAGCGGCGCCTACCGGTTTCCCAAGGACGAAGCGCTGAACATCGCGCTGTCGGAGATCGGCAAGTTTTTGCTGAACCACGATATGACGGTGGTGCTGGTGGTGTTTGACAGCGCCGCCTTCGCGCTGTCGGAGCAGCGCATGGGAGAGATCCGGCAGTTTATCGACGAGCATACCGTCGATTCCCTGCACCGCGCAGAAAGCTTTGAAGGCACCTGTACGATCTCGGCATTTGACATGCGCGAGCGCCGTATGGTCATGAACGGCGCCGCGCCGCAAAACCTCGGCGATATCCTGCGCAGCAAGGGAAAAACCTTTCAGGAGCGGCTGTTTGAGCTGATCGACGCAAGCGGCATGGACGACGTGACCGTGTACAAAAAGGCGAACATCGACCGCAAGCTGTTTTCGCACATCCGCAGCCATAAAAACTACAAGCCCAAGAAAAAAACCGCTGTCGCCTTTGCCATCGCGCTGGAGCTGGATCTGCCGACGACGCGCGACCTGCTGCAGCGCGCCGAGATCGCCTTTTCCGAAAGCAATCCGTTCGACCTGATCATCGAATATTTCATCACCAACCGCAACTACGACATCTTTGAGATCAACGCTGCGCTGTTTCAATATGACCAGCCGACGCTGGGCGTGTAAATGTCGTTTGACAAACGACCAAAAGCGCGTTTGTGTATGCTATACTATATCCATCAAATCAAGGAGGTACACAGTATGTACGGAGCAATTTTAGGTGATATGATCGGCGCGCCCTACGAGTTTGACAGGGGCAGCAAAACAAAAGACTTTCCGCTGTTCGGAAAGCATTCACACTTTACCGACGATTCGGTGATGACCATCGCCGTTGCACAGGCGCTGATGGACGCCGCCGGACAGGACGACGACGCGATCAAAGATGCGCTGGTGCGCGCCATGCACCAATGGGGACGCCGCTACCCCACCGCGGGCTACGGCTATCGCTTTTATCACTGGCTGCGGATGCAAAACAGCGAGCCCTACAACAGCTACGGCAACGGCTCCGCCATGCGCGTTTCCGCGGCAGGCTGGATGTGCGACACCTTGGCGCAGACCCGTCACCTGGCGATGCTGACCGCCGTCGTCACCCACAACCACCCCGAGGGCATCAAGGGCGCCGAGGCGACCGCCGCCGCGATCTTTATGGCGCGCACCGGCGCGACAAAGGACGCCATCAAGGCGTACATCGTCCGGGAGTTCGGCTACGACCTCAGCCGCACCTGCGACGAGATCCGCCCGACTTACCGCCATGTGGAGAGCTGTCAGCAGACGGTGCCCGAGGCGATCACCGCCTTTTTGGAGGGCACGGATTTTGAGGACGTCATCCGCACCGCCGTCTCGCTCGGCGGCGACTGCGACACCCTGACCTGCATCGCCGGCGGCATCGCCGAGGCGTTCTACGGCGTTCCCGACGCACTGCGGCAGGCGTGCATCGCGCGGCTGCCAAAGGACATGGCGGACGTGCTGACAAGGTTTGACGCTTACAGGAAGTAATACTGATTCCCAATAAAATGCGCTGTGAAGCCGGGGCTTGCCCCTCGGTTTCACAGCGTTGTTTATGTGTTATGCAAATGATACAGCACCAATCCGCCGCGGCGGCTGTAACCGGTGTTCCACAGAAGGTACAGCGGCACCCATTCGTAGTGGCTGTAGGTGACGGTTTTGACATAAAAGCCGTCCTGCCGTTCGTCGTAGCCGTTGAGCAGGAACCAGTGCCACACATAGTCCGCCATCCGCCTGTCGCGGTGGTTGAGGATCAAAGCAGGCACGGGACAGCCGCTGTCGATTTGCCGCTTTACCGCTGCGCGCGCCGCTGCATACGGCTCCTCGCCCGCAAACGGCGCCATGGTCAGCCGCGTTTCGCCGCGGTCGCGCAAAAACCGCGCGTAGCCGTCGATATAAATATCCAGCCGGTCGATGCCGCTCATGCGCGGCGACAGGTACGGCTTCATTTCGTAGGCAAAGCGGACGTAGGCCTCGCGCGTGATCGCGGCGGCGTTTTCGGGCGCGATGCCCGTCAAGCCGCGGTGCAGCGCAAAATACATGCTGCTGTCGCAGGCGGTCTCGGCGCCGCAGCCGCCGATGCGCATCATAAACGTCGGAAACCAGTCCTGGTTGCCGCCGTAGGACGCGCCGATGGTAAAATGTGGCAGTTCGTGTTTCATCCGGCTTCACCCTGTGTATTCATTTGATATAGGCAACACCGCGTTTTGCGCCTGTTTCCCCGTTTTTTTCGGTCTAAAAAGCCTGCAACAGAGGCTATTTGACCGGTACGCAGTGCTCGTCATTGATTTTTTGCACCTTTTTCACGCGGCGCACATATTTTTCCGCCGTCAGCGGATCGGTGGTCATATAGGTTTTGACGATTTCCTGCGCTATCAGTCCGCCGATGATCTTGGCGCCGAGGCACAGCACGTTGGCGTCATTGTGCTGCCGTGCCAGCTGTGCACAGAACGGATCCTGACACACACAGGCGTAAATGCCGCTGACCTTGTTGGCGATCATGGCGCTGCCGTAGCCGACGCCGTCCACAAAAATGCCCCGGTCACACGCGCCCTTGGCAACCGCCAGCGCCGCCGGCAGCACAAAGTCCGACAAATCGCAGGATGCTTCGTCATAGGTGCCGAAATCGACGACGGTATGTCCCTGCGTTTCCAGCAGGGCTTTAATTTCGTTTTTCATGGATGTGCCCGCATGATCATTTGCCATTGCAATTTTCATTGTTACAACTCCCCGTAGTAGTATTTCGCCGCGAAGCAGCGTTTGGTGCAGGCAATACCGCGCCGTTCCGGTGCGCGGCGTTGCCACTATATATAGTATACTGTTTTTTGCGCGGATAGTCAATTATTTTCAACAATATCCACTATCCTCTTGCTATATCGGTCGGAATATGGTATATTTAGGATTAATAACGGGGTGGCTTTGCCGCAGGGTGAGCCGCGCTGCCCGACCGCATCCGCTGCGGCGTTTGCCGACAAAAGCCCTTGTCGGAAAGGAAGAGGAACATGATTTGTGAGGAATGCGGCATCACCATTGCCGACACGGCGCGTTTTTGCCGCGCCTGCGGTATGCCGGTACTGGACGCGCTGGAGCAGCCGCTGCCGCCGCAGGAGGACGCCCTCTGCGCACACTGCGGACAAACGCTGCCCGCAGGCGCACGGTTTTGCGGCAAATGCGGCACTGCCGCGCCGCCGGCAGTGTATTGCTTTGCCTGCGGCAGACGCATCACACCGGACAGCGCGTTTTGCAGCATTTGCGGCGCCAAACAAACGGTATCTCCCGGGGAGGAAGCGTAAATGCCTATCAGTCGATCGGACGAAGCGCTGGCGTTTGCCGCCAAAAACGGAAACAGCAAGTGCTTTGACGAGTTATACAAGCGCTATTATGATAAAATTTATGCGTTGGCGATGACAGTGGTAAAAAACAGCGCCGACGCCGCAGATATGCTGGAGCTCACCTTTATCAAGGCATGGGAGCAGCTGCCGCACCTTGAAAACACCGCCTTGTTTCACACATGGCTGCACCGCATCGCCCTTGTGCAGTGCCACGCCGCCATCCGGCAGCGCAAGCCGCTGACGCCGGCAGACGCGGATACCGCCGGCAGCGAGCTGTTGCAGGTGACCGCCGACTTGATGCTTCCGGAAGCGTATGCGGAACGTGCGGAGCTGTCGGAGCAGCTGCGAACGACGGTGGAGGCACTGCCGCCGGAGCAGCGCGAAACGCTGTTGCTGTACTATTACAACCGCCTGGATACGGAAGAGATCGCGCAAGCCATGGATTGCACTGCCGAGACGGTGCAGGTGCAGTTATATTTTGCGCGCGAAGCGATCCGGGCATCCGTTAAAGAGCCGGAAACGCACGCCGGCGCCGCTGCCTACGCCGCCGCAGTCCCCTTTGCAGCGATATTTGTCAGTCAAATACAGCAACTGCTGCTGTCGCCCCAAACCGCCGCCGCGATTTACCAAATCATTTTACAGGGCATTTTGCAGCCCTCCGCCGTCATTCCGCTTGCCTCTGCGGTATTACAGGCGACGTCCTCTGCCGCCGGCGCCGCCGGCGCGGTCGCACAGGGGGCAGCGGTCGCCGCCGGCACCGCGCAGGGCACGGCAGGCGCTGCCGCACAGGGCGCGGCTGTCGCCGCCAAGGGCGCTGCCGTCGCCACCAAGGGTGCTGCCGTCGCCGCCAAGGTCACCGCTGCGCAGGGCGCTGCCGCTGCTGCCAAGGCAGGTGTTCCGCTGGCAACCAAAATCGTAGCGGGCGTGGTGGCTGCCGGCGTCGTGACGGGCGGTTCGGTGGTAGCGTGGAGAGCCCTGCACACCAACCCCATTGTCAACGCGCAGGTCGGCGAAGAAATCACCCTCGGCACCTGCGAGCAGGACAACAACACGGAAAACGGCGCGGAGAACATCATCTGGCGCGTGCTGGCGCGCGAGGACGACAAGCTGCTGGCTGTGTCGAAATATGTGCTGGACGGCGCCGAGCACGCGCAGCTGGGCAACAATCCGATGTGGAGCGCCACCGGTTTGCGCCAAACGCTGAACGAAACATTTTTTGCACAGTCGTTCTCCGAGGAAGAGCAGCGCTATATTTGCGACGCCTATCTGCTGTCGGAGGATTCCTGGGGACGCCAAAAGGACGACGAGGTTTCCGTCGAAAAGGTGTTCATTCTCACGCTGGAGGAAACACAGCGCTATTTTTCCTCCGACGAAGCGCGTGCGGCAGAGGCGACCGCGTATGCCGCCGCCAGGGGCGCGCGCACCGATGACCAAAACCGCGCCGCCTGGTGGGTGCGGTCGATCGAATTTGAAAACGATCAGGGTATGGTGAAAGAAGACGGCACCGCCAGCGGCGAGCTGGGCGGTCACAGCGGAATGACCCTGGGGGTGCGGCCGGCGATTTGGATCGACACCAAGGCGATCGCCGACGGCGGCAATGCACGGAGCGTGGTGCCGCCGTTCAAGACCACGACCTTGCCGAAATCCCTGCAAACCTTCATCAACACCTTCGGCACACATTATTTTTACGGCACCTTCGACTGTGAAAAGGTCACGCCGGAAAGCAATATCCTGCTGGGCGTGATCGGCGAGTCGGAATGCGTGGACTACAGCCTGTATTCCGACGTACTGGCGGAGCAAAACAAGTTTGACAATTGGGTGCACGCCATCCAAACGCCCTCTCCGATCAAAGACATCAACGATCTGAGCAGTACCTATAAGGTGCTGGACGCCGAGCCGGTGGATATGATTTTAAAAACGATCTTCCACTGCACCGAGGAAAACATCCAAACCCTGCGCGGCATGACCGGCACCTTGAAGGGAGCAAACCCCTACGGCTATGCCGACGGCAAATACTACAGCGCCACCGGCGGTCACGGCGATATCGGCTTTGACATCAGCCGCAAAGACGGCTACTACCGGGACGGCTGCGGCTATTATACGCTGGAATTAAAGCCGGGCGTGCCGGTTGCCGGATTGGAACAGCCTGTCACGATGTATGTCAAGGTGTCGCTGCTGCCGCACGAGGGCAAGCCGTGGTGGTCGTTATATTACTATTCACAGGATCCGTTTGACGGCGCCGGCTATCAGGGAAGCGAATACCACGCGGCGTATGCCCGCGCGCTGTTTCTCCATCGCCCGGATGCAGAAGGGGCTAAAAAGCTTGCCAGAGGATCCGACAATACACAGTCAAGTGCGGTTCCTCTCACCGCGCTGGCCGATATTTGCGGCGATGAAACACCCGAGCTGCTGTACGCCGGCACGGGAGATCGGGAAAACACATCCGATTATCCCTTCATTCATATCGCCGGCATCGAAAGCGGAGAGATCAAAGAGCTGTACACGACCGTTGCGGACGCCGCCCAGCCTTTTGACGTCTCCATCGTCATGAACCGAAAGACGGGCGAGTTGTTTCAGTACACCGCCTTTCGTGTGAAAGACGGGGGCAGCACCGCGGTGTACCGCCTGCACGAAGACAACGGACAATTGCGTCCGGAGGAGATACTGCACGAGAACATGGTCATTGCCGCACGACCCGGCGAGGGTCACTACGAGTATTCCTGCCGCGTCAACGGCGCCGACGTCAGCAAGGACGCCTATGACAGCGCATGGAGCACATTTAAAAGCGGGATCGACACGGTCGTGCTGCATTGCGCAACGAATAAAACGCTTGGTGGATATGCGTTTTCCGATCTGCCGTCCCTGTCCAAATCGTTTGACGCCCTGCAAACAAGGCTGATTTACCGGTTAAGACCATAAATCAGCAAAACAATATCCCGGAAGCCGGCGGCTGCGGTCGCGGACAAAATATCATTTCAGGAGGAGTTTCGTATGAAAAAAACAGTAGCCATCATCCTCACCGGCGCACTTGCCGTTTTGATGGGAGGATGCCAATTCACCCAAGCCGAAATCGGCACAACGGCAACGGAGCCTGCCACATCCGCGCCCGTCGCCCAAAGCACGGCAGCACCGGCGGAAACCACGAACGTGCCTGCCGAAACCACGACAGCGCCGCCCGACACCGCACCGGCAGGCGGCAAAACCGTACAGCTGGTCGATTTGACCAGCATCGCGGACAAGCCGCAAACGACCGAAAAGCTGACCGATAATTACGGCAACGCCTACGGCAGTGCCATCAACAATTCCTCTACCCATTTTGAATATCTGACAGACGGCAAATATGCATGGTTGAAGGGCACCATTTATATCCCGCAGGGGCAAAGCAGCGACAACAACTGCACGCTGACCGTCAAGGGCGACGGCCATGTGCTGTACGCCTCTCCCGTGATGGTCAAAACCTCCCGTCCGGTGGCGATCGAAGTGCCCGTTGCCGGCGTCAACAAGCTTTCCCTTACATGGAGCGGCAACAACTATCATATCGGCTGCTGTTTAGCGGAAGCCGCCCTAACGGAAAGCGGCGCAGCCGATACGCCGGTGGATCTCCGTTCGCTGCCTATTGAGATCACCGACCTGACCAGCATCCAAAGCAAGCCCGAAAAGACCGACCGGTTGATCGACACCCTTGACAACGCCTACGCTTACGCGATTTATAATACCGTCAGAGAAAAGGACTGCTTTGAATATCTGCTGGACAAAAAATACAGCCGCATCACCGGCACCCTGTACATTCCCAAGGGCAAAACCTCCAACAACAATGTCACGATGAGCATTACGGCGGACGGCGAAAGCATTTACCAGTCCCCTGCCATGTCCGCCACCTCCCAACCCGTTGATTTTGATGTGGACGTTTCCAAATACAACGATGTGCAAATCACCTTTTCCGACAATCATTACACCCAGTTTGTTTGCATCGGCAACGCCTACCTTTACGAGATCTAAACGACACATAAACAGCAACACCGCATCCGTCGCCGGATGCGGTGTTCGTTTTTAGAAGTTTTATTTTTCCGCCCACTCCAACAGTATGCTCACCAGCCGGTCGGGCTGCAGCGGCTTGGTGACGTGGGCGTTCATGCCTGCCTCAAACGCCTCGCGGCGGTCGCTTTCAAAGGTGTTGGCGGTGAGGGCGATGATGGGGATCTGTCCGCGTTTGCCCTCCATGGCGCGAATTTGCCGCGTCGCGTCATAGCCGTTCAGCACCGGCATCTGAATATCCATCAGCACCACGCTGTAGGTGTCCTCGTCCGCCTCTGCCAGCGCCTCCACCGCGCGTTTGCCGTTGTCAACGGTAACAACGTCAAAGCCCTCCTGGGTGAGGATCATCGCGGCGATCTCACTGTTGATGGGATTGTCCTCCGCCAGCAGCACCCGGATGCCGCTGCCGTCGCGCTTGGCGCCGGATGCCGTTCTCTCTCTTGTGCGGACGTCCGCTTCGTCGGCAAGCGGCAGCTGCAGGCGCACCGTAAAGGTAGTGCCCTGCCCCTTTTTGGAGCGCACCGATATGGTGCCGCCCATCAGCTCGACAAAGCTTTTGGCGATCGCCATGCCAAGCCCCGTTCCCTGAATGTTGCTGACGGTGCGGCTGGACTCGCGCTCATACGCGTCAAAAATGTGCGCGGTAAATTCGGGCGTCATGCCGATGCCCGTGTCGCTGACCGTCAGCTCGTACATGCAGGCTTCCGTGCCGGCGGCGATCTCGCGGCCGGACACCATCACGCTGCCGCCCGCAGGCGTGTATTTGTAGGCGTTGGAAATCAAATTCAGCAGCAGGCGATTGATGCGGGTTTTGTCGCAAACGACATACCGGTGGTATATGCCGGTGACGTCCACGGTGTATTCCAGCGGCTTCGCCTTCATTTGGATATCAAATATCTGACAGGCATCCTCTATCACGGCGCACAAATCGGCAGGCGCCGTGTCAAGCTCCGTTTTGCCGCTTTCGATGCGGCTCATTTCGAGGATATCATTGATCAGCGCCAGCAGCTGCTTGCCGGCGGCGTCGATTTTTTCGAGATAGGTGCGGATCGAGTCGGGAATGCCTTCCTCGCGCAGCGCCAGCGCGGTATAGCCCGTCACGGCATTCATCGGCGTGCGGATATCGTGGCTCATATTGGAAAGGAACGCGCTTTTGGCGCGGCTGTTTTCTTCGGCGAGCAGCCGTTCCGCTTCGCTTTGCTTTTCGCGCTGCTTGATAATGGAAAAAATGCTGAAAATCAACGCCAGTGTCGCCAAGATCAAGCCGGTGAACACAAACACATTTCCCCGGATAACCTCGGAAAAATCGCTGATAGGCTCGACCAAAAAGCGGTTGACGTCGGTCACCGTGCCGTTGTCCGTCTGCGCTGTCATCGCCAAATACGTGGCTTGCATCTCGGCGGTAACGGCGGCGGTTTTCTCCAATAAAACGCGGTTGATCCACGACACGGACAGCAGCAAGATCAAAACAAACAGCACGATCCACACCACAATGCTTTTGCCGATGCGCCGCGTTTTGTCGCGCTGCATCAGCACGCGGAACAGCAGCATACCCGACACACACCACACCATCAAAATCAAATAGGATTCGGAGGCGAGCTCACTTTGCGAGCGAATAAACGGCAGCAGCAAAAAAACAGCAAACACAGCGGACACCAACATACCCAGCGCGCCAAACACCAGCGCGGACACGCGCTTTTCGCGCCTGCCGACCGCAAATGTACAAATGGCAACGCAGGCATACACAACGGTGGCGCCGATGGTGGTGACGTCCACGATCCAGCCGATGGCGGTCCTTCCCAGCAGCGGTACCCACACGGAGATCGCGCCCAGGCAAAGCACCGCTTTTGCCGGGATGCCGCGGCGGTTGAGCTGATGCAGGCCCTTGGGCAAGATGCCGTCTGCGGACAGCCGGTACATCAGCCGGCTGAGCGCCGCCAAATTGCCGATCAAGCCCGTGGCGATGCCGCCGAACGCGGCAACGCCGAGCAACGCCAGTCCGGGGGTGCCCATCGCTTCGCGCGCGGCATAAAAGGTCGGCAGCGCCTGCACGCCCTCCATTTGCGCCAGCGCGCCGATATATTCGCTCCAGCTTTGAAAGCCGTCGGGCACCGCCATCGCCGCGCACAGTGTGAGCATCACATATACCAGCGCACCGGCAAACAGCGCGCCGATGAGGATCGGCATGGTTTTTTTGATGTTGAAACGAAATTCCTGCGACGCATGGGAAACCGATTCAAAGCCGATAAACGCCCACGGCGCCAGCACCGCGATCATCAGCACCTGCACCGCCGGATCGTCGTTTTGTGAAAAGGCAGGCGCAATGCCGCCCAAGCCGCCGCGGTGCAGCACGACCGCCGCAAAGCAGACTGCCACGCCGCCAAACAACAGCAGCGCGCACAAGGTTTGCACAAAGGAGGTGACGCGCCTGCCGAGGATACAGATCAGGCAGGCAAGCGCGAGCACGCCGGTGGAAAGCAGCAGCTCGCCCATATAGACGGTATAGCCCGCGATGTCATAGGAAAAGCCGAAGCAAAAGAAATCCCCGAACAGGCACCGCAAGATCAGTGACAGCGCGGTGCTGTTTGCCCACACGATCGCGGCATAGGTCAGCAGCAGCATCCACGCGCACAAAAAGCCGTGGTCGCCGCCGAGCACCTTGGAGGCAAAGGTGTACGAGCCGCCGGCGTTAGGATAGCGTTTCATAAAGGAGCAGTAGATCCATCCGATCACCATCATCAAGCCCATGCCTACAAACAGTCCGATCACCGAACCCCACGGTCCGGCAACCGGCAAAAACGTGGTGCCGGGCATGACAAACGACCCCCACCCGACAGCGCTGCCGAAGGCAAACGCCCACACCGCCAGCGGTGAAAGGTGTTGGGTCAGCTTGGTGCCGCCCTGCGCAAAATCCTGTATATGTATCATAGATAACTCCCGAAATGCTTTGTCAGCGGCATATTACCCCTTTGGAAGCGCGTGCGGTACGCCGCTTTTTTACAGACAGTGCCTGTTCCGGCGCGGCAGACAGCAGGATATGCGCCTCTGAAACCGCGCGGATGTATGATTTTATGATAATAGTATAATCTATCGGGAATAAAAAAGCAATATGAATCGCACATCCTGTTACGAATTTTTGTTTATTTTCGCAAAAATAATCCCTCCGCCGACATACCCGGCGGAGGGTTGGTGTTGATGTGCGGCGTGCGGTCAGTCGCCGTCGGCGGAGTAGAAAGAAACACCCTGATCGCTGTCATAGGTGGATTCGGGCAGCTCTTCCTCGCCCACCTTTTTGCCGTCCTTGTAATAGACGCGCCACGCGCGGACAGAATAGGTGTCACTGCCCTTGGTGCCCATTTCGTTGCGGGTTTTGATGCTGTCATAGTCGCCGCTTTTAATGCCCCAAAACGACGCCGTCAGCGTGGAACCGTCCACCTTGCACTCCAGATACACGGTGTTGTCGCTGTTGTTGGCGAGCTTGAGGTCGATGTTGCCGTAGTCGATGGTCGCGTCCAGTCCGGTGGGCACATAGGACGACGCCCACTTGTGGTTGGCGCGCTCATAAATGCCCAGATTGGCGCGGATGGCGGCGTTGTAGATGGTGGAGCTCGACTGACAAATACCGCCGCCGATGCCCTGCGTCAGCTTGCCGTCCGAAATGACGTTGGCGGATTTGTAGCCGTTGGATTCGAGGTTCGAGTCGCCCGTGCAGTCGTTGAACGACCAAATCTCACCGGGTGAGATGGTCGAGCCGTTGCACGCCGCCAGCGAAATTTTCATGTTGTTGGTGGCGTTGTCGGTGTTGGTGGAATAGGTTTCATAGGTGGACAGCTGCACGATGTGCTTTTTGAGGTAGTCCACCGTCACGTCCGGCTCCACCACCATGGTGGCAACCTCGATATACACCTCGGGCTGGCGGCTTTTGATGGCGGCGGTCAGCTGGGTTTTCAGTCCGCTTTCGTCGATGGTAAAGCCGTTTGCCGCTTCCTCGTACTCAAAACGATCCTTGGCAAAGGGATGAAACGCCTTTACCGAAGCGTCGATGGGGTCGGTGTTGTATGCCTCGCACAGCTGACGAACATTTTTGTCGATGCTCTCCTCCGTCACCTTTGCCTCCACCTTGTAGCCGTCCTGCGGCGAAAACACCTCTGCCGAGTCATCGGTCGCCGCCGCGGTGGTGCCTTGGGTGGTCGCCATGACGGGAACGGGGTTTTCGATGTCCGCCTTCATTTTGTCCACCACCTCGTCGATGTTGTAGGTGTAGGTAAAATCGTCCTGCGTCAGGCTGGTTTTGTTGCCCGAAATGCCGATGGAAATGACGGTCGGGTCGGCAAGACTGCCCTTGTATTTTTCCAGATACTGCTTTGCCTGCGTCACGGTTTTGCCCGAAACGTCCAGCCCCGACACCTTGGTGCCTGCCGGAAAGGTAAATTCCTTTGGCGGCTCGGTGGCGCGCACGCCGCCGGCGCCGCTGCCGCCGCTGTTGTGCAGCAGCGCAAACACGCCGAAGCCCACCGTTGCAAGCACCATCACGCCCGCCACGATGGACAGCACCAGCGCTGCCGTTTTATGCTTTTTCGGTTGGGGACTGCCGCCGGGTGCGGGCGCGTCCGCCACATGCCATGCAGAGGGTATTTGTTCGTTATTCATATGCCACTCCGTTATTTTGAAAAAATGGTACACTTGTTTATTTTCATATTCTACTACAAATCTTCCCAAAAATAAAGTGGTTGATTCAAATTTTCACGAAAAAAACACACAGCGGCAAAAAAAGGGACCGGCATACGCCGGTCCCCGTGTGTTAGGTCAGAGTGAGATGC
>CAMKOU010000005.1 GCA_946414505.1 uncultured Clostridia bacterium | reverse complement strand
CCATGTTTGAGTACGAGGTATATCTTTTTGAGTGCTAGCTTAATGACATTGCCCTGTCAAAGGGAGCTTTTAATTATTTTATCTGCCGCGAGCATCACGCCTAATTTTCCGCTGTGGAAATTTAAACCGCCCTGCATCCACACGGCAAACGGTTCGCGCAGGGGCGCGTCGGCGGACAGCTCGATGGAGCTGCCGAGTGTGAACGCACCTGCCGCCATGATCACCTGACTTTCATAGCCGGGCATGTCGGACGGTACGGGCACGACAAAACTGTCCACTGCCGAGCCTGCCTGAATGCCCTCGCAGAACCGGCAGAGCTTCTCTTCATTTCCGAGCATGATCAGCTGGATGATATCGCCGCGCGGCGCATTCCACTGCGGCGCAGTGTCAAAGCCGAGAATGTCAAACAGCGCGGCGGCAAATACCGCTGTTTTCAGCGCTTCGCCCGTCACATGCGGCGCATGGTACGCGCCCATGAACAGCTCGCGGTTGTTTCCGAGCGTCGCGCCGATCTCCTTGCCGGTGCCGGGCGTGGTCAGGCGGTAGGCACACATCTCCACAAACTCCCTTTTTCCTGCGATATATCCGCCCGTCGGCGCAATGCCGCCGCCGGGATTTTTGATCAGGGAGCCCGCCATCAGGTCCACGCCGACCGTCAGCGGCTCGACCTTTTCGGTAAACTCGCCGTAGCAGTTGTCGAGCATGATGATCGAACGCGGCGAGGCTTTTTGGGCAATGGCGCATATTTTTTGGATATCGCGCCATACCAGCGACGGGCGTGTGCTGTAGCCGCGCGAACGCTGGATATACACCATTTTCGGTTGTTTATCCGCGATATCCTGCGCCATTTGATCATAATCGGGCGTGCCGTCGGGCAGCAAGCCGGTCGCTTCAAACCGGATGCCAAAGTCCTTGAGCGAGCCGGGGTAGTTACCCTCAATACCGATCGCCGAACGGATCGTGTCATAGGGTATGCCCGTGACGCTGAGCATGGTGTCGCCCGGGCGCAGCACGCCGAACAGCGCCACCGTCAGCGCGTGTGTGCCGCTGACGAAATTGTGCCGCACCAGCGCGTCCTCCGCATCAAAGGCAAAGGCGTACACACGGTCGAGCGCGTCGCGGCCGAAATCATCGTAGCCGTAGCCCGTGGAGCCACTGAAATAGCTTTCGCGCACGCCTGCGTTTTGAAACGCCTTGATCATTTTGATTTGATTGTATTCCTGAATGTCCTCTATTTCGCGCAGCTTGTCCGCACACAGGCGCATTGCCTGCTCCGACGCGTCCAGCACGCGTTTGTCTATGTCAAAAAACTTCACTGTCTTATCCTCTGTTATAGGTGTATTCCTTCCACGTGCCGCGCTCTGCAAAGCCCATGCTTTGATAAAAAGCGGCATTTTCGTTTTGTGCACGATGCAGCCACACGGTTTTGTCCTCACGAAGCAACGCATTGACAAGGCTGCCGACAACTTGTGTACCATAGCCTTGTCTGCGGCGATCCGGCCGGCAGGCGACCGCGCCCAATACGGCGCTGTCTTCCGTTTCCGCCACCGTCATGCCAACAGCACACAATTCCGCAGCGTCGCGTATTCCCAGCAGCCGAACAGCACCATGGCGCAGCTTGTGGTTCATGTCCACGTAAAAATCCTCCCACGGGGGCAACAGAAACTGCTCTCCCGCGCAGGTTTGCAGCACGGCATACACGTCGCGCAGCGTGGGATGATACACAGAAAAAGACGGTGCCACGGCAACCGGTCGGGAAGCCTGCAACAGCCAACCGCTGTTGACCTGCCGATAGCCTGTCAAAGTGTAGCTGCCGTCGCACAGCGCCCGTCCGGCGCCTGTCATTTGCAGAAAGGACGACACCTCGTCTAAATCCGAATGAGCGGTCAGCAGCAAAACATAATCCGTGCCGCTGCGCGCGATCGCGCCGTTAGCCTGTCCCCTGCCGTCCGCTGTCAGCCAGTAATCGACAAACGGAAGCGACAGCGGGTAGGTGCTGTACAGCGATCGGATCCGGCAGGCAAAAGGATCGCCGGGCGCTAAGCGGCTGACGGTTTCCGCATAATCCGCTATACCGGCGGCATGTCGAATCACGGCTCCAACGCCCCGCCTGCGATTTTTTCGCACAGCGCCCGGCTGAGCGAAAGCATACTTTCGCAGTCGGCTTTTGCCGCAACGGTGCTCGGCGCATGAAGATAGCGACATGCCAGTGATACCGCCAATGTGCGCACACCTGCACGGCTTTGATGGATAGCGCCTGCATCGTTGCCGCCGGCAATAGCGCGCTTCACCTGCGCTTTTACGCCGATTTCGTCGGCGGTGTCGAGCGCCAGCTGCACCATGGCTTTATCATAGATGGTGCGTCTGTCCATCAGCGAGATCACGGCGCCCTCGCCGAGGTTGCAGACCTGCTTTTCCTTTTCCACCTCGGGGATCTCGGCGGAGGTGGTGGTTTCGAGCACCAAGGCATAGTCGGGGTCGAGCGCATACGCCGCCACCTTGGCGCCGCGCAAACCGACCTCCTCCTGTACGACAAAGGCAAAGTCGGTATCATACGCCAGCTCGCTTTTGATAAGCTCTATCATCACATAACAGCCAAAACGGTCGTCGATCGCCTTGGCATTGATGGTATTTTCGTTTTCAAGAAAGGCGCTGTGATAGCGCACGCTGTCGCCGGGGTGTACGTAGCGTTTCGCTTCCTCCTCGCTGTCCGCGCCGATGTCGATATACAGCTCGCTCATTTCGGGGATGGTTTTGCCCTCATCGCCCTTGCACAGGTGGATCGGCTTCACACCGATCACGCCGCGAACGTTCTGTCTGCCGACCGTGACCTGCTTGCCAATCAACACGCGGCGGTCGATGCCGCCCACCTCGTCGAATTTCAAAAAGCCGTTTGCGGTTATATCCGTCACCATCAAGCCGACCTCGTCCATATGCGCCGACACCATGAGGCGAACGCTGGCAGGCTGCCTGCCTTTTTTATGCACCAGCAAATTGCCGAGGTTGTCTACCTCATAGGAGGCGTAGTCTTTGATTTGTTCGATAATCAGATCCCGAACGGCACCCTCGTCGCCCGAAATGCCGTCCGCTTGACACAGCTGTTTCAGTAACGCGTAATCAATCATGGAACGCACCTCCGCTGTTGATATAGGCGGCAAGCAGCCGCGCGGTATTTTCCACATCCGACAGAGCGATCACCTCGGCAGGCGTGTGCATATACCGCTGCGGAATGGACACCACTGCCGTTTTCACGCCGCATTTGGTCACGGCGATATGGTCGCCGTTGGTACCCGTTAAGCCGCCGATGGGCTCTGTTTGACAGGGAATGTTTTGTTCTTCGGCAAGTGCAAGCAGCTTGTCCGACATCGCGCGCGACAGGACGGAGGACACGCAGATCATCGGTCCCTTGCCCAATTCGATTTTGCCGTACTGTCCCGACACATCGGGCTGGGACGCAAAGCTGACGTCCACGGCGATCGCTTCATCGGGGCAGACGGCAAACGCGCCTGTTTTGGCGCCGGTGCCAAAGGTTTCCTCCTGTGTGCTGAGCAGGAGCACCACCTTGTATGCCTGTGTGTCGATCAGCTCCGCACAGCGGATCAACGCCGCCACACCGCAGCGGTCATCGAGCGCCGGTGCGGTGATTTTGTCGCCCAGCAGACAGCACGGCGGCGCGGCAAAGGTCAGCACATCGCCTACGTGCAGCTGCTGCTTCACCTGTTCGGCAGGCATACCGAAATCCACCCATGTTTTGTCTATGGGCGTCGCCTTGTCCTCGCTGCCGTTTGTCAAATGCGGCGGCAAACAGCAAACGGTTCCTTTACAGCCGTTTTCAGACACCAACACCGTATCCTGTAAAACGCGGATATCCACGCCGCCGACCTTATCGACCTTGACAAAGCCGTCGTCGTCGATGCCGGTGATCATCAAACCGATGCGGTCTAAATGAGCGTCGAGCAGAATGGTTTTATCCGCGTCGGGATTGCCGAGTGCGGCAATGAGATTGCCGTTGCGGTCGGTGGTCACATCGACAAAGGGCATAAGCGCTTGCTTTGCCACGGAAAGCGCGGGCGCTTCGCTGCCCGAAACGCCCTGCGCAGTACATAAATCAAAAATAAGTTGTTTTAGTTCCATTGCTTACTCCAAATTGTTGACGATCGCCTTGAAGTGGTTGCCGCGCTCCTCAAAGTTACGGTACAAGCCAAAGCTCGCGCTTGCCGGTGAGAGCGAAACGATATCGCCTGCTACGGCATGTGCCGCCGCTGCCGCGACCGCTTCCTCCATGTTGGAAACGTGGAGGATCGTGATCGCGCCGGCGTCGTAGTTATCCGCTCCCTTGACCGCCGCCTCGATTTTCGGCGCGGTATCGCCGAGGAGGATCAATACCTTGACCTTGTTGTTGATAACGGGGCCGAGGGGCTCATACGGAATATGCTTGTCGTAGCCGCCGGCGATGATGATGATTTTTTCGTCATAGAGCGACAGCGTGCCCAGCGCGGTACGGGTGGGGCTGGAAGCGATGGAATCGTTGTAGTAGCGGACGCCCTTTATCTCGCGCACAAACTCCGCGCGATGCGCCACGCCGCCAAAGGTTTTGGCGACCTGAACGATGGTAGCCACGTCCGCAATGCCCCATACAGCGGCGATCGCGGCGAGATAGTTTTCGACATTGTGCATACCGGGGATCTTGATGTCGCGGTAGTCCATGATCTCGGTGACGGTGCCGTAGTCGCTGAAGACGATTTTGGTGCCGTCGAGGTACGCGCCGTTAAAGAGCGTTTCCTTGACGGAGAATTTGGCGAGCCTGCCGCGCACCGCGTCCGAAAAGCTGTCGGCGATGTCGTTGTCGCGGTTGACCACCGCCTTGGCAAAGGCGGTTTGGTGCAGGACGATATTCTTTTTGGCGTCGATATACTCCTGCATATTCTTGTGGATATCAAGATGGTTGGGCGCGAGATTCGTCACGACCGCGATATCGGGGCTTTGGCGCATGGAGATCAGCTGAAAGCTCGACAGCTCCACCACTGCCCAGTCGTCCGGCTGCACCGATTCGATCTCGGGCAGCAGGGGCTTGCCGATGTTGCCGCCGAGATGCACGGTCTTGCCGGCTGCCTTTAACATTTCGGAGATGATGGTGGTAGTCGTCGTTTTGCCGTCGGAGCCGGTGACGGCGATGGTGTGACAGGGGCACAGCTCGAAAAAGACTTCCATCTCGGAGGTGAGCACCGCGCCGTTTTCGCGCAGCCTGACAAGCTCCTCTTTATAAAACGGGGTGCCGGGGCTGCGGAACACGATGTCCGCGTCGATGTGCTGCAAATAATCGTCGCCGAGCAGCAGCTCAGCGCCGTATGCCTTTGCCTTGACGCCGTTTTCGCCGAGCGCCTCAAACTCCTTGCGGTCGCAGGCAATGACATGCGCGCCCTTGTCGGCGAATTGTTTGATCAACGGCAAATTGCTGGTGCCGATGCCGATAAACGCAACGGTTTTCCCCTTGACAGAATCAAAAAAAGCTTTGGTTGAAGTGTTCATACTATCCCTCACTTAAATCATACAAAATTCACATACATTAGTTATTATACTAACAAATAGAAAAAATTGCAACCGTCTTGCAATAAGTTTTGGAAAATGCTATAGTAGTAAAAAACAAAACGGAAGAAAACGCTATGTTAAACGACTTTATTCTCACCGACAAGCAATTGAAAACACCGCTGTATCAGCAAATCTATCAGTCTGTCCGCGAAGCGATCGAAAGCGGCAGTTTAAAAAAAGGCAGCAAGCTGCCCTCTATCCGCAGCCTGAGCGAGGATCGCGGCATATCCAAGACCACTGTCATCGGCGCCTATGAACAACTGTGCGTGGAGGGCTACATTGTCAGCGAACCGCAGCGCGGGTATTTTGTCGCGGCAGAATTCGGCGCATTGCCGCAAGCTGCCGCCAAGACAGACAACACGCGCGGCGAACGGCGTTACTATGAATATGATTTCAGCGGCAACAGCATTGATGCGCGTGTAATCGACATCGGCGAATGGAAAAAATGTATCAAGGATGTGATCAACCGCGACTACCTGCTGACCTCCTACGGTGATGCACAGGGCGAGGAAGCGCTGCGCAATGCGCTGCAGCATTATGCGCTCGGCACACGCGGCGTCAACGCGCAAACGGACAATATTGTGGTGGGCGCAGGCACCCAGGCCGTGTTACTGCTGCTTTGTTCGCTGATCGGCGCGCATAAAACCGTTGCGGTGGAGCGCGCGCGCTATTTGCAGGCGGAGATCGTATTTCGCAGCTTTGACTGGAACATCATATATTTTGATTGTGACAGAAACGGCGTTAGGATAGATTCGCTGCAGCACATACAGCCCGATGTAGTGATGATCAACCCCAACTGCACCGGCACGCGCGGCGGCAGTATGCCCGTCACGCGGCGGCTGGAGCTGATCGCGTGGGCGCGCGAAAACAGCGCGTTGATTTTGGAGGATGACTACAACGGCGAGCTGCGCTACAGCACGCGGCCGATCCCCTGCGTACAAAACCACGACACCGAAAACACGGTGTATATCGGCTCCTTTTCCAAGGTGCTGCTGCCGTCGGTACGGCTGAGTTATTCGGTGCTGCCGCAAAACCTGCTGGAGATCTACCAAAGCAGGAAGCACTTGATGAACCAAACCGCCTCCAAAACGGAGCAGCTGGCGCTTGCCAAATATATTGAAAGCCGCAAAATAGAGGCGCACCTGCGGCGGGCGCGGCGCGTCTATTTGGAAAAAAGCAAACACTTGATGCGGTGCGTGGCAAGGTATTTTCCGAATGCTGCCACCGATTTTAACGAAACGGCACTATACTTGGACATTCACCCGCCTATCCCCTTTTCGCGGGATAAGCTCGACAAAGCACTTGCCGAACGTTCCCTGCGCCTGACGGCAAACAACGAGAATGCACACCTCCTGCGGCTGAGCTTTTCGGGTATCGCGCAGGAAAAGATAGATGAAGGTGTGCATCAGCTTGCAGAAGCATACCATATCCTTATTTCGTAGTGCTTGGCGGCAGGAATTGACAGCCGCAAGGGCTGTCACTACAGTACTGCGAAAAAGCATACTCTTACGATCAACATGGTACTACAGTACTATGAAGTAAAAAATAAAGGTTGGCTCTTACGCATAAAATTGCGTTTTGAGCCAACCTATTTATCTGCTTTTTACGGCGCCAAGCAGCGCAAATACGCCAAATGCGACGATATTGACCGCCACCATCGTGGCGCCGAGAGGTGTTTCCAATAGCAGCGACAGGAAAAAGCCGAGCGACGCGCAAAACACGCTTAAACAGGCAGCGCAAAGGGTGACTGCCTTAAAACTTTTCAGCACGCGCATCGCGGACAGCGCCGGGAAAATAATCAGTGCGGACACGAGCAGCGAGCCGACAAAGTTCATGGAAATGACGATGATCACCGCAATAATAATGGCGATCATCAGATTGTAAACATTGGCGTTGGTGCCGGTTGCCGTGGCAAAATCCTCGTCAAAGGTGACGGCGAACAGCTTGTTGTACAAAAACACAAACGCTGCGATCACCAGCAGCGACACCACAATGCAAAAGCCGACATCGTTTGCTGTCAGCGTCAGGATGTTGGACGCACCGAACAGCGTGGTACACACATCACCTGCCACATTGCCGTTGTTGGGAAAAATATCGAGGTGCATCAGCAGATATCCTACCGCCAGTGCGCCAACCGAGATCATTGCCACCGCCGCGTCGCCCTTGAGCTTGGCGTTGCGGCCGGTGCGCAGCAGCAGCACCGCGCTGAGCACTGTGATCGGCATGACGATGATCATGTTGTTGGTGGAGTCGATGACCGGCTGTAAACCGCTGACAAGCGCGCCGGTGATGGTCGAGATGGCCATGGCGCCGAACGCCACATGCGACAAGCCGTCACCGATAAACGAAAACCGCTTGAGCACCAGCGTTACACCGAGCAACGACGCGCATAATGCAACTAACACGCCGACGATCAGCGCATAGCGAACCTGTGAAAACTGCATATAGTAGGAAAGCGTTTCAAACATGGGTGCAGCTGCCCTCCTCCCGTTGCGCGGCGGCATAGCGCAAATACGCCTCACGCGTGCCGAAAAACACCTTGTCGCCGATGTGCAGTATTTTATTGGCAAACTGCAACGCTGCGCGCAGGTCGTGCGAAATCATCACGACGGTAATGCCGTGTTCTTTGTTCAGCTGTTCGATCAGGCGGTACATTTCCTGCGTCACCTTGGGGTCGAGCCCCGCGACCGGCTCGTCGAGCAGCAGCATTTTTTCCGTGGCACACAGGGCGCGTGCCAGCAGCACACGCTGTTGCTGCCCGCCCGAAAGCTCGCGGTAGCAGCGCTTTTGCATACCGGAAAGCCCCATCAGCGCCATATTCTTTTCCGCCTGTTGTTTTTCGTCTTTTGTGTAAAACGGACGCAGCCCGCATTGCCCCTGAAAACCCGACAGCACAATTTCACGCACCGAAGCCGGAAAATCCTTTTGCACCATGGTTTGCTGCGGCAAATAGCCGATGGAACGGCGGTTTAGACCGTCGCCGGTCCGAATTTCGCCGCTCATGGGCTTGCGCAAACCGAGAATGGTTTTCATCAGCGTCGTTTTGCCGGAGCCGTTTTCACCGAGAATACACAGATAGTCGCCGCTCTCCACGGAAAAGCTGAGATCGGACAGTATTTTTTGCCCCTCATAACCGAGGGTCAGATTTTGACAAATTAATTGTGACATACTTGCACCAACAATCAGTTCAGCGCTGTTTGCAGCACCGATAAATTATCCTTCATGATCCCAAGATAGGTTTCGTTTTCGCCGATATTCGATTGCATACTGTTGAGCGTGCATATCTCCACATCCGGCAAACCGGAAGCGTCAATGACGGACTGTGCCATTTTGGGGGTGGAGCCGTCGAGTATGACCAGCTTGTTGAGATGCAGCTCCTTTAGTTTTTCCGCGAGAAATACCAGCGTCTGAAAGCTCGCTTCACTCTCGGCGGAACAGCCCGAAAACGCCGCGTAATATGATAAGCCGTAGTCGTCGGTTAAATAGCGGAACGGAAAACGGTCGGCAAAGATCAAGGTTTTATTTTTAGCTGCCGTCACGGTTTGCGTATACTGTCCGTCGAGCGCTTGCAGCTGTTCGATATAGGCTTTGGCGTTGGCGTCATAGGCTGTCTTGTGCGCCGTGTCCTTTTCGCCGAGCTTGTCCGCTATCGTCCGGCTGAGCGCGGCGGCGTTTTTGAGCGACAGCCAAATATGTTCATCGTATTCTTTTTCATCGGTTTTTTCGGCTTCCATGCCCTCCACAGCTTCCTCCTCCTTGGCGGCGCTGCCCATGGCTTCCATCAAATTGACGGTCAGCATGTTTTTGTTTCGCGCGTTGCGGAGCACATCCTCCACCCACTCGTCGGACTCGCCGCCGACATACACAAATACATCGCAGTCGGACATGCGGACGATGTCTTTGGTGGTAGGCTGAAAGCTGTGCATATCCACGCCCTTGTCGAGCAACAGCGACACATCCACGTTGTCGGCGTCCTTGGTGATGTTTTTCACCCATTCATATACGGGAAAAATCGTGGCGACTATACGCAGCTTGCCGTCTTTTGTATCCTTTGCGCCGCAGCCGGCAAACAGTGCCGTCAACAGTACGGCGGCAAGCAGCGCCGCCGCCCATTTGGTAACTCTTTTCATATCTTCCTCACTTATTCCGGCAATCCTTGCACACGCCGTAGAGCACGGTGCTGGTTTTGTCAATGGTAAATTCGTCGCTTTGGGCAAGGTTTTCGATCAGCATGGCGGCGCCTTGTGTGTTCATGTGATAGGTTTTACCGCATTTTTCACAGGACAGGTGCAGGCATTCCTTGCAATGCGCACCGTCGGTGTATTGAAAAAACACCTCGCGGCTGCCGCTTTGGTTGACGCGGCGCACCTTGCCGTCCTTTTCCAGCTCGGCAAGATTGCGATATACCGCACTGATGCTGATCCCTTCTTCGCTGAGCGCCGCTTCGATTTGCCGCGCCGACAATGTTTCGTCCGCGTGTAACGAAAGGTAGGCAAGCAGCGATTTGCGCTGTTTGGTCATATACTTCGGCAACAAACGCACCTCCAATTTGCGATTGATTCGCAAATTATTATAACAGACAAATGCTCTGCTGTCAATAGACAACAAACGTTTCATGGACAGCGTGCCGTATGCTCTATGCGTTTTACACCAAAATTTCGGAAAAAGTTCGGCAAAATGCTTTATTGCGCTAAACGCTTTCGTGTGCTATAATAGAAAAGTATTTGTAAATAAGGAGAAAATAGCATGTGGGATCCATTTCTTGAAGGGGTAAGAACCGTCAACGACTTTCTCAACGGCATTGTTTGGGGATGGCCTGTGGTGATTCTGATTCTGGGTACGGGCATATTGCTGACGATACGCACACGTTTTTTACAGGTGAGGCATTTCGGCGAATCCCTGAACACCACCATCATTCCCGCTTTGAAAAGCTTGGGCAAGCGCAATAAAAATAAGGATACGCGACTGAAATCCGTATCGCAGTTTGAGGCGTTTTCCACGGCGATTTCCGGCACGGTCGGCACCGGCAACATCATCGGCGTCGTATCGGCGATTTTAACGGGCGGTCCCGGCGCGGTGTTTTGGATGTGGATCTCCGCATTTTTCGGCATGGTGACCAACTATTCCGAAAATGTGCTGGGTATGTATTTCCGTAAACGCGACAAAAACGGCAACCTGTCCGGCGGCGCGTTTTATTACATCGCCAACGGCTTGAAATGGAAATGGCTCGCCTATTGCGCGGCGGTTTTCTGCGGCTTTGCCGCCATCGGCATGAGCGGCGTACAAACCAACAAAATTTCCGGCACGCTGGCAAGCACCTCGGCGCACTTTTTTAACCTGAACGATGAATGGACCGTCAAGCTGGTCATCGGTATCGTGGTCGCCGCCATTGCGGCGGTGATCATCATCGGCGGCATCCAGCGGATCGGAAAGGTCACCTCGATGCTGGTGCCGTTTATGTCGCTGCTGTTTATCATTATGGCGCTGATCGCCATCGGCACACACATTTCGCATGTGCCCAACGCGTTCGGCATGATTTTCAGCAAGGCGTTCAATTTGCAGGCTGCCGGCGGCGGCATCATGGGCTACACCTTTGCGCAGGTCATCACCAAGGGCATGGCGCGCGGTGTGTTCTCCAACGAAGCCGGACTCGGTTCCTCGGTCATTGCGCACTCCGCTTCCGAAACCCGTGAGCCGGTCAAGCAGGGCTTGTGGGGCGTGTTTGAGGTGTTCTTTGACACCTTTATCATCTGCACCCTCACGGCGCTGACCTTCCTGACCACCTTCGATGTTAGCCAGCTGAACGGCGATATGGCGGATGAGGTGATGTCAATGTCCATGTTCTCGACCAACTTCGGCGACTTCGGCACCATCGCCTTTTCCATTATTCTGCCGATGTTTGCGTTTACCACCATTATCGCGTGGTCGTACTACGGCGAAAAGGCAATTGAATTCTGCTTTAGCTGGACAAAGGAAACCAGCCGCAAGCGCATTACCACCGTGTTTAAGATTGTATATGTGCTGTTGATTTCTGTTTCCGCTATTATTCAGGGTGATTTGATTTGGGCGATCGACGACACCTTTAACGGTCTGATGGCGGTGCCCAACCTGATTTGTTTGGTGGCGCTCAACGGCTTGGTTGCCAAAATTACCAAAAACTATTTTGACCGCAAGCGCGGCAAAAAGGTGGAGCCGATGTTGTCGGCATATCCCGATATGAACGAGGAATTCAAGCAGGATATCATGACAGGAAATGCCGAGATGCACTAAAACGACAGTTTCATAAACCCCTGTGTTACCATAAAAACAGAATGATTCTCGACCTGCGGTCAGGTCAAGTCCTGACCTGACACGACGCTAAAAAGGGTTGGCTCTCACTTGTAAAAGTTTGGAGCCAACCCTGTTTTTTATTTTATGATCATACTATCTTTCGCATGGAATCTTTTTTATCCGTCGCGTTTTTTTCGCTAATTGTGCGCTGTCATCCTCAATAGACGAGGAGCGTGCCCGGTTTATTCCAATTCTGCCAGATGGCGCTGAATGGCAGTGACGTCGCGGATATTCACACGACCGTCGTTGTTGAAATCGGAAAGCGCGAGCTGCGCACCCAAAAAGTCAAACATCTCGGCAAGATTTTCCTGCAGCATCGTCGCGTCTTGGATGGTCAATCCTCCGTCAAAGTTTATATCGCCTATCGAAAGCTGGTCAAAGTCAGGGATCGCAAACCGGACCGAAGCCGTTATGCTCGGATCGTCTGTTGAGGTGATCGTCACCGTGACATATGGGGCGGTTTCGTGACCTATGTACAAAGTATCATTACTGATAACGGTGCCTGAGCTGTTGCTGCCGCTGAGGGATAGCGTATAGCTGGGGGATGAAAGATTCTTGCCGCGCACACCCGGATTCAGGATCGTGTGAGTGCCCCGAGGGAGATTCTGTAACCGCGGACGCAAATACACTTCATTTACCGTTGTGACAGTCTCCAGATAGACCCAGCAAACAGAAGGTGTGAATGAATAATCCGCCGGATAATCATTCATCAATCTCAGCCGGTAAAAGCTGCTGGAAGGGTCTGCAAAGCTGACGGTCTGAATGGGCTGCGGTGCGTTGAGAACCACTGTATGGTTGTTGCTTGCCGCAAAGCTTTGAGGATCGCCCATCTGGGTAAAATCACCCTTTACCGTCATCACGCCGTCGGTCAGTCTGCCTCCGTGACTGATCGTTGTGTCGGTCGAAAAATTGCCGCCGACATTCACACGATCCATGGGGGTCAACATGGGAAGGGCGCCTGTGCCGGTAATGTTCAGGTTGCCGCTTATATTCAACTCGCCATCGTTAAGCTGAACCTCGCCATCACTGACAGTAAAGTTGCCGTTCACATTCAGCGTATAGCCGCTCAGATTCAGATCATTTGCCTGCCAGTTCCAGTCATTGCTCACTGTTAAATCGCAGTAGAGTGTGAGCGAACGAAGTGCAGAGTCAAACATAATATCGTCGTTTTGCAGCTCAAGCTGCGTAAATCCCGAGTCGGTGCTGTCAAAGTGAACGTGCTGTGTCGTGTTGCCGAACAAAATCGTTTTGTGGTCGCCGCTTGTTTGGAAGCTGCAGGTATTTCCGCTCTGCACAAAATTGCCGCCTACATACAGGATACCATTCAACAGACAACCGGCATGAGACACGTTGGACGTCATCGAGAATTTTTCGTATACTTTCACAATATCGTTGGGATCCAACATGTGCAAAACACCTTGCCCGATGATTTCATAATATCCGTAAACCGTCAGCGAACCGTCCGTTAGCTCTAAAATGCCGTCCGTTTGAGAGATGCTGCCCTCTACGATGGGGTTGCACTGGAAAATAGTTAGATCGTCCCCGATGACCAAATCACCGAAAAAATCATAATCCTCCTCGAAAACGGTTGTGTTGGAAATGGTAACGTCTCCCGTGGTATATCCGAGCGTTGTTATCTCGTTGACAAGCGCACTGATTTCCGTTTCAAAAGTGTCATACGCTCCCGAAGGTTCCGGCTGTATATTGAGATAGTTCGCTGCGTCCGAACAGATCGTATTTATATAGTCGTTGAAGTGTACCCTGTCGATTCCTTTGTTGAGATGTGAAAAAACAGCGGAGATCCGGATTAAACGATTGAGGAACTCAAGCTCTTTTACAGCGTTGCCCTCCACAACGCTGATAAACATGCCGCTGCCGCCGGCGTTATTCGCATAATCGACGGTCAGTTCATTGATGAAAGCTCCGGATGCAAGCAGAGTTTTGAATGCAGGAAACAGAAGCGTTTCTCTGGGCAGTGTGGCTGTGCTGTTCGATTCCGAGTATGTGACTGCTTTAAGTGCGTCATGGAAATCTGCCAGCACACGCATCTCATTGTAATTATCGAGCAGCGAATCGGCGGAAACGGCTGTCTGCCCGAACATGCCCTTAGCATTGGAAGCCGCGGCGATCTGTTCTGTGTTCAAATCTAAGCATATATCTCCCCACAGCCGACCGATGAGGACAGTGCCATGGATGGTAGGATCAAAATTAGGGTCACTGATGATGCTTTGGATGAGCGGTTTGTAGAAGCTGTAGTCGCCTCTCGCAAAATCCGTGTATTGTTCGATGCGTAAGGAAGCGGCTTCAAATTCAGGGTCCTGGGATTGGGATCCTGCATGATGAATAACCGTGCCGATCTCTTCCAATGAACCGTAAAGCTCATCAATTACCGCAACGGCATACAGGAATTCTTCCACGGTCGCATTCAGCGTGCGGAAATCCATGATAATGCTATAGATGTGTTCCGGAAAGCCGTTGCACCGCGACAGATGCCCGCAAAACGTTTCATATTCGGAGTTCGTCATGCCGGCAATGTTGACGGCGGCATAGGTGGCGGCGTTCACGTTTTTAAGCTGCGCAATGGTTTCCAGCCAGCACGCCTGCCGCGCCTGAACACTCTTTAGAATAAACGGGTCGGAAACGGATGCCGAATACGCACGTTCACAAATGTCGTAGAGATAACCCTCCATCATCGCGATACGCTTGCTGGATGTGTCGGCATACTGCCCCTGCCACTGTATAACATCCTGGGAATAGCTGTTGCGTGCCAGAATGGTTTTGCACGGCAATTGGTTGGTATCCGGCAGATACAACAGATTTTCATCACCCGAGGTAGTGAACAGATCCAGGCGGAAGTTGTCAAAGCTGTCAACACTTTGCAGCGCGTCTGCGGTAACGACAGGTACGCTGCACACAAGGCAGACGGAGAGCACCACTGCCATCACAGTGTATAGCACAGATTTTGGATGTACATTACGTTTTTTCATTTTGCTGTCCTCCTCCGGATTTTTTTATTATTATACCATAGTGTTTTGTGTATTTCCATAGTTTTTTGAAAGATTGTGAAAGATTTTTGAGAATTTATTAAAGATTTTGCAAAAAAACAACAGTATCCGCTTTGCTTTACTGATCAACAAATAAAACTACGGCATAACCCAAAGCCATGCCGTAGTTGAAGTAATAGATAATAAATTTAAGAGCCGCCTGTTTTAGAACACACGGAGAACATCGTTAAGCGCAACAGAGCAAATCAGACATTCCTTGACCGGGATCTCCAGCGATTGCTGCAACGCCTCCCGATATAACAGGAGCTGCTTTTGATAGAGTGCCGAAAGCTTTTGGATGTCGCGTACCCTGTCGGTTTTATAATCAACGATCACCAGCTGCCCATCCTCCTCAAACGCGAGGTCAACCGCACCCTGCATCACGATTTCGTCCTCGGTGTCGGGATAGCTTTCGTCGATAAGCGAAGGATGGATCTTCACAGTAAAGCGTTCCTCGCGGTACACCTGCTTTGCCGCGATGACGCGGTCGAACAGCGCAGATCGCAGCAGACGGTGCAGGCTGTCCGTATCTACCAGTGACGCCTGCTGTTCGCTGAGCGCTCCCTCCTGCTCCAAGCGCTGCAGCTCGGCGCCAACGTCCTCACGGGCGCGCGCAAAGTCACAATATTGCAAAAACAAATGATGCGCCGATCCGCGTTCCACGGCGGCACTGTGCTCGCGACTGAGAAACTTCGGCTTTGCAATGATCCGTTCAAAATAATCGCTGCTGCTTTGATGTGCCACTTGCGAAGCGCTGACCTTTTGCGGCAGCACGGTTGCGGCGGCGTTCTCATACCGGAAGGACAAATTCCAACTTAACAACTGTGCATAATCGGTTTCGGTGAGCGCCGGAAGATCTGTCGCTTGCTGTAATTCGTCGCTTTTCACCGGTGAAAGCAGCTGCTCGGGAGCCGTGATCAAATGAAAGTCCCAGTCGGGATAGCTTTCACGCAAGGTGATTTGTTCGGCGCCGCTGCACATCTTCTTGCGTGACGACGGGTTGACCAGTGCGCAAAGGGTGAGCCAGTCGAGCGGCTTTTTGGCGCCGGTGACGGTGTAGGGGTCGATGATGGCGTCAAACATCAGCTTGGACTGCATGTCGGCGATGTATTTTTCCGCTTTGGCAAGCGTACCGACAAGGATGAGCTTTTCGCGGGCACGTGTGAGGGCGACATATAAAATGCGCAGCTCCTCGGATAATTCGTTGCGTTCAATTTCAATTTCCACCGCCAGGCGCGGCAAGGTGTTGTAGCGACACACGCCGACCTTGCGTTTGATGCCCAACCCGGCGACATTGTCAATTAAAATATCCGCGTTTAAATCCATTTTGTTAAATCGTTTGGCGGTGCCAGCCAAAAAGCAAAACGGATACTCCAAGCCCTTTGATTTATGTACGCTGAGTACGCGCACGCCGTTGAGCGCCTTTGCATCGGCGCCGGCGGCCGCGGGCAGCTCTACGCCGTTCTCCATGAGACGGTCGATATAAAAGACAAAATCTGACAACGTCTTGCTGCCGCTTGCAGCGTAACCGCGTGCAAAATGGCGCAGCAAACGGAGGTTTTTCAGCGGCGTTTCACCACCGCTGACCGCACAGGTGATCGCTCCCAGCGAGGTCATCTCCAATGCCCTGCCGATCAGCTCGTCTACGGTGGTGACACAGGCGCAGGCGCGCAGCTGCTTTAACTGCGACAAAAAGGCGCTGACTTTACCGCTCTCCTTTTGAAAGGCATCCAGCGCGGCATACAGGGAGGCATGGCGGTCTTTGGCGCGAATTTGTGCCAATTCGTCGGGTGTGAATCCGAAAATCGGACTGCACAGCACAGACAACAGCGGAATATCCGACGCCGGATTGTCGATCACACGCAGCAGATTGAGCATGATTTTGACCTCCGGCGTATCAAAGGCGCTCTCCTTTTCCTCACTGTAGGCAGGAATGCCGTTTTGGAGCAGCGTCGTCACCATCGCGGCGGCGGTGTTTTTGGCGCTGCGGAACATCACGGCAAAATCACCGTAGGTGGGACGGCGGCGGTCATCGCCGGCTGTCACCAAATAATCGGACGCCATGATCTCGCGGATGCGCCGTGCGATATACAGCGCCTCCAGCTCGCTGTTGTCTGTGTCCTCAAAGGAGGCGCTGTCAATGACAGCCAACTCGGTTTCACAGTGGTCGGCAGCCCGGTACGAAAAACCGACCTGTAGATATTCGTCGCGGGTGTACGCCATCTGCGCCGTTTCTTTTGTCATCAGGCGTGAAAAGATAAAGTTGACGGTATCGCACACCTCGGCACGGCTTCTAAAATTCTTATCAAGAATGATCGTAGCCGGAAACTGTGGATTTTTGGGGTCATAGCGCGCATAACGTTCTTTTCTGCCGACGAAGATTTGCGGTTTTGCCTGTCGAAAACCGTAAATACACTGCTTGACGTCGCCGACGGTAAACAAGTTTTCTTCGTTGTGCGAAACACAGTTAAAAATCAGGTTTTGCACATCGTTGATGTCCTGAAACTCATCGACGATGACCGCGTCATAACGGCGTGAGATCTCCTCGCCCTGCGCGGTTTTTTCATAGCCGCCGTCACCGTCAGGCGTTGCCAACAGCTGCACCGTCAACAGCTCGGTGTCGGAAAAGGTCAGTACGTTTTTCTTTCGCTTCACCGCGTCCAGCTGTGACATATAGCGCCGCGTCAGATCAAACAGCACGCTGACCAGCCCCTGCAATTCAGCAAATTCAACACGCGCCTCTTCCTCGTCGCGGCAAAAACACTTTTGCAGCCGTTTCATGACGTCCTTCAACTGGTTGCGGTTGGCAGCAACTGCCAGCTTGACGGGATCCTCGGTATACCCGCGCGGCGCACGCAGGGTAGCGGGCGCAAAACGCCCGACACAATGTACAATGGCGTCCCAGCTGTGACTGAATAGCTTTTCCTGCAACAGCTGCATATACGCCAAATCATCCTCTATCAAAGGCGCCAGCTTGTCGCGCAGCTTGTCGTCTGCCTGCTGCAATTGTTTGAGAGAGTTTTCACACACATTGACACAGTGCGCCACGGCAGGAACGGCATAATCAATGATGATTTTACCCCAAAGCGAGGCGGTGACGTCGCGCTCGCCGTAGCTTTGCAGCATATCTGCAAGCCATTGCTCCGGGAACGGCTGCGTTTCCAAAAAGCTGTGGATCTTGAATACGGTTTGCCGCAGGTTTTGATCGCCGCCCTTGCCGGCAAAGGCGTCCAGCAACGCGGAAAAACCGGCGTTGCCCTCATTGTAAAAGTCCTCCATGGCGGCGTCCATTGCCGCGATCTTCAACAGCTCCAATTCATTTTGATCCGCAATGCGGTAATCGGCGGCAATGCCGAGTGTGTGAAAGTATTCCTTGACCAAATCGCCGCAAAAGCTGTCGATGGTGCAAATGGAGGCCGTGTGCAGCAGCTTGCTTTGCTGTATCAGCTGCGGATTCAGCGGATCTTTTTGCAGCAAGTCGGCAAGCGCTTTTGCAATGCGCTGTTTCATCTCGGCAGCCGCGTCACGCGTAAAGGTGACCACCAACAGCCTGTCGGCGTCCACGGGTTTGTCCGGTGATGTGATCATGCGGATGACGCGCTCCACCAAGACGGAGGTTTTGCCCGAGCCTGCCGCCGCAGACACCAAAACGGAGCCGCCTGTGGCAGTGATGGCGTTTAGTTGTTGATCTGTCCATTCGTGTGGCATGACGACTCACCTCCGTTTTGTTCTTTTTCGAGCGTTTCAAACACTTCATCGTTTTTTAAGCCGTACACCGGCACCGGGTCGCTTTTGCGGTAGCAGCACACACTGTCATAAGGGCAGTACTGGCACGCATCGGTGCTGCCCTTGAGCGGAGCGGCGGCGATATCGCCGTGAAAGAGCTTGTCCCCCATTTGCGCCACGGTATCATTGAGCTTTTGAAAGATTTTGCCAAACTGCGCCAGTGTGACGAGACTGTCGCTTTTTACATTGCTGCCGTTTTTGATTTTAACCGGAATATATTTAGCGCCTTCGGTTTTGTCCATCCCCTTGATAACGCGCACATCATCGAGCAGCAAGCCGTTCATTTTAAAGGTATCGTTGATTTTCTTTTGAATATCCTCGTCATCCAAACCGTCGGCGGCAATATTCGGCACCACAGCAGGCATATACAAAATGCCGGCAGGTGTGATGTTGCCGTAGCGTTTCGTTCCCATTTTTTCAATGGAGCAAAGATACAGCAGCATTTGCAGATTGAGCCCGAAAAGGATGTCGGACAGCTTAAAGGTTTTTGATCCGGTTTTGTAGTCGATGATGCGCAGGTAATCGCCGCCGTCGGTGTGCATCACATCTACCCTGTCCACACTGCCGCAAACGGCGATATTTTCACCCGTCGGCAGCTGTACCGTGTAGGCAGGGATATCTTTGTCGATTTTCAGCTCGCAGTCGGCAACCTCAAAGTCGCTTTGAAGCAGCTCGTCAATCAAGTGACGCAGTAACAGCAAAATATGACTGCACAACACCTCCAAACGGTATAAAAACGACTGTTCCTTGCTTTCGCTGCCGCCTAAATAGCCCTCCAGATATGCGGTCACGGTCGCGTGAATAAAGGCGGAGAGATCGTCATCTTTCATATCCGCATAGGCTGCTTTGGGATACTGTTTGAAAAACTGTTCCAAAATATGGTGTACCAGCGTGCCGTATTCCATCGGATTGATTTCGGCTTTCATGCGTTTGCACACAGACAGCCCGTAGTTACAAAAATACGAAAACCGACACAGGCTGAATTTTTCCACCTGTGAAGCGGATACGGTGAGCTTTTCACCGAACAGCAGCCGCGCGTTGGCGGGGTTTTCAATTTTAAACGGCGTATGGTCGAGCGCGCGCTTCACCGCCTTGACGCCGTCGGCGTAGCGCGGATTTTGCGCAAAAAAAGCATCCAAACCGCGCAGCTCGGAAAAGCCGTCCGACAAGGAGCGCGCATATTCCTCAAAGGCGGGCGTCAGCGCAAGCATCGCGTCATGACGACTGTCATAGTCGAGCTTGTCCGTCACGCGCAGCTGCGGAAACACCTTGAGCGTTTCGGTAACGATCGACGATGGCTTTTTGCGTTCTCCCTCCACACTCATTTCGGGATAACTGATAAACAGTCGTTCGACCGGTGCGGTCACGGCGCAATACGCCATAAAGGTCTCTAAATTGGCGATATACGCAAAACCATCGCTGATGTTGATATCATGCAGCAGCAGCTGCTTGATTTCAAAATCAGAAAACAACCCTGCCGCACGCGGAACGGCAGGAAACTCACCCTCATTGCAACCGATCAAAAACGAAACACGCTGGGTGGCGTTGCGTACACGCTGCGCCGTCGTAACGGTAACGCAGTCGAGTGTTTGCGGAATTTGAGAAAATTCGATATTGGAAATTTGAATCGACAGCAATTCAAAATACCGCGCGAGCGTCAAGGGCAAATCTCCCACAGCCGCCACGGTTTTGTCGAGTGCGTCCACCAGCAGGCTCCACACCTGCACTTGTTCGGCGCCCATCCCCTTTTCGGTTTTTTCAAGCGTCTCATATAATTGTGACAGCGCATCGGGCACATGCAGCGTTTCGAGCAGCTGCCACAACAAAGCGGTCAATTCGCGGCCGGTTTTGTTCTTGCTGTCCGCACGAAAGGCAAGCAGCGGCTCTGCGATGGTGCGGCGAACATACTCGGCGATTTTCAGGTTTTCTTTGTCCCGGTCGGAAAATTCGTTGGCATAGCCGCGCGGATTGAGGGTAAACGGCTCGCATAACCGCTTGCCGCTGAGATTCCATATGTATACATAGTTTTCAAACGTGCTGATCTCCTTTTCGGAAAACGGCGTCAAGCCCGTTTTCAATAAGGACAAAAAATCCTCGCGGGCAAAGCCGTCGGTCAGCAGGCGAAACACGGCATGGAGCAGCCGCACCGGGGGCATAACGGCAATATCCTTGCGGCTGTCAAGGAAATAAGGAATGTCGTATTTTTCGAGCATCACGTCCAAAATGCCCTGATAGTTTTTACTGTCGCGGCAGATAACAGAGATATCGCTGTAACGGTATCCGTCGTCCATGATCAAGCGTTTGATGCGACAGGCAACAAACGCACATTCTTCATACACATCCGCTGCGCTGTAAACGGTGATGCGCTGCGGCGCTTTCTCCGACGGATGACAACGGCGGCGAAAAATGCCTGCCTCCAACATTGCCAGCTCGTCATTTTCAAACCGCAGCGGTTCGGTCAATCTGACGGGGGTTTTTATATCCGTAAATTCACATTTCGCGATGTGCTTGAGGAGATCGCAGGTGTCCTGTGAGATTTGAAACACCTCGTCTTGGCGCTGTTCCTGCGGATCCAAGGTGAGCGCGACCGTCACCATGCGGCAACGCGTCAGCAAAATGCGGATAATATCCAACTGCACCTTGGTGAAGCCGCTGAAGGAATCAATATACAGCACCCGGTTTTTAAAGATATTTTCATTCTCCAAAAGAATATTTTTTAGCCGTTCCAGATGATCCAACGGATCCACATAGCTCTGTGCCAGCATGGCGTCAAACGCGTCGAGCACCAGCGCCGTTTCGTTGAGTTTGATTTGCAGGGTTTCATCGCTGATATGCGCCGCGGCAGTACGCAGCATATCGGTGGAGATGCCGCTTTTTTTACAGGCGGCAAGGGTGCCCAGCAGCATATTTGCCACCGCGCGTGAGCCGCGAGCCTTTAACAGCGTGAGCTTTTCGCTGAGCTGCTCCAAAGCGATATCCATTAAAACGGCGCGTGTGCCGTTGTCAATGACATTGGACAGCACCGTGCGGGTTTGCTGAAACACATGGCGGCACATGCCCTCAAAGCCGAACACCTCTACCTGCTTGCAGCGGCGTGCGCCGAGGCTGTTTAAAAATGCTTTCTCGGTTTCAAAGGTGCTTTGGTCAGGCACCAGCAGCAGCACCTGCTGTTCGCCGTTTTCGACCAGCTCTTTGATTTGTTGACGGATCAGGGCGGTTTTTCCCGTTCCGCCGGTTCCCAAAATAAAACGAAGCATAGGACTGTTTCCTTTTTTACGATCATGTAAACACACCGCGAACCGTTTCAAACAGCTCCACGATGAAGAATTTATATTCCTGTTTTTGGTCGGTAATCAGCTGATAGCCGTTTTCTCCCAGCGATTCTCTGGTTTTGCGGTCGCCCTCCTCGCCGGTGTTGACACACAGCGACGGAAACATGACGCACCACCAGTTGTGCCCCTCTCCTTTGCCGATCGTGATGCGCAGCGCATCATAGGTACCGGACGGCAGCGTGTAGCGGCTGTAGGTGCGGGTGGTGAAGGGCATTTGCGTCACTGCGGCACGAACGGGATAGACATAGCCGTTGTCGCGCACGGTTTGGGCGGCGATTGCTGCGATCTGCGGCAAGGCGGACGCCGTCAGCGCTTCGGCTTCTTCCTTGCTCTGCGCACGGGTATACAGCGATTGCGTATACCGCAGTACCGCGTCACGCACCTTTAGCTTGAGCGACTGATCCGCTGCACTGTCGGAATTGGCAAGAATGTGCAAACGAAAAATCTCCCGGTTAATATCGGTGCATGTCGCCTGGAACGGAATCATCGTGTAAAGCACCGTGAGGATAAACGCCGCACAGGCGGCCTTGATACATGTTTTCATAAAAACAACCTGCCTTATTTCGATATGAGAAGTATGGACAGGTTGTGTAGCTTTTATTCAATTGAGCAGCCGATTTTAATGGGTTTGCAGCAAAAAGTGTCGGGATAATCGGCTTTCAGCAGCTCCGCACAGCGTGCGGCTTTCTTTTCGTTGGCAAAAATACCGAATACCGCCGAGCCGGAGCCGGACATGCCCGCACCCTTCGCTTTGTTGGCAAGCATAACCGTTTTGATGGCAGATACCTCGGGGATTTGCAGCGCAAGTTCAAAATCGTTGAAGATGGTGGAGGTGATCATAAACATATCGCGGCTGTAAATTGCCTTTACCATTTCATCGGTATAGCACGGATGCGGCGCCAGCGCGTCTACCTTTTGATATGCTTCTGCCGTGGATACACTGACGGTGTCGGGCTTGCAAATGACGATATGCACCCCGTGCAGCGAGGGCAGTTTTTTCATTGCATCGCCGATGCCGGTGCACAGCTTGGTGCCGCCTTCGATACAAAACGGCACGTCCGCACCGACCTTGGCGCCGATGTCGCGCATTTCCTTGGGGGTAAGCTTGGTGCCAAACAGAAAGTTCAGTCCCATGATCACCGCTGCGCCGTCGGCGCTGCCGCCTGCCAAGCCGGCTTGGGTGGGAATGGTTTTGTCAATGGTGATATGCACGCCTGCAACAGGTAGCCGGCACGCATCAAAAAAGCGGTAGGCGGCCTTAACGCAGATATTGCGGTCGTCACAGGGAACGCCCGGATAATCGCAGGATACCGTGACGGCGCCGCTGTCATTGCTTTCCAGTGTGATTTCGTCATATAGATCCACCGTCTGCATCACGGTGGCAAGCTCGTGATAACCATCGGGACGCTTGCCCAAAACATCGAGCGACAAATTGATTTTGGCAGGCGCCTTCAGCTTAACCTTCATGGCGCAGCTCCTCCACAAATTCGCGGATACGCGCCAGCGCAGCCTTGAGGTGCTTGAGCGAGTAGGAATACGATACGCGTACAAAGCCTTCGCCGCATTCGCCAAAGGCGTTGCCGGGCACGACTGCCACATGCTTTTCCATGATCAGACGGGTGCAAAATTCCTCGGAGCTGAGTCCGGTGGATTGAATGCACGGAAATACATAAAACGCGCCGAGCGGTTCAAAACAAGACAGTCCCATTTCGTTGAAGCCATCCACCACCAAACGACGGCGCATGTCGTATTCGTCGCGCATATGGTTCACATCACGGTCGCCGTTTTTCAGCGCCTCGATCGCAGCGTACTGCGCGGTGGTCGGCGCAGACATGATGCCGTACTGGTGCAGCTTGGTCATTTGGGAAATGATGGGCGCGGGGCCAAGCGCATAGCCGAGTCGCCAACCGGTCATTGCGTAGGACTTAGAAAAGCCGTTGATCACAATGGTGCGCTCATACATGCCGTCAACGGAAGCGATGGACACGTGATTTCTGCCGCCGTAGGTCAGCTCACAGTAGATTTCATCGGAGAGCACCATTAAATCGTGGCGCTTGACGACCTCGGCAATTTCCTCCAAATCGCTGCGTTCCATAATGGCGCCGGTGGGATTGTTGGGAAAAGGCAACACCAGCAGCTTGGTTTTTGGGGTGATGGCCGCTTCCAGATCCGCCGCTTTCAGGCGGAAATTATCTTCATTTTTCGTGTTGATGTTTACGGGAACGCCGCCTGCCATGGTACACAGCGGGTTGTAGCAGACAAAGGCAGGCTGCGGAATAATGGCTTCGTCGCCCTCCTCCAGCAAGCAACGGAACGCCAGGTCGATGGCTTCACTGCCGCCGACGGTGACAAGCGCCTGCTCAAAGGGATTGTATGTAAGCGAAAAGCGACGTTCGTAGTAGTTGGAGATCTCTTTTAACAAATCGGAGAAGCCGCGGTTGGGCGAATACCATGTTTTCCCCTTTTCCAGGCTGCGAATGCCCTCGTCGCGGATATGCCACGGCGTTTGAAAATCCGGTTCGCCGATGCTCAGCGAGATCACATGATCCATTTCGTTGGCGATATCAAAAAACTTGCGGATACCCGAGGGCGCCAGAGACCGGATGCTGCTGTTTAAATACTTGTCGTAATTGATCACAGGATTAAACTCCTCTCGTCGTTTTCTCCGTCAAATTCAGTCAAATTGAGGCCTCTGTCCTTGTAGCGGCGCACAGAATGCCGTCGATGGTAGACAGCTTTTTGGCAACGAACATCGAAATGTCCTGCATGGTTTGACCGCGGACGATCAGTGCCAAATCATACACACCCGCCATCAGATACACCGATTCCACTTCTTCAAACGCCATGCAGCGTTCGGCGATTTCATCAAAGCCGGTTTCCTTTTTGGGCGTGACCTTCAGTTCGATCATCGCCTCAACAAAGCTGTCCGCCATGTTTTCCCAGTTGACAACTGCCTGATAGCCCTTGATAATGCCGTTGTTTTCGTATTCCTTGATTTGTGCCTTGATATGATCCTCCGGTTCGCCCAGCATCGCCGCGAGCTCAGCGGTGGAAAATTGCGCGTTTTTGCTCAGTAATTGTAACAGCTTATCCATATATCATAACCTCCAAATAGTGATTGTCTTACAGACATCCGACTTCTGCTTGCATCGGTTTTTCAACCGTGTTCATCAAATTGGCACAAACAGCCGTCATAATGCAATATAACTCGTTTTCAGGATGGGTGATTTCCAGCGTACAGTGATCCGAATGCTTGCGATGATCGAGTATCACGGACTTATCGACGTCAATTACGGTAAAGTTTTTGGCGGCAATGCTGCCGTTGATATGCCAGTTATTGCCGTAAAAATACGAAAGAACGCCGTTTTTGACCGGCACAATCACAAAGGTGATATGCGATTTTTTGACCCGCAGCACAAAGGTATAGGTGCTGACGATCGGCAAGCGCCGAATTTTTCCCGCAACGGTCCCGTCTGTGTGCAGCAACAGCAGATTGGTGCGTTTGGTCACCTTGGTGCTGACGGAAACAACACGGTAAACTTCGTTTCCGCATTCATCAAACACCGCAAATAAGACGTTATCCGCCGATCGGTCGCGTTTTAAATAAAGCTTCATATTTATCACCGAAAAAATAACCATAGCTATACAAACATGTATACCTATGGTTATTATACATCAATTCATAAAAATATACAAGGCTTTTTTAAGGCAATACCGTTTTTTAAACCCTGCCGCGTTTTATGCGCAAATCCTCGCCGAGAAAATCAAGCTTTTGCGCCGCGCCGTTGATGCGCGACACAAAGCGGTTGGAATAATCCTTTTCCAGCTGCGCCATGGTCAGGTTCGTGCTGATGATGACAGGCTTATTGTTGAGCACACGCGCGTTAAAGAGCGTGTACACCTGCGAATCGGTGAAGGAGCTGTGGTGCTCGGTACCGAGGTCGTCGATAATCAGCAGATCGCAACCGGTGAGCACCTCCAGCATATCGCCGTCGCTGTCGCGCGAAAAACGCTCGCGTTCCAGCTTGATCACCAATTCGGGAGCCGATACATACATCACACCATAGCCGCGGCGGATGACCTCGTTGGCAATGGCAAGTGAAAGATGCGTTTTGCCCAAGCCGGTGGCGCCCTTCATCAAAATGCTCTGGGAATGCGGCGTAAAGCCCTGGGCATACGCCTTGCAGTACTTGACGATTTTTTCCATGTGGTAATACGGCGCGATGCCGGTCGAGGGATCCACTTCTTTACTGTACTGCTCCAACTGAAAGCTGTCAAAGGTGGACAGCTTCAGCGGCACGATGCGGTTGAACTCCTCGCACGCACAGGCGACAAGCTGTTGCTTGAAGCAGGCACACATCACGGTTCTGCCCTGCTTTTCCACATAGCCCGTGTCATGGCATTTTTGACAGGTATACTGCGGCTCCAAGGCTGCTTCACTGTAGCCGTTCTCTGTCAGCAATTGCCGCAGCTCCTTTTGCAAAGCGAGATTTTTGTCCCTGAGCCGCAGCATTTCCGCCTGTACGTCACCGCCGTTTAGTACCGCACGAACCGCTGCCGTGCCACAAAGCGCGATGTCACGTTCCAGCTCACGGGTGCGCGGCAGCTGCCGGAAGATCGCGGCGCGGCGCGCGTCCGCCTGCTTTTCCGCCGCCAAGCGCCGTTCGGCAAGCTTGTCCGCTGCGTTATTATATACACTGGTGCTGTATCCCATGGTTGCCCTCAATCAATAAAATCCAAAGTGTCAATTTTTTCCAGTTCGTTGATATCGTAGGATGATTTTTGTGAGCGGGCAGGCGCTTTTTTCGGAACCGCTTCGCTCTGTTTCAAATCGTCGAGATTTTTGATACCCTGCGCTTCCCATTTTTTGAGAATGCCGTCGATATAGTTGAATTTCAGTTCACCCTTGTTGTCGACGCACCGCTCGTAGGCTTCGCGCAGCATCGGCGCCGAGAATTTCCAGTCCCCTACCCATTTGGTGCTGTATTCCAGTTGTTTTTTCGTGGGAGAACCGACGTTTTTTAAGCCGAAAACCGAAGAAACCAGCGAAAAGCATTTGCTTGCATGTGCCGCCTGCGCGATCTTCCGGTCGGCAGCTTCCACCGAGTTGATCCCCTCGTCCGCCCAGCTGATACCGATTTTTTCCACCGTGCGCATATTGCCCTTATCAATGCCGACGCAATATTGGATCAGCATCAAAATCACATCGAGCCGCAGACCGCAGGTGTCCTTGAGCATCAGCAGCGTGGCGACGTCCGAGTTGGAAAGCGTTTTGCCGAGCATGGTTTGCGCCTCGCTGACAAGGATTTTTAAATCCTCGTCAACTGCCAGCCGCTGCGCCGTAAACACATAGTCGGGCTTTTGCGGCTTGGTGACAACAAAACGCTGCTTTTGCTGCTCCACATCCTTTGAAATATCCTCTGCCGTTTCGGGTTTTGTTTCATTTTTAGGAATATCCGGCGGTTGAACAGGCGCTCCGGAAGCGGCGGGCGCATACACCTGATCGTTTTTTTGCAGTATATCGCGGCTGACCCAGTAATCGAGCGCTTCGGGAATATCGGTGACATTCACACCGGTTGCTTTGGAAACGGCTTCCAGCTCCAAATTGCGGTCGGCGTTGCGCAAAACATAGAGCAGCACCTTGAGCTTGACGCCGTCGGCAAACTTTAATCCCTCGTCAACGATTTGCGACGGCACGGCGAACACCGACCGCCATGCGCCGAGATTGATTTGTATAGACATGCAATTACCTCTTTCAAAGTTGGATTATTATTGTAGCACAAAAAAAGAGGTTTGAAATAAGAAAAAAGAATAATAGAAAAAATAAGAGCGCTTCCTGTCGGGAAACGCTCCTATCGCTTGTTTATTCGTCCGCTTCTTCTTCATCGTCCGTTTCAACCGGCTCGACATAGGTACCGTTCATGACTTTTTCAAAGTCCTCGGCGCCCATTTTTTCGTGCTTCATCAGGTAAGCGGCAATTTCATGCAGCTTGTCGATGTTTTCGCGCAGGATCTGCTCGGCGCGCTCGTAGGCACTGTTGACGATTTCCAGCACCAAGGCGTCGATCTTTGCAGCAGTGGCTTCGCTGTAATCCTGTGTTCTGCCGTAATCTCTGCCGAGGAACACACTGCCGTCCTCGCTGCCGTAGTTGATGCAGCCGAGTTCCTTGGTCATGCCGTACTTGGTGACCATGGCACGGGCGGTTTTGGTTGCCTTTTCGATGTCGTTGGACGCACCGGTGGAGATATCGCCAAGGATGATCGCCTCGGCAACACGGCCGCCGAGATCCACCACAATGCTTTCGATCATCTCGTTGCGCGAGTTGTAGGACTTATCCTCGGTGGGCAGCGGCATGGTGTAACCGCCCGCCATTCCGCGCGGAATGATGGAGATCTCATGCACGGGATCCTGTGTTTCCAGCTTGTCGAACAAGATCGCGTGACCGGCTTCGTGATAGGCGGTCAGCTTCTTTTCCTTGTCGCTCATCACCTTGGATTTCTTTTCGGCGCCGACCACTACCTTGATGGTCGCTTCCTCGATCTCCTTCATGGTGATGGCTTTTTTATCGGCACGCGCTGCCAGCAGCGCCGCCTCGTTGAGCAGGTTTTCCAAATCCGCGCCGGTAAAGCCCGCCGTGGTTTTGGCGATGGTTTTCAGCTTGACGTCGGGCGCCAGCGGCTTTTTGCGCGCGTGCACCTTCAAAATAGCCTCACGACCGTTGATGTCGGGATAGCTGACGACCACTTGACGGTCAAATCTGCCCGGACGCATCAGCGCGGGGTCGAGCACATCGGGACGGTTGGTGGCGGCGATCAGGATGACGCCTTCGTTGACGCCGAAGCCGTCCATTTCCACCAGCAATTGGTTCAGCGTCTGCTCGCGCTCGTCGTTGCCGCCGCCGAGACCGGCGCCTCTTTGTCTGCCGACTGCATCAATTTCGTCGATGAAGATGATACAGGGCGCGTTTTTCTTGGCTTGGTCAAACAGGTCGCGCACACGCGACGCACCGACACCGACAAACATCTCGACAAAGTCGGAGCCGGAAATGGAGAAGAACGGCACGCCTGCTTCGCCTGCCACTGCACGCGCCAGCAGGGTTTTACCGGTACCGGGAGGTCCCACCAACAATACGCCCTTGGGAATGCGTGCGCCGAGCTTGTTGAATTTTTCGGGATTTTTCAGGAATTCCACAACCTCTTGCAGTTCTTCCTTTTCCTCGTCCGCGCCTGCCACGTCGTCAAAGGTGGTTTTGCGTTTTTCGTCGTTGGTATTTTTGATTTTCGCCTTGCCAAAGCTCATTTCACGGCCGCCGAGTCCGCCGCCGCCCATACGCCGCATAAAGAATATCCATGCGCCGATGAAGATCACCACGACGATAATCGTGGGGATCAGGTCGATCAGCAGCGAATTGTCGCTGGCGCGCACCAGATTATACGGAACCTTTTTGGTGGTGTCATATTCGCGGATGTCGTCGAGAAAACGCCGGATATCCGCCAGCTGACCCTTCACCACCTCGTGCCCGTCTTTTTTGGAGGTGGCGGCCTTGATCGCCTTCTGGTCTTCCGTGGCGCCGTTTTTGACGGCGCTCTTACCTTCCTTGAGCTTGATTTCGACTACGCCGGTGCCGTAATTGATGCTGTAGCTTTCCACCATATCATCTGCAAAATACTGCACCAGGGTGGAGGTTTTGGGCGGTTCACTCTGACGCGAGTTCAAAAAAATCGCCGCAATGATGATCAGCAAAATCGGTATACCTAAGTACAACAATAAATTGCGTGCCTTTTTCTTATTGTTCATGGGACTTCACTCCTTTTTCGGTTGATTTGAAATCACAAGCTGTGGGTCCAAATACCTGTAACGGTTTACGATTCGTAAACAGAACGCTTTAAAATGCCGACATAGGGCAAATTACGGTACTTTTCATCATAGTCCAAGCCAAAACCGACAATAAATTCATCGGGGATCTCCGCGCCGCAGTAGTCAGGCGTCAGCGGTACCTTGCGGCGGCTGGGTTTGTCGCAGAGCGTACATACCTTAACGGAATTGGCGCCTTCCGACACCAGATGATTGATGACAAAGTTGAGGGTGTTGCCCGAGTCAACAATGTCCTCTACAATCAGTATATCCTTATCCTTCGGAGATATCGACAAATCCTTGACGATTTTTACCTTGCCGGAGCTTTCGGTGCCGCCGCCGTAGCTGGAAGCGACCATAAAGTCGATTTCAAAATCCAAATCGATCCTTGTCATCAGCTCCGCCATAAATACGATGCTGCCCTTCAGCAGACCGACCATGATGAACTCCTTGCCATTATAATCTTTTTCAATTTGTTTTGCAAGTGACTTCACGATTTTTCCCAATTTTTCTTGTGAAATCAAAATGCTTTCTACGTCCTTATGCATCATCATTGCCCCTTTTTGTCGTTATGTGTTCGTTAGCTGTATTTGCAAACCGTTGGATGCCGCCAAAGCGTTTCCCTGCTGTGAAAAGCCGAGGTGCTCGCACCACAAAACCGTGCTGTCCTGACAAAGCAGGAGTAAGCAGTCACGCTGCTCAGCGGGGACTTTGTATTCGTTGAGCGCCTTGCGCAAGGGCTTGGTAAGGTTGCGTTTCGGGAAGGTGAAGCGATCTCCCTCGCGCCTCGTGCGGAATACAAGGTTATTTATTTCTTTATCGGAATTATGTATAGATGCGTTGACCGTTTTTCCGCCAAAGGAAAAGTGCATGGCACCTTGCAGCGGGATCTCACCGGTCGGAAAAGCTGTCGTTTTGGTAGCAAACCGCAAAATGCCTTGCTTGCAAACCGCCTTGGTGTTGCCGAAATCCACCGCTCCGCCGCATTGCAGAATGTGATGCATCAGATGTAAATAGCGGTTTTCAGTTGGTACGGGACAAAGCCGCGCCAGCGCCGTGTGTAAAACGGCGGTATGGGCTTGCAGCAAAACAGCTGCCTGATAGCCGTAAGCCGTGTGCGCCTGTTGCAGCAGCTGTTCCGCCTGTGCCTGCAAATAGGCGTCGGCAGCTGCGGCGCTTTCACAAAACCGGCTGACTGCCTGCTCCATGGCAGGATTGATCGCTTTCAGCGCCGGCATCACCTGATGGCGGATTTTGTTGCGCGTGTAATCGTCGCTGAGATTGGTGCTGTCGGTGACATACGTCAAGCCATGATCCGCGCAGTAGGCTTCTATTTCCTCTCGTGTGCAAAACAACAGCGGACGGATGATGTTGCCCCTGACGGGCGGAATGCCGGACGCACCGGACAAAGACATGCCGCGCGTGAGGTGCAGCAGCAACGTTTCGGCGTTGTCACTCGCGGTGTGGGCAGTGGCGACTTGCGCGTGCAGCTGCGCGGAAAGCGCTGCAAACCAGCGATAGCGTTCGTTTCTGCCGCACAGCTCCTCGCCGATTTTTTGCTGTCGGGCAAGCGCAGGGATGTCCGCAAAGGCGGTGTAGAGCGGTAAATTATATTTCTCACAGAGAATTTTACAAAACTGTTCGTCACGCTGAGCCTCTGCCCCGCGAATGCCGTGGTTGAGGTGAGCGGCGGACAGCTCCAATTGATATATTTCTTTTAATGAATATAGACTGTGCAGCAGCGCCACGGAATCGGCGCCGCCGGAAAGGGCGACCACCACATGACTGCCGGGTGACAGCATCCGAAAGCGGTCAATGGTACGTCTGACGGTATCAATCATAGCGCGTCTCCACGTCGGTAAAACGCATAAACTCGCCCTGCCAGTGCAGCTTGACGGTGTTCATTTCACCGTGACGGTTTTTGGCGACGATGCACTCGCCGGAATTGACGTCCACCGCCGGTGCAGCCGCGTCGTCGTCGCTGTTTTTATCGTAGTAACCTTCACGGTACAAAAACAGTACGATATCGGCGTCCTGCTCGATCGAACCGGAATCGCGCAGATCGGAGAGCTGCGGCCGGTGATCGGGTCGCTGCTCCGAGGCACGCGACAGCTGTGACAGCGTGATAACGGGAACATTTAATTCCTTCGCCATGATTTTCAGGCTGCGGGTGATTTCCGAGATCTCATTGACACGGCTTTCAATACGGCGGGTGCTCGACATCAGCTGCAAATAGTCCACGACCACCAAATCCAGCTCGCGCAGACGGCGCAGACGGGACTTCATTTCGGTAATGGTGATGCCGGGTGTGTCGTCGATATACATATTGGCGTTTTTAAGAATGTCGCTGGCAGGTATCAGACGCTGCCATTCCTCATCGGTCAGCTTGCCCGAACGCAGCTTGGTGCCGCCGACCAATGCCTCGGAGGACAGCAAACGGCTCGCGAGCTGTTCCTTGGACATTTCCAGTGAGAAAAACGCCACCGCTTTTTTGCTTTGACACGCCACATTGCGGGCGATGTTGAGCGCAAAGCTGGTTTTACCCATACCGGGACGAGCCGCGAGCAGGATGAGGTCGGAGCGGTTGAGTCCTGTGATGACGCGATCCAAGTCGCCGATGCCGGTGGAAACGGGCCGCACGCTTTCATCCGCGTCACGGTTGAGCGAATCCAGCCGTTCAAAGGTTTGCAGCAGCACCGAGCTGAGGCGTTCCAGACCCCCTTTTTCGTTGCCGCTGCGGATATCGAAGATCCGCTGTTCGGCGGCATCAAGCAAGACGGCGGCATCGTCCTCGGCATTGGCGGCGTCGTCGATGTTTTCGCGTGAAGCGGTGATCAAACGGCGCAGCCGGTACTTGTCTGCGACAATTTTCGCGTAGGCTTCGGCGTTGGACGGCGCGGGACAATTGTTGACCAGATCCACCAGATAGGTTTTGCCCGTTGCCTCCTCAAAGCCGCTATTCTGTTGTAGTTTATCCAGCAGCGTGACAAAGTCGATCGCCCGTCCGAAGTTCATCATTTCCTGCATCGCTTCAAAAATCAGCTTGTGCAGGGAAATATAGAAGTAGTCGGGGTTTTTGACATGGTCGAGCACATTGTCGAACATGGCGTTATCAATAATGATCGCACCTAAGACCGCCTGCTCTGCCTCCGCACTGTAGGGCAAATTGGCAGGGTTGTACTCGCCGGAAAAAAATGAATCAGCCATAGTTACTTTCCATTGCTAGCGTTGCAAACAGCGTGTTACGCCTCGCTTACCTGTACGTCGATGTGGGCGGTGATGCCGGTAAACAGCTTGACCTCCGCCTTGTAGGTACCGTATTCCTTGATATCGCTTTCAAGCACCACCTTGCGCTTGTCCACAGTGATGTTATACTGCTTTTTGATTTCCTCGGCAACCTGCTTGGAGGTGATGCTGCCAAACAGCTTTCCGCCCTGACCGGCACGCGCGGTCATGCGGAACACCTTGCCCTCCAGCCTGGCTTTGTCGGCTTCCGCCTGCGCCTTTTGTGTGGCGATCTTGTAGTTCTTGGAATTTTCGGCGTTTTTGTATTCGTTCATCGCCTGCGCGTTAGCTTCCTTGGCAATTTTGCGGGGCAGCAGATAATTGCGGGCGTAGCCGTCGGAGGCTTCTACCAGCTCGCCCCTTTTGCCCAGAGATTTTACATCCTGTAATAAAATGACTTTCATGTGTTTGACTCCTTTATGTTGTATCCGCTATTCCTGCGGATTGTCCTGCAGTGCTTCGTGAATGGCAGCTTGTAACTGCTGCTGCGCCTGTTCCAGGGTGGTGTTATACAGCTGTGTTGCCGCCATGGTTTGATGACCGCCGCCGCCCAGCTTTTCCATAATGACCTGCACATTGATCCTGCCGTAACTGCGGGCGGAAATATTGATATGATCTTTGTCGGGGAAAATGACGAACGACGCGGAAACGCCGGTCAGCGAAAGCATTTCATCCGCTGCCTGTGCCGCTGCCAGCCGCACGTCGCCGTCGGTGCGTTCGGAGGTAGACACCGCACAGCCGTTTTGGATTTGACTGCGGCATACGATGTCCACCTTTTCGCGATAGGTTTCGATGCTGCCGGAGAACATCTCCTTAACGGTCAGCGTATTGGCGCCCTTGCGCCGCAGGTATGCAGCCGCCTCAAAGGTACGCACGCCTGTTTTCATGACAAAGTTTTTCGTGTCGAGCATGATGCCTGCCAGCATGGCGTCCGCCTGAATGTAACCCAACGCCCTGTCGTCGAGATAGCTGATGATCTCACAGCACATTTCACAGGCGGAGGACGCCGAGGGTTCGTGGCAGAACACCAGCGCGTTGTCAATGAAGTTGACGGCGCGGCGGTGGTGGTCAATGACAACCACGCGCTTGCACCGTTCGTAAAGCTCGATGCTTTCGAGAGAGGTTTTCAGATGTGTGTCCACAATAATCAGCAGCGATTTGGAGGTAACGCCCTTCAAAGCCTCCTCGGGCGTAATGAAAATGTTGCTTTCCATCCGCTCGTCGGCATAGTCGATCAGCATTTGCGCCATGGAAGTCGTTTTGTTGATCACTATCTTGCTGTAGCGCTTAAAGGACCGCTCCATCACACATTGCATACCGATCGCGGCGCCCACGCAGTCCAAATCGGAAAAGCGGTGTCCCATGATGTACACCTTGTCAGCGTCGTTGACCGCGCGGCTGATGGCATTGGCAATCACGCGCATACGCACCTTGCTGACTTTTTCGGTCGCCGCGGCAGTGCCGCCGTAGAATTCATAGTTGCCGTCACGGATGATCGCCACCTGGTCGCCGCCTCTGCCCAGCGCCATTTCCAGCGCCTTACGCGCACTCATTTCGCTGTCGCGCACCAGCTTTTCACCGCGGCACAAGCCAACCGAAATGGTGGCGATGTGACGGTTGGCGCTGACGGAGCGCACGTTTTTGAGGACAGGGAACTTTTGCTCGATCATCTTTTCGATGTCCGCATCGCGGAAAATGATCATATACTGGTTGCTGCCAAGGCGTTTGTACAAGCCGTTGAAGTCGGTTGCCCAGCCCTGAATATTCGCCTCTACCGAAATGAGAACGTTGGAATAGGATTCATCGGAATCGGTATAAAAATCCTCGGCATTGTCAAATCGGATCAGCGCCACGGCGGGCATGTTGGCATAGAGCGCACGCGCCGCCTGCTTGTATTCGGTGTCCTCGATAAAATGGCACACCGCACTGCCGTCGCTGTTGGAAATAACATATACCGTATACTCTTTTTGGTTAAGGGAGATATCTACACCCGCGCGGTCGGTGATATCGAGGATAGAATAGCCGGGCAAATAGCCGTTGATGTCGTCGCCTTCGCAGCCCTTTCCGTCACCAAAGGCTTGGAAAAAGAGTTTGTTTGTCCACACGATATCGCCGTTGGGACCGGTCACCGCGACAGGATAGGGATATTTTTCAAAATAATCGGCGTCAAAGCCCGTATAATGCTCTACGGTAGAACGCACCGTTGACCGGACGTAGTTCCGAAACCGCAGCGACAGCATGATCACCGCGCCAATCGCCAACACCGTTATACCCAGTTCCAGATAGAACAGTCCGGTGTTGTAGGTGCTGATAAAGGTTGCCATTAAGAGCATTACCAACCCAAAAATCAAAAACCAAGGGGTCAATGTCCAAAGCTTTCTTTTCATATTAATACCCTGTTTCCATAAAATACGTAAAAGTTAACGTTATACCTCCTGTAAAATTGGAAGAATCATCGGCGTACGGTGGGTGCGTTGAGAGATACGCCGCGAAATATTTTCTCTCAGCCGGTTTTTAATGTCGCCCCATTCATGGATATTCTTTTCGGCACAATCCTCGAGAATGCTCAGCGCGAGCTGACGCACCTCTTCAAGCAGATCCTCGCTTTCGCGAACATACACAAAGCCGCGCGAAACAATGTCGGGACCGCTGATCACGTGACCGTCGTATACATCCAGTGAAGCCACGATGATCAACAGACCGTCCTGTGCCAAATGCTTTCTGTCGCGCAGGACGATGCTGCCCACATCGCCGACGCCCAAGCCGTCCACAAATACTCTGCCTGCCGGCACCTTGTCGACCGGCTTCATATAGTCGTCGCAGATTTCCACGGTGTCGCCGATGTCGGCAAGATAAATGTGTTTTTTATCCATGCCCAAAAACTCCGCCAGCTCGGCGTGCTTGCGCAGATGCTTTTGCTCGCCGTGCACGGGAATAAAGTACTTCGGACGCACCAGACGGTGCATCAGCTTCAACTCCTCCTGGCACGCGTGGCCGGACACATGCACCTCGTACATGGACTCGTAGATCACCTTGCAGCCGCGCTTGAGCAGTTCATCGACGATGTTGCCGACAGATTTTTCGTTGCCGGGAATCGGATTTGCCGAAATAATGATGAAGTCGCCCTCGCCGACCATCACCTTGCGGTGATCGGAATAGGCCATGCGCGACAGGGCGCTCATCGGCTCGCCCTGGCTGCCGGTGGTGATCAGCACAATTTGCTCGGGCGGGTATTTTTTCAGCATATCAATATCAATTAATAAGTTTTTCGGGATCTGCAAATAGCCCAGCTTGCCGGCGACATCCATATACGTCACCATGCTTCTGCCCGAGAACGCCACCTTTCTGCCGTATTTTTCGGCACAGTTGATGATTTGCTGCACACGGTTGACATTGGAAGCAAAGGTAGCGATAATAATGCGGTAGTTTTCTGCCTTGCGAAACAGGCTGTCCAGGCTTTCCGACACCATTTGCTCGGTGGGTGTAAAGCCGGGACGTTCGGCGTTGGTGCTTTCGGCAAGCAGTGCCAGCACGCCCTCGTCGCCGACCTTGGCAAAGCCCGAAAGGTCGATGGTTTCACCGCTGATGGGTGTGCAGTCTATTTTAAAGTCGCCTGTGTGCACCAGCGTACCGCCCGGCGTTTTGATGGCGAAGCCGACTGCATCGGGAATAGAATGGTTGACATGGAGGAACTTGACCTCCATGCAGCCGAGCCGGATGGTGCTGCCCGCATGAACGACATTCATTTTTACCTTATTGATAAGACTGTGCTCACGCAGTTTGTTTTCCACCAAGCCCAGCGTCAGCGGCGTGCCGAAGAGAGGCACGTTGACCTTGGAGAGCAAAAACGGCAATCCGCCGATGTGATCCTCGTGTCCGTGGGTCAGCACGATGCCGCGTACACGATTCACATTCTGCTCGATATAGGTAAAATCGGGGATCACCAAATCCACGCCGAGCATATCGCCGTCCGGAAACGCCATGCCGCAGTCGATGATGATAATATCGCCCTCGCACTCAATCAGCGTGATGTTTTTGCCGATCTCATTCAAGCCGCCCAAAAAGGATACCCTGACCGGCGGTTTTTTGACGGGCTTTACCGGTTTGCCGGTTTTGGCGTTTGGTTTTTTGTGTTTGGGCTTGCTGTCGTTACCTTGGCGATTCATATGATTGGGAACCGGACGGTTGCGTTTTAGTTTAAAATTCATTTTTCGAGTTTTTTCACTCACAAAAAAATACCTCCATTACGATCCGAATTTTTCCGTTTCTAATTTTTCGTATACTTTGACCCAGTATACATATTCAGTTTATTTTACCTCAATTTGCCCTGTTCTGTCAATAACGTAAAAGAATTATAGCTCTTTTGAGGTCGATTTTTCAGTTTTTTCTTGCCTTTCTTTCAAATCTATGGTAGATTTAAGTATATCTGATAGTCAACAAGGAAGGTCATTATGAAGCATGTAGATTTATTTACCGACGGCGCGTGCAGCGGAAATCCGGGTCCGGGCGGCTGGGGTGCGATTTTGCGGTATAACGGTGTGGAAAAGGAATTATCGGGCGGCGAAGCGAATACCACGAACAATCGCATGGAGCTTTCGGCTGTTATTTACGGACTAAAGGCATTAAAAGAGCCGTGTGAGGTCACTCTGTACAGCGACTCACAATATGTCTGCAACGCACTCAAGCTCGGCTGGGCAAAAAAATGGCAGGCAAACGGCTGGATGCGCAACAAAAAGGAACCCGCGCTCAACCCCGAGCTGTGGGAAGAGCTGCTGGCATTGTACGACAGACATGCCGTAGAAATCATCTGGGTCAAAGGACATGCCGGACATCCGGAAAACGAGCGCTGTGACCGGTTAGCGGTGGCGGAGAGCAAAAAGTTTAGTTAATTACAGTATATGGCAATTATAATAAAGATATACGAACGATGCTGATCTGCTGCGAAAAGGCAAGGCTGTGCTTTTCCTGTCACGGGCATCATGTCTGCGTTTGAGGAAAGACAGTACATCCTTCACTTATACAGTAAAATACGCCTCCCGATTACCGCTGCGGTTACCGGGAGGCGTATTTTTGAACGTTTATATGACGATCATTCGCGTTTTTTAGGCAATACCGCATAATTCAGGT
>CAMKOU010000004.1 GCA_946414505.1 uncultured Clostridia bacterium | reverse complement strand
ATACTTTCGGTTATGTGCCTGTCTGTTTTTTTGGGGGGCTTTTTTCACAGCCCCTGCATTTATGCGATTGTTTCAAAAAAGTATCGGAGAACAGGGGATACATAGGTACACAGCCGCGTAAAAGCCGCGAGCAGCGTGTCCTTTCCGTGCCGTTTGAACGCGGGCTTGGCGGGTATTCCGGCAATCAAATGCCAGTTGCGCGGATCGTGTCAGGGGTCACGCTTACGCTGTCAGCTCTCTTTTGCCTGTAAAGACGACCGCCAGCATACCCGAGCCGACGTGCGCACCGATGACGGGACCGATGTCGCAAATTTGCACTTCCTTAAACATACCCTTGATCGCCTTGCGCAGTTCCTTGGCGCCCTCGCGGTTGTCAGCGTGGGCAACAAAGGCTATGCTCTTTTTGGGATTGACGGCGTCGCGCTTGACGTACTTTTCCAAGGTGGGGATCACATTGCTTTTGCCCCTGATTTTGCCGACGTTGACGAGCTTTCCGGTTTCGTCGCAGCTGATCAGCGGCTTGATTTGCAGCGCCTTGCCAAAGGTGGCGGTCACGGCGGAGATCCTGCCGCCGCGTTTGAGCTGGTCTAAATCGTCCACCACAAACCAGTGGGCAATGCTGTCGCGCGTGTCGAGAATAAACTGCTCCAGCTCCTCAATGGTGGCGCCCTTTTGGTATTCTTTGCCTGCCAAATACACCAAAAGTCCCAGGCCTGCGGAGTCGCAGCGGGAATCCACCACCACGATGTTGCGCTGCGGATAAGCTTCCTCCAGCTCCTTGACCGCGATCATACAGGTGTCATAGGTGCCGCTGAGTCCCGTAGGAATGCCCGTGTACAGCACATCCTTACCCGCCTTGAGATACGGCTCGAAATATTGCTTAAAGCTCATGTAGTTGATTTGCGTGGTTTTGGGCAGCACGCCCTTTTTCAGTTGGTCGTAAAACTCATCCAGCGCCATCATGCGGCAGTCGGGATAATGCTGGTAATATTTATCTTCAATTTGAAATTCCATAGGAAGAACCTTAACGCCTGCTTCCTCCACCTGCTTTTGCGTCAAATCACAGGAGGCGTCGGTCATAAAAACATATTGCATCTCATTCACTCCGGTCATAATTATAGTATCTTTATTTTATCAAATTCCTTTTCAAAAGTCAACGCATATCCTGCGATTCCTATTCATACAATATGGCGGAGGTGTTTAAAAATGAACTGTCGTCTCAGTGAGCTAAGGAGCAAGGAGGTGATCAGCGCGGTGGACGGCGCGCGCCTCGGAACGGTGGATGATATAGTAGTGGATACAAAAACCGCCTGTGTTGTAGCTTTTGTAATATTTAACCGCTTTTTTCCGTTCGGCTTCTTCAAAAATCAAGAGGATTATGTGATTCCGTGGGATAAGATTCAGTTGATAGGGGAGGACGCCGTCATTGTGTCCTGCAAACTTCCGAGACCCGTCAAAAATGCCAGAAAACGGCTGTTTTTCTGGAAAAATTGAATTTTTTTCAGTTTTTCAAAAACCGGCAGGATATACGATTTGTTTGTATGAATTTTGTGCAAAAATGCTAAATTATAATTTCATAAAAACATTAAAAGCCGAAGGGTTACAAAATCATTACAAAAATGACAACCCGATTCAAACACCTCGACTTGCAATTTATGAAAAAGTATGTTTTAATACTATATGAAATTGTGTGTTTGATAAAATTTTACGACTAAAGACGTCGCCTGATACAGTCCGCACGCCGGTTTCATCTATATCATGTGTGCGACTGACAGGTAAACGCAAAGGGAGGACAAATTTTTGAGAGCTACCAATCAAAAGCAGAATGACAAAACAACGCCCGCACATCATCAGCCTGCGGCTTCCAGAAAAAGCCGCACGGCGCTCAAGGTAACATCCGTCGGATGTGCCGCCATGCTTGCGGCAGCTGTTCTTGTCGTACCCACCACAACACTCGCTCCGGGTGTTGAGGCGTACTCCGACAGCAGACTTGCTTCTTATGCGGTCGGTGATATCGACACGTTTGCTTCGGTTATTGCCACCAACTGTGCCGACCCCAACCGCACGTATGTCAACAAGGCAAACAAAGCAACCACTGCTGTTGACACCACCGCACCTGCAGCCTCGGTGCAGCCTGCCACTGCGGCGGCTGTAAAAAAGACTGCGACCCCCACTGCTACAACTCCGGCGAAAAAGACAGCCGCGGCCAAAAAAGCTGCCACCACCAAAGTCGCAGCGATCGCCGTAGCGCCGAAATCCGTTGCAGCAGCTTCCGTTGGCACCGCCGCAAAAAAGGCGTCTGTCAAGTCTGTTGCGGCAGCACCTGCCGTCAAGCAGTCAGCTTCGTCCTCAGCCGTCAGCTATGACTACGATGACGATTATGATTACGATTATAATTACAGCTATTACGATGACAGCAGCGACAGCAGCTACTATGATGACGATTACGATTATAGCTATAATTATGATTACGATGATGATGACGATTACAGCTACAGCTACTACGAAAGCAGCACCCCCGCTAAATCGTCCTCGAGCAGCAGCAGCAAAAGCAGCAGCAAAAGCAGCAGCAGCGCGCTGATTTCCATTTCCAATCCGGACTACAGCTACTCTGCCACACACCTCAGCCTTTCTTCTTACGATCGCGCGAAGCTCGAACGTTTGGTCATGGGCGAGGCCGGCACCATGGGCTATGTCGGCTGTGCCGTTGTCGCACAGGCGATCCGCGATTCGATGGTTCGCTCGCACACCACTTCCATTGATTACATCATCGACGAATACCAGTATTTTGGTTCTACATCCGTTCAGCCGAATTCCGACGTTAAGAACGCGGTTTCTTACATCTTTGACCAGGACGGCATCGCTGTACAGCACAGAGTCATGTGCTTCTACATCGGCTACAGTGCTTGGCATGAAACCCAGACGTACTTGACCGAAATCGACGGCGTCAGATTCTTTGATCTGAATGTAGCGTAATCAAACAACCTCCAAGCCTGCGGGCTTGGGGGTTTCTTTTTTCTCTGTTCTGTTTACAAACCGCTGCAAAACTGCTATACTGATACTATCTTCCAATAAAACCACAAAAGGAGAAAGGAGCGCTGTACATGAAAAAAACCGGCAGTCTCCTGTTGGCACTGTTCCTGCTGTGCTCGGTGTTGCTTGCCGCCGGTATTATCTGGTTTTCGGCAACGGATTACAAGGGGGCAGAGGTGCTGTATGCAGGCTATGACGATGCGCAGCCTGTTTCTGTGCGGCTTTCCAATGACAAAATAAAGGTGACAGATGTGTATGCAGACGGCAACCGGCTGTACTATACGGTTTTGCCTGTGCAAACGGGAAAAACCGAGCTGCAAATCACGCCGGTAAATGACAGCAGCCGGATTTTGGCATACGGCAAAATATATGTGCTGCCCTTCGGCAGAGTGATCGCCAACGTCAGCACGCTCGATTGCAACGGAAGCTTTGCCGTCATTCTGATCATGCTGGCAGATGTCGCGGTGATAACGGCGGCGGCAGCTGCAGCGTTTTGCCTGTGCCGAAAACGCGCGGCGTTTGGCTATACCATGATAAACTGCGGCGGCGCGGCGTTGTTTTTTGCCATTACCCTGGTGACGCTGACGGTCTCGCTGTTTGGCGGTTCACAGGCACCCGTCACCTTCGGCAAGCTGTTTCGTGTGATGGCCACCTCCTGTAAAACGTTCATTTCGGTAACGGCTCCGTTTATGACTGCCTTTGCCGTTGCGGTGATTCTCAGCAATATCCTGCTGATGCGCCGCGAGGGAATACGTTTGCTGCAGCTGCCCTGTATCGTTCTCGCTGTTTTGTGGATAGTCGTTTTGTTTGTCAATGTCCTGTTTCGCTTTGGCAAATCCGGCAGCGCCGTGTTGACGGGCATTTCTAACGTTCTCGCCGTCATTGTCGGTTTCTTTACCTGTTTGCTGCTCTCTGCCGTGGTGGTGGCATGGTCGGCGGCACACCGCAAGCCGACGCTTGACAGGGACTATATCGTGATCCTCAGCGGTGCCGTTCAGGAGGACGGTACGCTGACGCCGCTGCTGCAAAGACGTGTGGACAGTGCCCTTGCCTTTGCACAAAAACAATACGAAAAAACAGGCAGGCACGCCGTATTTGTTTCCACAGGCGGCAGGGGAAAGCACGATGCGACAGCGCCAAGCGCAGCGGTTCAGCGCTATTTGACAGCGCACGGCGTTCCGGCGGCGCGCATGATCGCCGAAAGCCGATCCTCCAGTACCTTTCAAAACCTGCTGTACGCCGGAGAGATCATTGAAAAGTACGGCGGCAAAAACAGGCACATCGCCTTTGCTACCTCCGATTATCACATGCTGCGCAGCTACGTGCTTGCCGCAAGAGTGCCGCTGTATGCTGTGCAGGGCATTGCGTCCAAAACCAAATGGGTATATTATCCCAATTCGATTCTGCGTGAGATGTTGGGTCTGATGGCGCAGGATATGCATATTCACGCCCTCATCATCACGTTGCTGGCAGCATTGTCGTTTTTTGCAACGCTTGTAACATATTTACGTTAAAATAATGAATTTTTTTATTAAAATATTGCAAACGGCGATAATTTGTGATATAATGATACTGCATATTATTAAATGAGGAGAGAGAATATGAAGAAACAAACATTCAAAAAATGGATGCAGCGACTCGGAGCGCCGTTGTTGGCGGGTGTGATCGCCCTGTCCTCGGTGGCAACGGTCGGTGCGGCAGCCGTGCAGGTGACGCCCTCCGGCGACACGGTCACCCGTATTTCCAACCCCGACGGCAAACCGGGAGAGGCGGACGGCTACATCGGCGACCGGGAAATCGGCTACGGATGGAGCTTTGCGGAGCGTGACGGCTATCTGTATATCGGCGGCTGGCGCAACACCGTCGGCGCGGTCATCAAGCTGTATTTGGAATCCGCGCTGGTTGCTTCCGGCAAGATGGACAGTGAAACGGTCTGGAATTTGGTGAATATCATCACCAACGGCGAGGTGCCCTATCCCACAAAGGAAAACGCGGGCGTACTGATCAAAATGAATCGTGCAAACCCCGGTGAATTTGAAGTGATCGCCGAGACAAAGGAGCCCTTCCGTCATGTGGCAAAATACGAGGATGATCTGTATTTTACCACCTATATCGGCGGCTCCGACGCCACACCCGTCATCTATAAGCTGGACAAGAACGACGCGCTGACCCCTGTTTATTCCACCAAGCAGGGCTCCAGTATGCGCGCCAACTGCATTTATCGTGACAGACTGTACTTTGCCGGCACCCGTGCCGACGAAGCGTTGCAGGAAGGCGGTCACTGCCAGCTCGCCGTCATCCAGCTCAACGAAACCGGCGACGCATGGAACAGCGTAGCCGACTGGCGCGACTTTACCTATGAAACCGCCGACGGCGAAACCGGCTACTATGCCGACGATTCGTTTGTATCGGCAACCGCCGGCAGCCCCTTCTGGGATATGGTTGCCTATGACGACGAAATCTACGCCACCATCCCCAACATGCTCGGCTATGTGGTCTTCCGCGGTCATCCTGCAAAGGAAGGCGAAAAGGCGAACGCATACGGCTGGGTTTGGACAGAGGTCATCGGCAGGGATAAAAACAGCCCCAACAATCAAGGCTTGAGCAAAACCGACAAGCGCGGTTTCACCGACGGCGCTTCCTATGCGCTCGGCTATCAGTCTGTTGTCGGCGCGTTGGGCGTGTATGACGGCAAGCTGTATGCCTATGACATCGACCACACCATCTCTGCGGAGCTGGCGGGTATTCAGGGAATGCTGACGTTGATGTCCGACCCCGGCAATCCCAACCTCAGCGCCTACCTCAATCCGTTAGTCACCACCCTCCATCATGCGCAGACCCTGTGGAGAATGGATGAAACCAACCATACGTTCAGTGAGGTGCAGGGCTTTACTGCGCTGACCGAGGGCACTACCAATGAATATATCTGGAAGCACGGCGTGTATAACGGCGAGTTTTACATCAGCACCATGGATTCCAAGGTCATTTACAACTACCTCACCCGTTTGACCGGCGGCAGCTTTGCCGACATGTCCAAAGAGGAAAAACAGCGTCAAATCACCTATATTGCCAACTTTGTCAAGAAGCTGATCGTGGGCAAGCTCAGCGAATTTGATATCCATGAATTCGCCGATAAGATCCTGAATCCCGACACCGAAACGGAAAAAGAGCCCACCAAGCTCGATGAATTAAAGGCGAAGCTCGCCAAAACCGTAGACGACATCGCGTCCATGGAGCAATGGCAAAAGATGCTGCTGTTCATGATGGGCTATCTGGACGCCCGCTCCGTAGAGTCCCCCGCCTATGCCGAGGCAATGGCGGAAATGGACCGCATTACCGCGAAGTTCCAAACCTTGGACATCATGGATGAAGCAGCTGTCAACGCGTTTGTGACGGAATACAACGCCGCTGCCCTGCAACTGACTGCCGCTTTGGAGGAAATGGAGAACAGCATCAGGGAGATCTCCTGGGCAATGACGGAGACGGAAGCCGACGTGTTGACCGGTATCATGGATGAGATCATCGACAATGTGATCGCCGCCACCACCGGAAACTTCCGCGAAGAAATCGCCAAAATCAAGGATGTTATCAAGGCGGTCGGTTTGTATAACCAAATCAGCACGGTCGTTAAGGACGATACACAGGGCTTTGACATCTTTAAAACCGCCGATGGCGACAATTGGGAGGTCGTGACCGACAACGGCTTCGGCGATAAGTTCAACTATGGCGCTCTCCGCTTTGTCACCACCGAGGAAGGTATGTACGTCACCACCGCCAACCCGTTCTACGGTGCGCAGCTTTACCTGATCTCCAACGACAGGAAGCCTGTCCCCGAAACCAAGCTCACGGTGGAAAATGCCGATGTGAAGTGGCAGAGAGGCAGCAGCGAGCCGGTTATCCTGCATACCGATTCGCAGTCCGCTTGGGCAACCGTCAGAAAGGACGGCAAGCTTTTCGGTTATGCTATAGAAAACGGCGTTTCCATCGTCGGCGGCGACATTACCCTCAGCCCGGCGCTGTTGGAAAGCCTGCCCGACGGCAAAACTGCTTTGACCGTGACCACGGACGAAGGCGCCGCTGTCGTCAATGTGCAGATCGGCAGCGTTCCGGGAGAAACCCGTAAGCTGGGCGACGCCAATTTGGACGGCAAGGTGACGATCGACGACGTCACGTCGATTCAAATGTATCTTGCACAAACCAAGGTGCTTTCCGAAACTGCCGCGAAGGTGGCAGATGTGGACGGCGACGGACAAGTGACCATCAATGACGCCACCGATATCCAAAGATTCCTTGCGGAGCTCCAGGTTGCGTACCGCATCGGCGAGGATATTACCATTTGATTTGATTTCTGCACTGCGGCCGGAAACGTGTTTTCCGGTCGCTTTTTCTATTATCGGCAAAAAACTGCACGTAAAAACCCTAAAATTGATAAAAATAGATATTGACAGGTATTCTTTCTTTCGTATATAATATGTAAAGCATTTTATGTCTTTTTTTGTCATATCACAGGAAACAGTATTTTGTGAATTGCGAAAGCAGTATAGGAGATCAGATATGAGCAAGAAACATTTCATTTGGCGTGTTGCCGTCATTGCCGCCGCGTTGATATCTGCGGCTTCACTGTCCGCCTGCGGCGCCGGTAAACCCGTCAAGAGCAATATTCCCGAAATCAGCCAGAATGTGGAAAAAACCCAACAGTCCGCGCAGCCGACTGCCGCGCCTGTCGAGCAATCGTCCGACAATACGCCGCAATCCGGCAGCACCGGTCAAAGCGGCATTGTGGGCGATGACGCAAACGGCTATATGTATCTTAACGACGACGGCTCGGTTGCCGAGGGATACTGCGACGGTATCGAGGTGGACGGCGTTGCATGGAACATCATTGAGGGCAAGGCAACTAAAGTGGAAACCGAGTCCGACGAAGTGCTGCACAGGGCGCTGCAAATGGTAGCCAAAAACACGACCGCCGATATGAGCCGCGAGGAAAAGCTCCGCGCTTGCTTTGACCATATCAAGGAGGATTATCTGGAAGGCGTCCGTCACGATCCGCCCTATCAGGAGATCGACTGGCCGATCCTGTATGCCAACGATATTTTCGTGTACGGCAAGGGCGACTGCTTCAGCTACGGCGCGGCGTTTGCCTATATCGGCAAGGCGATCGGTTTTTCCGAGTGCTATGCCTGCAACAGCGGCGGCCATGGCTGGGCGCACATCGACGGCAAATATTACGATCCCGAATGGGATATGCACCACAACGAATACAATCACTTCGGCGTTTCGCCCGGTGATGATTGTGACGTGGACTATGTAGACAGCCTGACCGAAGGCGTTGACTGGATGCATGTAAAGGTTTAATCCGATGTACAAAAGTATATCGAATCAATATTTATTAGGAGGATTTATATGAAAAGACTGATTATGATCGCAATGGCTGCCATGATGGCGGCAACATCCGTACTGGCACTGGCAGGCTGCGGTTCTTCCGAAAAGAAGTCCGACGGCACAAACACAAGCAGCGCAGCCACCGAGGCCGCTGCGGCAAATCAAGCAGGCGGCGGTGCGATTTCTGCCGACGACACCGTGTTTACCTACAACGGCGCTTCCGTTGAACTGAACACCGACATCAACGGTGTGGTGCAGGCGCTGGGCGAGCCGAACGAGATCACCGAGCAGACCACCTGCCACGGCACCCAGGGCGGCAACGACAAAACCTATAAGTACAATGATTTCACCATCACCACCTATCCCAAGGACGGACAGGATCTGGTGTTGGAGGTCAATGTGACCTCGCCCAATGCCCCCACGAAAAAGGGCATTAAGGTCGGCGACACCGCCGATGCAGTGAAGGCGGCTTACGGCGATAAATATGAAGCGATCGCAGCGTATTACGCCTACAAAACCGGCGACGGAAAGTCCATTCAGTTCCTGATCCCCAACGGCACTGTAGAGGAAATTGATTACTACTACGACGTTTAATTGTCCGCAACAAAAATCCACCGTTTCGGCGGTGGATTTTTTTGGAAAAAACTTCTTTGTCGTTTCCGCTTTTCTTTTGTCGTATGATATGCTATAATACGACTAACCGGTATTTACAGGAGCGTGGATTGTATGATCAAAAAACTGATAAGCTATCTGGTGTTCGGCGTCTTAATTGTCATTGTGTTTAATTTGCTCGACTTCATTTTTGACCGCTTTGTGTCTTACGGACCGTTCACCTTTGACACGCTCTCCAATATCATTTTACCGCTGGTGATCGCAGCGTGTATCATACTGTTTATCGCCATGTTTAAGAAGTATGTGATGCGGAATTCGTCATAACAGCGAAAAGCCCCGATAAATCATAGAATGTTACGAAATTGTCACTGTTTTGTTGCTGACAATTTGAAATCTATGTGCTATAATGGTTTCTATGGAGATAACGGCAACACCATATCTTGTGTTTGCCGATAGGAAAACAAAGGATAAGATAGTTTTACATAGCAAAGCGTTGTAGAAGTGCAACGCTTGCGTTCTATGTCAAAAACGCACATTGAGGGATTATGGAACACATTGATGCAAAGCAAGAACCCCGATCGGTATCCGGCAGCGATAATCCTCCCAAATCAAGCCCTGCTGCAAAGCAGGATGAACCGGCGCGGAGTATTATGGATTTGCCGACAATTAAAATTCCTGATGGTGCGCGGCTGAAAAGCGCCTCGATGCAGCCGTCCGCCGCACAGCGTCAGCGGAAGCCGTCTGCCGGTGAGAAAAAACGCCCGGCTGCCTCTAACGGGCAAAAACGCACCGCTGCCTCTAACGGGCAAAAACGCTCCGCAGGTACCGGCACCGGACAAAAGACTTCCAAAACAAATCAATCATCCTCCGGCACCGCGCAAAAGCGTCCTGCCGGTGCAGCCGCCCCCAAAACGCGGCCGGCAGGAGCGGCACCCAAAAAGCGACCCGCAAATGCCGGTGCAGGGCAAAACAGACCTGCCTCCGGTGCGCAAAAACGACCGGCAGGCGCCGGGCAAAAGCGCCCTGCAGCCGCAGGACAAAAAAGACCTGCCGCAGCGCGTCCGCAAAGCACTGCCCAGCCACAGCCGAAAAAACGACCGGCTGCCGCAGCGCAAACGCCGGCGGAGGCAAAGCAGGCTTCGCCGCTGGATAAGCTGCAATCAAAGCTGCAAAACAAAAAGCAGCAGCCAAAGCGTCTTTCCGAAGAAAAAAAGAAAAAACAACAGGGCGGCGCAAGGTTTGCGCCGGGACCCACCTTGGAAGAACGCTTTGAGGAATCGCTGCAAAAGAAGAAGAAAAAGGTGTTTGTCGTTCCCATCGTGGCGGGCGCCATCATTCTTTTGTCGATCTTCTCCATTTTAGCGATGCATTTCTTTGCCACCACGCATTTGGAAACGGTTCCGAATGTATATGTGCATGAAGTCACCGATTTCAGCATCACCTTGGCATGGGACGCCGTTCCGCACGCCGAAGGCTATCACGTATTCCAGCGCAAAGACAACAGCGACGAATATGTGCAAATTGAATCCACCAAAGAGCAGTACTGTATCGTGTACGGCTTGGAGCAGGCGACCGAATACAGCTTTTTTGTCAAGGCATATAACGGCAATAACGAAAGCGAAGATTACGAGCCGGTGGAAAATGTGTCTACACTGCTGGCTAAGGAGATGATCACTGACATCAACTCCGATCAGGCGGGTACGATTCACTTGGAATGGACTCCCAACAGCAGCGCGGACGGGTATTTGATAGAGTTCCACACCATCGGCAAGGATTACCGCGAGGAAAACAAAAATACGGTCAGCGCTTCACAGCCCACCGCGTTCAACATCACCGGTTTGCTGCCGCATTCCCACATCGGCGTGCGCGTGACGTCGTTTGTCCAACGCAACGGCGAACCGTTTTTCGGAACGCCAAGCGATGAAAGTGCCGTGCGTGTGTCGGACGGCACCGGCAACGGCTTGCAGCTGTTGGAAACCGAGCACCCGATGATCGCCCTGACGTTTGACGACGGTCCCGGCGGTCCCGAAAGCGATCGGATTTTGGATATCCTGCAACAGAATAATGCAAAAGCTACCTTCTTTATGGTCGGTGAAAATGTTCTTTCCAACCCGGAAAATGTCCAGCGCAAGGTGCAGCTCGGCATGGAGCTGGGTAACCATACCTATGATCACGAAAACTACGGCAATGACGTTACCGACGACGACATTTTAAAGGCGAGCGAAGCCATTGAACAGGTAACGGGTATGTGGCCGAGCGCCTTCCGTTCACCGGGCGGCGAAACGACCGAGAGTATCTTGGACGAATGCGCCAATGAAAATCTGCCGTCGTACCGCTGGTCGATCGATACCGAGGACTGGAAAAACAAGGATCCCGACACTATCTACAAAAGAGTCATTGATACGGTGCAGGACGGCGACATCATTTTGCTGCACGAAATCTATTCCACCACTGCCGATGCGGTGGAGCGGTTGGTTCCGAAGCTGAAGGAGATGGGCTTTGAGCTTGTCACCTGCCGTGAGCTCGTCAAAGCCAAAACCGGCAACGACCCGGAGCTTCTCACCGAATACTTCGATTTGAAATAACCATAGGCAAACCGCCTGCAAGTGATGCACAACTTGCAGGCGGTGTTTTATACCTTATTTGATAATCATACTATTTCCGTTTATTACACTTGAACGTGCAGTTTTCGCAGCCGCAGGAGCAGCTGCCTTTTCCTTTGCGCTTCCGCAGGATCATCACGACAACGGCGGCAGCCGCTGCGGTAATAACCGGCACGATGACCATAACATCCGCAAAAATCATGTTAACCTCCCATGCCGCACAGCAGGCAAATGTAATAGAGTATCGCGGCGGCGCCGTAGGCAATCACGCATTGCCAAATCACCACGCAGACCGCCCACTTGTGACCGAGTTCACGCTTGACCGATGCAATGGCTGCCACGCACGGTGTGTACAGCAGGCTGAACACCAGCATCGAAACGGAGGTCAACACGGTCATGGAGCCGGCAATGCCGTTGCCGTATAAGATCTCCAGCGTCGATACCACGCTTTCCTTTGCCATAAAGCCGCTGATCAGCGCCGTGACGATCTTCCAGTCGCCCATGCCGATCGGTGCAAACACAGGCGCTAAAAAGCCGGCGATCTGCGCCAACATGCTGTCCTGTTGATTGGATACCAAATTAAACTGCCAGTTGAAGTTCTCCAAAAACCACACGATTATCGTGGAGATGAAAATCACGGTAAAAGCGCGTTGGAGGAAATCCTTTGCCTTTTCCCACAGCAGGCGAACCACATTTTTGAAGCCCGGCAAACGGTAATTCGGCAGTTCCATGACAAACGGCACCGCTTCGCCCTTGAACAGTGTTTTCTTATAGAAAAAGGCAATCAGAATACCCATCACTATGCCCAGCAAATACAGGGCGGTAAATACCAGCCAGCTGCTGTCGCGGAAAAAAGCGTTGACGAAAAAGCCGTAAATGGGCATCTTTGCCGAACAGCTCATGAACGGCGTCAGCAAAATGGTCATCTTCCGGTCGCGTTCACTCGGCAGTGTGCGTGTGGACATCACCGCCGGTACCGTGCAGCCGAAGCCGATCAGCATCGGTACGATGCTGCGTCCCGACAGTCCGATTTTGCGCAGCAGCTTATCCATAAAAAACGCCACGCGCGCCAGATAGCCGCTGTCCTCCAAAATCGACAGAAACAAAAACAGCACGACGATAATCGGCAAAAAGCTCAGCACGCTGCCGATACCGGCAAGTATGCCCTTGGTAACCAGTCCGGTCAGCATCGGGTTGACCTGCGCGTTTTCCATTGCCGCTGCCAATTGCCCGGTCAGCCCGTCTATACCCGTTTCCAGCAGCTCCTGCAGCCTGCCGCCGATCACGCTGAATGTCAGCCAAAAAATCATGCCCATGATGAGGATGAACATGGGGATCGCCGTAAATTTTCCCGTCAGCAGGCGGTCGATTTTGGCGCTGCGGATATGCTCACGGCTTTCCTGCGGTTTGGTGACGGTTTGTGCGCACACCTTTCCGATAAAGGAAAACCGCATGTCGGCGATGGCGGCGTTGCGGTCCAGACCGCGCGCCTTTTCCATTTGCCGAATGATACGCTCCAGCATTTCCAGCTCGTCTTTGTCCAGCTGCAGCTGTTTCAGCACCAGCTTGTCGCCTTCCACCACCTTGCTTGCCGCAAAGCAAACAGGTAGCCCTGCCGTTGTTGCCTTTTGCTCGATCAAATGCCTCACGGCGTGCAGACAGCGGTGTACGGCGCCGCCGCGCTCGTCGGGGGAACAAAAATCCTGCCGTTTCGGTTTTTCCTGATAATGCGCCACATGAATGGCGTGCGCCACCAATTCGTCCACACCTTGGTTTTTGGCGGCTGAGATCGGCACCACCGGCACGCCCAACAGGTTTTCGAGCGTGTTGATATCCACCGCGCCGCCGTTGGCGGTCAGCTCATCCATGATATTCAGCGCCACCACCATGGGAATATTCATTTCCAGCAATTGCATGGTCAAATACAAATTGCGCTCAATGTTGGTGGCGTCCACGATATTGATGATGGCGCGCGGCTTTTCATCCAGCACAAAGCTGCGTGAAACGATTTCCTCACTGCTGTAGGGCGACATCGAGTAAATGCCCGGCAAATCGGTAATCAGGGTGTTTTTGTGCCCCTTGATCACGCCGTCCTTGCGGTCCACCGTCACGCCCGGAAAGTTGCCGACATGTTGATTCGCACCGGTCAGCTGGTTAAACAGGGTGGTCTTGCCGCTGTTTTGATTGCCGACTAAGGCGTAAGTCAGCGTCACATCGTCCGGCAGGGGATCGCCGCTGCCCTTTGGATGATATTTGCCGCCTTCGCCCAAGCCCGGGTGCGCACTCTTCTTTTTTTTCGGTTTTGGCTGCATGTGGTCAGCACTCACAAGCTCCACCGTTATTTTTTCAGCGTCGGCAAGCCGCAGCGTCAGCTCGTAGTCGTGCAGCCGCAGCTGCATCGGGTCGCCCATCGGCGCCAGCTTCACGATGCGCACCTCTGTTCCGGGAATCACACCCATGTCCAGAAAATGCTGCCGCAGGCTGCCCTGGCCGCCAACCGTTTGGATAACGGCGGATTGCCCAATCTCCAAATCATTTAATCTCATACTATGTACCCCTGATGTTAGCCTAAGCTAATGTTAGCTTTAACTAACTATAGCAGATTTTTCGGTTGTTGTCAACCGTTCTCCGCAAAATAGATACCCGCGGCGCCATGCCGGTTCGTTCAGACAGAGCGAACCGGAGGATGCCCTTTGCCGCGACGACGGAAAAACAGCCGGCGGTTGCCCTCGGTCAGCAGGACGGACAGCACGTAGGTAAAGCTGTAGACGAAAAAACCAAAGGGAATGATATAGTGGAGAGGACGCGTGTGAAAATCCAAAAAAGAATACGGAATTTTCTCTTGCGGAATAAAGCCGGTGATGATCAGCGTAATGACCACAACCGCATACAGCGTGATCAACCATGCACAGTTGAGGCGCATCAGCGGATGTATGGCTTTCGCGGGCGATTCGCTCATCAAAAAAGACAGGATAGACAGCAGCGGAATGACCACATGCATATTAAAGGAATCAAAGCTCAAAATGCTGGGGTTGTCCGGAACAAGCGGAAAGAAAGACAGCAGAATGACCACCGCGATGATACATTCCGTGACGGCAGCGCTCAGCCGAAAAAAATACAGCTGCTTTATCACAATGACCTTGCCCGTGCGCAGCTGCACGGCGTACACCGGCAGGATGATCAGCGAGATCAACGTGGTAAACACCGTTCCGTTGACGGTCATATAGCGAAATTCATAGAAATAGTTCTCCTGCGGTTTTGACAGCACGGACACCGTCAGGGAAGCGGCGCCCAGGGCAAATATCGCGGCGGACAGCAGCAAATTCACCCGTGCGGCGGCGCGTTCGTGCCGGTTCAGCATGGCATTCATAAACAAATCTCCCTTCGTAAAGCTACATTCATCTTGCGCTGTTTTGCGTCCGATATACATTCCTTTGTTTTATTCATCGGATTGACATTTACAGATATGTCATTTTATGTTATAATTCTTGTATATCAAACGGGAGAAGGGATTTTGTGAAAAAAACAGTTGTCGGCGTATTGGCGCATGTCGATTCAGGCAAAACCACGCTTTCGGAAGCGCTGCTCTACTGCTCCGGCACGATCAGCAAGCCGGGCAGGGTAGACCACCGCAATTCTTTTTTAGACACCTTTTCTCTGGAACGCGACAGAGGCATTACCATTTTTTCCAAGCAGGCGGTACTGCGCTATCGCGATGCGGAATATTATTTGCTGGATACCCCGGGACACGTGGATTTTTCCGCCGAAACCGAGCGCACCCTGCAAGTGCTCGACTATGCTGTGTTGGTCATCAGCGGCACCGACGGCGTGCAAAGCCACACGAAAACGCTGTGGCGGCTGCTGCGCAAATACCGTGTGCCCTGCTTTTTGTTTGTCAACAAAATGGATCTGCCCGGCGCTGAAAAAGCTTTTTTGCTCAACGAGCTGCGCGGCAAGCTCAGCGACGGCTGCGTGGATTTTACGCAAGCAAGCGGCGACGCCATTTGGGAAAATGTCGCGCTGTGTGACGAAGCGCTGCTCAGCCGCTATGAAACCGGCGGCATCACCGATGACGATATGATCCGCGCGATCCAACAGCGCACGCTGTTTCCCTGTTTTTTCGGATCGGCGCTCAAGCTCGAGGGCATTGACGTGTTTCTGGAGGGACTGCACCGCTACACGCGAATGCCTGCCTACGGCGGGGCTTTCGGCGGTAAGGTGTACAAAATCGCCGAGGACAGCCAGGGAAATCGTCTGACCTTCCTCAAAATCACGGGCGGCGTTCTGCGTGTCAAGGATGTGCTGCAAAGCGCTCAAAACACCGGCGCCGAAAAGGTCAACCAAATCCGCATTTATTCCGGCGCAAAGTTTTCCGCTGTCAACGAGGCGGCGGCAGGTACTGTTTGCGCGGTGACAGGCATCACCTTTACGCATTCGGGCGATGGCCTGGGCACGGAAACGAACAGCGGCTTGCCGGTTTTGGAACCGGTACTGACCTATCGCATGGTGCTGCCCGACGGGGTCAGCGCGCACACGGCACTCGCCGATATGCGTGTGCTCGAAGCGGAGGATCCGCAGCTCAATGTGGTGTGGGACGAGCGGCACGGCGACATTCAGGTGCAGCTGATGGGCGAGATCCAGCTGGAGGTGCTGTGCAGCCTGATAGCCGAGCGCTTCGGCTACACGGTTTCCTTTGGCAAGGGCGCGATCATCTATAAAGAAACCATCGCCGATACGGTGGAGGGCGTGGGGCATTTTGAACCGCTGCGCCACTATGCGGAGGTGCATTTGCTGCTCAAGCCTGCCAAGCGTGACAGCGGCTTGCTGTTTACCGCCGATTGCCGCGAGGATATGCTCGATAAAAACTGGCAGCGGCTGATTTTGACGCATTTATATGAAAAAACGCATGTCGGTGTGCTGACAGGCGCACCGATCACCGATATGGAGATCACGCTGGTTGCCGGTAAAGCACACCCCAAGCACACCGAGGGCGGCGATTTCCGTCAGGCGACCTACCGCGCGGTGCGGCAGGGTCTGCGCTGTGCCGAAAGCGTGCTGTTGGAGCCGGTGTTCGATTTTATCCTGGAGGTGCCTGCGGAAAACGTGGGCAGAGCCATGAACGACGTGCAGCGTATGAACGGCACCTTTGAACCGCCGTCACAGGAGGGCGACGCTTGTGTGCTGACCGGTACGGCGCCGGTGTCCGAAATGCAGGACTACGCCAAAGAGGTGCTGCAATACACCCGCGGCAGAGGCAGGCTGTCCGTCACACTCCGGGGCTATGCGCCGTGCCATAATGCGGAAGAAATCATCGCACAAAGCGGCTACGATCCGGACGCGGATGTGCTGAACCCCTGCGATTCGGTGTTTTGCGCGCACGGCGCCGGTCATACCGTCAAGTGGGACGAGGTCAAAAACCACATGCACCTCTCCGCCGTGTTGTCGCCCCGCCGCGAACCGGAGGCGGCGGACACAAGCGCGTATTTTGCCAAACAACGCGGCCAGCGGGATATTTTTGCCGCCGACAAAGAGCTGATGCGCATATTTGAACAGACCTACGGTCCTGTGCGGCAGCGCAAGGCGCCGGAAACCGGGCGTGTATTCAAAGCGCCGCATCCGCAGGACGGCAAACGCCGCAGCAAAACGCCGCCTGCCTTTGACGGCACCGAGTATTTGTTGGTTGACGGCTACAATGTGATTTTCGCGTGGGAGCATTTAAAGGCACTGTCCTTTGACGGCGCGCGCGAGGCGCTCATCAATATTCTCTGCAACTATCAGGGCTACCGCAAATGCGAGGTGATCGTTGTGTTTGACGCCTACAAGGTCAAGGGGCAGCAGCGCGAGATCGACCGTGTAAACGACGTCAGCGTGGTGTACACCAAGGAAGCCGAGACCGCCGATATGTACATCGAAAAAACCGCGCACCAGCTTGCCCGGAACCATCGTGTACGCGTTGTGACCTCTGACGGTATGGAGCAGCTGATCATCCTCGGCAACGGTGCGCTGCGCGTGTCATCGCGCGCATTTTTGGAGGAAGTGCGGGAGGCAGAGGACGAAATTCGACAAATAATCGCTGCGGAGCATTGAGGCAACACCGCACCATGCAAGGCGCACGGTTTGCTTGCATCGTATTCCGTCAGCTTGCCCAATAATCACGGCAAGGCGACAGCCTTACCTCGATTTATTTGTTTCGCACACCTGAATTATGCGGTATTGCCTTGATTATTCCGCGTGTCTGTGGTACAATCAATAAAATGAAGCGTTACGTTATCCCAAAGGAGAGGGTCGCATGGGACTTTTTGACAGCATACAGCATCCGGCAAACCGACCGGCAAACGCTATGCCCCCGGCGGGCAATAAAACGGTTGAGGTGGTTTTTTCGGTACTGCCCGACGATTTGGCACAGTTTCGGGCACTGCCGCAGGCGGCGCTTGCCAATCCGTATGACACCGCAGCGCTGACAGTGCTGGCGCTCTGCTTTTATCCGCAGGACAAAGAAGCCGCGCTTGCCATGCTCGACTTTTTGCGCGGACCGCGGCCGCTCAGTCCGTTTGACAAGCAGTTTATCCGCGACCGCTTTATGGATGCGGACTATGTGCCGCGCTCCTATTTTAAGGGCGCCGTGCCGCAAAACGACTATTTGCCGTCCGAGCCGTACACGGTTGCTGTCAGCGAAAACCCGTATTCGTATACCGAGCACGGCTTTGCAAGACTCTTTTTGCGTTCCGGCGGCGCCGACAGCCCGCGTGAAATCAAGCTGCGGCTTGCCAAGGACGGCAAATGGTATTTGTGGGAGCAGATGATCCTGTCGGGCATTCGCGCTCCCGAAAGCAGCAACCCATGGGCTTGATGCTATCATTATTTAAAGTAAACACTGTCTGCGGACGTTGAGGGAATGGAGAACGGTATGACAAAACTGAAAAAAACATTGCTCAGCAGGTCGTTATTCCGGCAATGTTATATCATTTGTTTGTTCGCCTGCAATATTTCTTATTTGCATTTTGCAGCCTACGTGGTATGGGCGCTGTTGTTTATATGGGGCTCATTCCTGACGATTTTTCACGGTATCACACGGCACACGCCACAGAAAACACGTTACGGCTTTTGGCTGCTGGCGTTTTTGCTGTCCGGTGTCATCACCTTGTTGATTCATGTGATGGACAATGCCTGGCTGAATTTTGCGTTTTTGCTGCACGCTGCCATCTGCTTTTTTATGTTTTATTCCGTACATACCGAAAAGCAGCTGAATTTTCGGCACGAGCTGTTTAATATCAGCCGCATTCTCATCTATGCCACCACTGTTTTAGGCATTTTGGGGCTTGCGTGTTTGGTGCTGGGCATCAATTTTGAGTTTATGTCGGTAAAATTCATCATATACGAAAACCGCTTTACGGGATTGTTTATGAATCCCAATCAGCTTGGCTTTGCCGCAGTTGCGGCGATGTTCTGTTGCCATATGATGCTCAAAAGGGATTTTGTCGCGCAGGCGCAGTGCCGCCGTATCAGCCGCATTTGGATCGGCAGCTGTGTGGCGGTCAACAGTATTTCGCTGTTGCTCAGCGACTCCAACGGCGCGATCGTGCTGCTGATCGCATATGCGTTTTTCTTTGTCGTCTACAAAATGTTCGGCACCGAAAGCTCCTTCAATTTTAAGCAGATCCTTATCCGTTCGGTTTCCAGTATTCTGGCAGGCTTGGTGATCGTTTCATCGCTGTTTTTACTGCGGACGGTGTGTCAGCTCGGATTTGCCCAGATGGTGAAAAACAATGTCAGCATCACCAATGTGCTGATTCCGCCCGAAAGCGCACCGCAGCAGCCGGTGACCTTCGGTCACGAAAACACCAACCTTGATTCGGGCAGGTTTGTGCTGTGGCAGCAGGGCGTGCAGATGTTTTTGCACCATCCGGTGTTTGGCGTCGGCAAGGGCAATATTTACGATTACGGCAAAGAGATGTTTGAAAACGGTATCAAGTTTTCGGATCATTACGGTGATTTAGCGCCGTTCATGGTGGACTTTCACAATGGCTATCTGACGATTTTGGTTTGCTCGGGCGCCGTCGGGTTCCTGTTGTTTGCCATTTTCGGCGTCCGCTTTTTTGTCGGGACCACGCGGCATGTTTTGCGCGACGAACGCTTGCAGCAAAGTGAATTTCCGTGTATGTACGCCTTTTTGTGCGCCTACATGATTTATTCATTCATCGAGATCACGTTGCTGTTCAATATGTTGTTCACCGTTTTGTTCTTCTGGCTGATTCTCGGTTACACCTCCTGCCGATTAACCGAAAACAAGCCCGACCATCCGGTGGAGCATGTCACGCTGTTCGGCAAATCCTTCCGGAAATCTATATTTTAAAAGCAAAAAATGCGGCTCAGCGAGCCGCATTTTTCTATAAAAGAATATCTGCTAAGATCGTATTGGAAACCAAAAAGCCCTGTGGTGTAAAATGTGCGTGGCGGTCGTCGCATTCCATCAGTCCCATTTTGGCGTATCGGCTGATTTTTTGGAGAATAGCGGAAGATAGGCGCTTCCCGAAACGCTGTTCATAGTCGCCGAAGCGCAGCCCCGCTTTCAGCCGCAGCGCCAGCAGGATGTATTCCTCCACGTCGCCGCCGGTTCCGTCATCCATGACTGTCCCCGCCTCAAACTGACGCATATCGCGCGGATAATAAAAGCGCTTGCCGTGATAAAACGAATGCGCCGACGGTCCGATGCCGATATATTCGCCGCACTGCCAATAGCGTGTGTTGTGACGGCTTTCAAAACCGGGGACGGCAAAATTGGAGATTTCATATTGGCACAGTCCATGCTGTTCCAAATAGGAGACCGCTTCCAAATACAGCTCTGCCTGCGCGTCCTCGTCGGGCAGCGGCAGCGCGTCGCGCATAGCGAAAAAGCGCGTCCCTTCCTCTATCTTTAGCAGGTAACAGGAAAGGTGCCTGACGCCGCACGCTACACAAAAATCGACGGATCGCCGCAGCGATTCTTTGGTTTGATAGGGAATACCCAGCATCAGATCCAGCGAAATATTCTCAAACCCCGCAGCGCAGGCGCGCTGCACCGTCTCTTTGGCTTCCTGCGGAGTGTGCAGGCGTTCCAGCACGGCAATTTCCCGGGCAATAGCCGACTGCAACCCGACGGAAACACGGTTGAAGCCCGCCGCACGCAGCTTGCAGAAATCCAGCGCTTTGCCGCTTTCCGGGTTGACCTCCAGCGTCACCTCCGCGTCTGTTGCCACCCGGAACGCCTGCTTGACGGCGTGCAGCAGGCGGCACAGCCTGTCATCGCCCAGCACGCTGGGTGTTCCGCCGCCGACATAAACGCTCGTCACCGTTTCACCGGCTTTTGCGCCCCATTCGTCGATAGAATGCAGCAGCTGCGCTTCATAGCGGTCAAATGCCGCCGCATCGCCGTGACCGCTGAAAAAATCGCAGTAGGCGCATTTGCGTTTGCAGAAGGGAATATGAAGATAGACGCCGATATTGTTTGCCATATCAAAACCATCGCTTTCGTAGGGCCATAAAGCTTTGAGGCAGAAACCGTAAAGTTTCTGCCTCAAGTTGGAAGGTATATGAAAAGATAGGAATAATCTTTACATTTAATATATGTATATTACAATATTTTAATAATTTTGTCAAGCTTTTGTATTAAAAACTTTAAATTTTTTTCTTTGCTGTCGAACCGATAACTTAAACCGGGAAAACCCTTGACCTTTGCACAAAAAAAGATTATAATATAATTGTTATATTGCTGAAATATACAGTTTTTATCGAAAGGATTAGATTGATGGGAGTTTATGAAGAGCTTGTCGCGAGAGGTCTGATCGCGCAGGTGACAGATGAAAAGGAAATCAGAGAGCTTGTCAACAGCGGCAAGGCGGTGTTTTACATCGGCTTTGACCCCACGGCGGACAGCCTGCATGTGGGACATTTTATGGCGCTGTGCCTGATGAAGCGTCTGCAAATGGCAGGCAACAAGCCGATCGCGCTGATCGGCGGCGGCACCGCTATGATCGGCGACCCTTCGGGCAGAACCGATATGCGCCAAATGCTGACCAAGGAGACCATTCAGCACAATGTCAACTGCTTTATGGAGCAGATGAGCAAGTTCATCGACTTTTCAGACGGAAAAGCTTTGTTGGTCAATAACGCCGAGTGGCTGCTCGACCTCAATTATATCGAGCTGCTGCGCGAGGTGGGCGCGTGCTTCAGCGTCAACAGAATGCTGACGGCAGAGTGCTACAAGCAGCGCATGGAGCGCGGACTGAGCTTTTTGGAGTTCAACTATATGATCATGCAGTCCTACGACTTCTACGCGCTCTATCAGCGCTACGGCTGCAACATGCAGTTCGGCGGCGACGACCAGTGGAGCAACATGCTCGGCGGCACCGAACTGATCCGCCGCAAGCTGGGCAAGGACGCTTACGCCATGACCATCAATTTGCTGCTCAATTCCGAGGGAAAAAAGATGGGCAAAACCCAGTCGGGCGCGGTGTGGCTTTCCGCTGAAAAAACCAGCCCCTACGAGTTCTATCAGTACTGGCGCAACATCGACGACGCCGATGTGGTAAAGTGCCTGAAAATGCTGACCTTCCTGTCGCTGGAGGAAATCGACGAGCTGGCAAAGCTCGAGGGCAGCGAGATCAATAAGGCGAAGGAGATCCTCGCCTACGAGCTGACCGAGATGATCCACGGCAAGGAAGAAGCCGACAAAGCGCAGGAGGCGGCACGCGCGCTGTTTGGCAGCAAGCAAAACACCGACAACATGCCCTCGACCGCACTTACGGCGGACGACTTTGCCGACGGTGCGATCGCAGTGTTGGATCTGTTGTCCAAGTGCGGTCTGATCCCCTCCAAAAAAGAGGGCAGACGCTTGATCGAACAGGGCGGTATTTCGATAGACGACGAAAAAGTTGCCGACGTTTATGCCAAGGTACCGCAGACAGCCTTTGAAAAAGGACATGTGATTATCAAAAAGGGCAAGAAAACCTACCATAAGGCAACGCTTTGATATTTGGATTGTGGCAGTTTATCTGCTGAAATATAAGGAAAGAAGGAACATTATAAAATGAAAATGCTAAAAGAGTTTAAGGAATTCATCATGCGCGGCAACGTCATGGACATGGCCGTCGGCGTTATTGTCGGCGGTGCGTTCGGTGCGATTGTCACCTCACTGACCGACGACATTATTTCACCTGTTCTTGGTATCTTCGGCGGTATTGATTTCAGCGATCTGGTAGCTAACGTCAACGGTGCGGAAATCCGTTACGGCGCGTTTATCACTGCTGTCATCAATTTCCTGATCATGGCGCTGATTATTTTCCTGATGGTCAAGGGAATCAACAAGATCATGTCCTTGGGTAAAAAGAAAGTGGAAGAGGCGCCCACCACCAAGGTTTGCCCCTGCTGCTTCACCGAAATTGACATTCGCGCTATCCGCTGCCCGCACTGCACCAGCGAAATTCCCGAGACGCCTGTGGAATAAGCACAGTTTGACATACGCATAAAGAAACGAAAAGCGTGACGGTTTTGCCGCCGCGCTTTTCTTGACTTTTATACCCCGATTGGCTATAATGTAACAAAACAGGATATGAAAAGAGGTTTAGCTATGTTTTGCAATCAATGCGGAAAACCGTATGACAATCAATTGTCCGCCTGTCCGTTTTGTTCCGCTCCCAATGTGCAATTACATCAAACGGTTTTCGCCGATGAACCCCCTGCGCCCGCCTCGCCGCAGGAGGTCTTGCCGCAACAGCCGTATACGCCGCCTGTCAACCATTATCCGCCGCAAACACCGTACAATATGCCGCCTGAGGATAACAACCGCCGTTCCCGCACGGCACTCATCGGTGTGCTGTGTATCCTCGCGGCGGTGCTGATTGCCGGCGGTGCAGTTGTCATGGCAATTTTGCATCCGTGGCATCCCGATACGGACACCCCTGCCGTGACCGTTCCGGCTACGACGGTAAATACGACGGTTTCCGGCAGCAACAAGGTGATCATGCCCGATCTGCGCGGCTATTCCAAGGAGGACGCCATCAACAGGCTCGCCGAATTAGGCATTGCCGTCAAGGAATATAAAGAGGTGGAAACCACCGAAGCGGCGGCAGGCTTTGTGTTTAATCACATTCCCGCGAAGGATCAAGAGGTGAACAGCGGCGAAGAAGCCATTTTGTATATCGCCAAAAAGCCTGCGGCGCAACCGACGGAAGCGCCGACAACAACGCCGGCCACAGTGCCGACCAAGCCGCAGGTTTCCGTTAGCAAAAACACGCTGTATGTTATCGCCAGCGATTATGTCACGCTTCGTGCCGAACCGACGCGCACCGGCAGAGAACTGGCAAAAATAGACAGGGGCGAAGCCGTTACCTACCTGTCCGGTTCCGGAGAGTTTTACTATGTTTCCTACAACGGTACCAGGGGCTATATATTGGCGGAGTTTTTGGATACGGATCCCACAAGAATAAACGATAAAACAGGAAACGCCGGACTTAAAACCGGCGACTACCTGTACTGCTGTGCCAGCGAAAACGCCACCCTGCGTGAGAGCACCTCCATGTCTTCCAAAGCCCTGGCAACCATCAACAGCCGTGAGCGCGTGGAGTACCACGGAAAAACCGGCGAATGGTTTTATGTGAAATACAACGGCAAATGGGGATATGTTTTGCAAGATTTCTTTTCCGCGCAGGAGGATGCTGCATTGGTGTATGACGATGAATAGGGAGTAACAGATGAAGAAAATATGGATGATAGCGTGTGCCGCCGCCCTGCTGCTTGCCGGTTGCGGTGCACAGGAATCCTCCGCAGCGCCGCAGGACACCGCTGCGGTACAAACCACCGGCGCCGCACCGGCTGCGCCGGTTGCCAGCGGCGCGGTGCAGCAGCAGGTGAGCGGCGCACCGCTCAAGCTGGTCAATATTCAAACCCTGGCGCAGCTGCCCGAGCTGCCCACCGGCTGTGAGGTAACATCTCTGGCGGCTGTTCTCAACTACTACGGCGTCACGATCGATAAATGCGACATCGGCGACCGTTATCTGGACAAGGGCGCTGTGGGAACGGTGGACTTTCGCGAGGCGTTTGAAGGCGATCCGCGTGACGAGGACGCTTACGGCTGCTACGCGCCGGTGATCGTCAATGCCGCCAACCGTATTTTGACCGAGCGCGGCACGTCTATGCAGGCAGCCGAGGTGTCGGGGCAGGAGCTGGAACAGCTGTTTTCTTATCTTGACCGCGACATCCCCGTGATCATTTGGGGAACGCTGGATTGTGCGCCCGGCGAGCCGACCGCTGTGTGGGAGGTCAACGGCAAGCAGCTGCAATGGATCTATCCCGAGCACTGCATGGTGCTCGCCGGCTACAGCGACACAAGCGTGTGGGTGTGCGACCCCATGAGCGGTCAAATGCAGGAATACGACAAGGAGCTGTTCAAAACCGGCTACAACGCGCTGCTTCGGCAGGCGGTGGTGATACAATAACATCTCATGCAAACAGCGACCGAAACGGTATCTTTCTACGGTTTCGGTCGCTGTTCACTTTTATTCTAACGTTTCCAAATATGGGATTGGGCGCAGCGTTACGCTTGCCGACCGTTTAGACTGACATCACAAGGAAAAGCGCGGGAAACAAGCGTGTGATTTTTTATCAAACTCTTCACGCGCGGATTGGGTCAAGCGTCACGCTTTTCGATTATTTAGACTGACAACACAAGGAGAAGCGCGGGAAACAAGCGTGTGAATTTTTATCATACTTTTCACGCGCGGATTGGGTCAAGCGTCACGCTTGTTAAATCAGAAAAAAGAAGACGATGCCGGCGATCAGGCTGATCAACATGCCGCCCACCACATCGCGGATATAATGGGCGCCCGAAAAAATGCGCGACAGTAAAATCAGCACGGCGACGCACAGCGCCACGATGCCGGCTGGTGTGCTGACGTACAAAAACGCGAGGGCGATAATAAAGGCGCTGGCGGTGTGCCGGCTCGGAAAGCTTTTGCCGGAGGTGTCCTTAAAAAACACCGACGGCTTTTGGTATTTTTCATACGGCCGCGTTTCGTTGACCATGATGCGGATGAGCGTGACGCCGACAAACACGCCGAAGGGTACAAAAATCAGATCCAAGAGCGCGTCCGGCATATAGAAAAACGCGTATATCAACAGCAAAGGATAGCTGATGAACATCTGCAGTGGCAATGCCTTATACACAAAATGCAGCGTGTACCGAGGGCCGGCATGGCGGTTAAAGTATTCTACGATGCGGTGAAAGAGTTGTTCATTCATATGGCAACAGTCCGGTAAGGAGGATTTTGTTTGATCGCACCTTATTTTACCATATTCTCTACACAATTTCAACCTTGTATTTGTCAAACCAAGCGTCCAGCTGTATGATATACGCCAAAATCTGCGGCGCCTGCATCAGTTGTCCGTACCACGGCTCGGTGACGTGTTCGGGATGCTCCATAATGTCGGCTATCGCCGTAGGGTTGAGCATGTCGGTCAGTGCATTTTTCTTTTGCAGGATCAAGCGAACGCGGTTGCGGCATTCCTCCCAATAAACGGGATTGTGCGTTTTGGGATAGGGACTCTTTTTGCGCCACGCGATTTCTGCGGGCAGCAGATCCTCAAACGCCTTTCGCACAATGCCCTTTTCTCTGCCGCCCCACGCCTTCAGCTCCCACGGCATGTTATAGGCATATTCGGCGATGCGGTAATCGCAAAACGGCACGCGCACTTCCAAGCCGTTGTACATGGAGCATCTGTCCTTGCGCTCCAGCAGACATTGCATGAACCAGTAAAAGTTCAAATAAAACATCTCGCGCATACGGGCGGTCTCCTTGGTGTCGGAGGGCAGCTTCGGCGCGGCGGCAACAGTGTCCAAATACCGCTGCCGCACATAAGCTTCACCGTGCGGCAACACGCCGTCCTTGAGAATAGAGCGGCGAATGCTTTGATTGCGCGACCACGGAAAACAGTCCTCAAACAGCACCTCCCTGTTGAAATACCACGGATATCCGCCAAACAGCTCGTCGGCGCATTCGCCTGACAGCGCCACGGTAAAGTCTTGCCGGATGGAGCGGCAAAACAGCAGCAGCGACGAATCCACATCCACATATCCCGGCAAGTCACGCGCTTCGACACTGTCTGTCAGGGCGTCGGCAACCGATTTGTTGTCCAAAATCACCTCGGTGTGGCGGGTGTTGGCGTTTTTAACCATCTGCTGGATATAGTCCGCGTCGCGGTTCGGCTGAAACCTGCTCTTTTGAAAATAGGCTTCGTTATCGCGGTATTCCACCGAATACGTGTGGGGCTTGCCGAGTTTGTGTGCGCGGTTGTACTGCGAAGCCACCTTGACGATAATGCTGCTGTCCAAGCCGCCCGACAGCAGCATACACAGCGGCACGTCGCTGACCAGTTGCCGCTCGATCGCGTCGGTCAGCAGTGCGCGGGTCTTTTCGATGGTTTGCGCTTCGTTGTCGGTGTGTTCGCGCGCTTCAAGCGCAAAGTATGTGCGCCGTGTCAGCCGACCGCCGCGATAGAGCGCACATTCGCCGGGGTGCAGCTCCGAAACGCCCTCAAATACGCCGCAGCCGGGTGTGCGTGCAGGTCCCAAAAAGAATATTTCATGCAACCCCTGTTCACTGACGCGCGGTTGGACAACGCCGCTGGCAAACAGCGCCTTGATTTCGGATCCGAACACCAGCCCGCCGTCGTACAAGGCGTAAAACAGCGGCTTCACACCGATTTTATCGCGGCACAAAAACAGGCTGCGTTCCTTCGTGTTGAATACGGCAAACGCATAGATGCCGTTGAGCTTTTCGCCGCAGCGCGTGCCGTATTTGATATAGGTTTTCAACACGACCTCGGTGTCGCTGTGTCCGTGAAAATGAAAGCCGTCCGCCTTCAGCTCCTCGCGCAGGGCAGCCGTGTTGTACAGCTCGCCGTTATACACGATGACATAGGTGCAGCCGTCGTGCCGCGCCGACATCGGCTGTTTGCCGTTCTCGCGGTCAATGACGATCAATCGGCGGTGGATCAGCGCCGTATTGCCGTTGATATACGTGCCGTTTTCATCGGGGCCGCGCCGATCCAGCGTTTCGGACATTGCCTTTAACAGCTTGCCGCGCTCCACCATTTGACAATCCCTTTCCATCCAACCTGCGATTCCGCACATAGCCTTACCTCCGTTTAAATAATAGTTGTTTCACTGATATCAAAAAGAAAATACTGACTGCCAGCAGTACCGCGCCCGGTACCGCGCTGCCGCCGAACAGAGCCGGCGCACTGCCGGAAGCGGTGGAAAACACGCTTACGGTCTGCGGGAACAGACACATCGCCCCTTGCGTCAGCAAAGCCGTCAAAGTTCCCTGTATGATCCTGATCAGGAAAAATAACGGTTTGCGGACGGCTATATCGTCCAAAATGCCGAAGATTTGACAATGCACACAAATGCCGCCAAAGCCGACCGAAAAGGCGATCACCCACATCGGCCGGCATCCCGCCGAACGTGTGACAGCGCCGCACACTTCCAGCATCACCGACAGCACGGTTTGCAGCGATCCGTTTGTGACAAGCCGCGCCGCGATGCCGTTCACCGCCGAAAACAGCACCACAAACGCACATATCGACAGCATTCCGCGTGCAGAACGGTTGACGGCGCTGACAAGCCCCTGCGCAAACGGCTGCGGCGGCAATGTGCCTGCGTGGCTGTATCCGTTCGTTGCGGAAGGGCGCCGGACCGCTTTTAACAATATCCCCGTCAGGATGACAGAAATTACCTGCGCCGCAAACAGGACGATCCCGATAACCGGAGAGCCGTAAAGCGTCTGACCGATAAAGCTGACCGTAAATCCGGGACCGGCGCACACCGCAAACAACGCCGCCTGCTGCGCTTCCTCTTTGCTGATGACGCCCCGGCGATACAGCGCCGCGATGCCGCCGGCGCCGACGGGATAGCCGCCCGCCAGCGAGAGCGCCAGCACCGGCGCCAAAGCGCCGCTGAGCCCAAACAGCCGCTGCATCAGGGGGTGCAGCAGCGGCGCGAGTTTCTGACACACGCCCGATTCCGCAGCCAACTGTGTGGCTGCCATAAACGGGAACAGCGACGGCACCAACACCGCCAAACAGATCTGTACGCCCTGTGCCGCCCCGTCACGTCCTTCCTTTGGAAAAATCAGCAGCAGCACACAGGCGGCCGCCGCTGTCAGTCCCGTCATTACAACAGAATATCGACGTAAAACCATGACATCACCATTAATATCTATGACAAACAGCGAATAAATATTAGTGAGGTGACGATCCATGACAAAAGAGAATTACCGTTCGCCGCGTGTCGGCATCGGCAATGCGCCGTTGATGGAAGCGGTGGGGAACCGGCAAATAACGGTGGAGGGCGCGGCTGGCATTTTGCTGTATGAGAGCAGGTGCGTCAAGATCAGCGCAGGAAAAATGGTGATCGCGTTTCACGGCAGGGGCTTGCGGCTGCGCTGTATTTCCGGTTCATGTGTGGAGATCATCGGCTTTATTTCCAATATAGAATATTTGTGCTGAGGTGAGGGCGTGTTAGTCGATCTTATTCGTTTTATAAAGGGCTATGTGGTGTTTCGTGTGGTGGGGAAGTCGCCGGAGCGTCTGTTAAACATCACATCGCACCGCGGCGTGATGCTGTGGAACGCACAGCCGGGCGCCGACGGACTGGAGGCGAGCGTTTGTATCGCGGAATATCGCAGCGTGCGGCAATGCGCGCGCAAGGCAGGTGTGCGCACCGTCATCCTGCAAAAGCACGGGCTTCCGTTTTGGGCGGCACGTTACCGCGGACGAACGGGAATCCTCATCGGCGCGGCGATCGGTGCGGCGCTGTTGGTGTTTTTGTCGCAGTTTATTTGGACGGTCTCCATCGGAGAAACCGCGCATGTCAGCGAAGCGAGGCTGCGCGGCTTGCTGGCGGACAGCGGCGTGCGTGCAGGCGTCTTGCGTCATGCCGTTGACACCGCACAGGCACAGCGGCATATTTTGTTACAGGTGGAGGAGCTCAGCTGGCTGAGTGTGAATATCGTCGGCAGTCATGTCCGTGTGGAGGTAAAGGAAAAAGTCCCGAAGCCCGGGCTGGAGCCAAACGCCCGTCCCTGCAATCTGAAAGCGGCGGCGGACGGCGTCATTACCGATATGCAGATCGGCGACGGCATCACACAGGTCAAAACCGGCAGCGGCGTCCGCAAGGGCGATTTGCTGGTTAGCGGCGTGCAGCTTACCGCGCAAAACAAGGTGCGCTATATTTGTGCAAAGGGGAAGGTGATGGCGGATGTGAGGGCGGACAAAGATTTTTTTGTGCCGCAAAAGGATTGGCGCACCACCGTGACAGAAACGGCGACCCGGCACTTTTGTCTGGATGTGATGGGTGCGCGGCTGCCGTGTTCGCTGTCGCTGACGCATTTTGACAGCGCCGTATGCAGCGAGCAAACCAACCGGCTGACCGTCAACGATGTGGCGTTGCCGCTCGGCGTCGTCACCGAAACGACGCGCGGTATTCAAACCGTTTCTTCCGTGCTCACCGAAAACGAAGCGAAAAAACGGCTGCAAAAGGAAGTGCTGCTGTGGGAGCTGTTTGAAAAGGGGGAGGGCAGGCGCGTGTCCAAGCAGCTAGCATTTGATGCGGGACCGGCCGGCTTTTCCTGTCATGCCCGGTGTGTTTTTAACGGGAATATCGCCGAAAGTGTTGATTTCAGCGTCGAGGGAGAGTATAATTAGAGTCGAAAGTGGAAATCTTATCACAGTTTGTCATTCGGGAAGAAGCCATGAGAGTTTTATGTATCGGAGATGTGGTGGGAAGCATCGGCTGCCGTTTTTTGCGCGCGAAGCTGCCCGCCCTCAAAAAAGTGAAAGGGATCGACGTTGTTATCTGCAACGCCGAAAACTCCGCAGACGGCAACGGCGTCACCGTTCCCTCTGCCCAATATTTGTTTGACAGCGGCGTGGATGTGCTGACGCTCGGCAATCACGCTTTTCGCCGCAAGGAAGCGTTTGAATACATGGACAGCCATCCGTTTATCGCGCGGCCTGCCAATTTTCCCGACAATGCCGCCCCCGGAAAAGGAATTGTCAACCTTGATTTGGGCAGACGGGTCGTCAGCGTGATCAACCTGATGGGCAATATGTACCTTGAAAGCGGACTGGACTGCGCCTTCGACGTGATTGACCGTATGCTGCCGCTCGCGGAAAGCAATATCATTCTTGTGGATTTTCATGCCGAAGCGACCAGTGAAAAACGCGCCATGGGCTATTATCTTGACGGCAGGGTGAGCGCCGTGTTCGGCACACACACCCACGTGCAAACCGCAGACGCGCAGGTGCTGCCGCACGGCACCGGCTACATCACCGACGTGGGCATGACAGGTACCATCCATTCCGTGTTAGGGGTAAAGACCGACATTATCATACAAAAATTTAAAACCAAGCTGCCCGCGCGGTTTGATTTGGCAGACGGCGACTGCAAGCTGGAATGTGTCCTGTTTGATATCGATGACAAGACAGGAAAGTGCAAAAGTGCCGAAAGTCTGCATGTAGAATAGACAAATTTTTATTTTTAACCACTTGCATTCCCTTGAAAATCATTGTATAATATAATTTAGTAGTTTATAATCAGCAGTCTGTCTGCAAAACACCTTCAAACAAAAAGGATGTGCCAAGATGATTAACGGAGAGATTCTAAAGAACGCGATTATTTCGGGTGCGCATAACATCAGCGTACAGAAAAATCACATAAATGACCTTAATATTTTCCCTGTTCCCGACGGCGACACAGGTACCAATATGTCCATGACGGTGATGGCTGCTGCCGTTGCGCTTCAAGATTTTGACGGCGAAACTGCCGGCGAGGTAGCGGATACCGCAGCCAAAGCGATGCTCCGGGGCGCCAGAGGCAACTCGGGCGTGATCACGTCTATTTTGTTCAGAGGCTTTGCACAGGGCTTAAAGGATGTGGATGAGGTCAACGGCAAAAACATTGCCGCTGCGCTGGGCATTGGTGTGGACGCTGCTTACAAAGCGGTTGCCAAGCCCACCGAGGGTACGATCCTTACGGTTGCCAGAATGGCGTATGAAGCCGGCATGGAGGCGTCCCGTGACAACAATGATCCCGTCCTTGTATGGCAGGCGATTGTGGACAAAGCCAACGAAGCGCTTGCCATTACCCCCGAGCTGTTGCCTGTCCTTAAAAAAGCAGGTGTGGTCGACGCGGGCGGAAAGGGCTTGTGCTCCATTTTTGAAGGTATGCTCTGCTTCTTCCGCGACGGTGAAGTGGTGGAATACGAAGAAACCCAGCCGCTCACGATGGAGAGCTTTGAAAGTGCGGCTGCCGAGTTTGACGATGATATCGAGTTTACCTATTGCACCGAGATCATCGTAGGCAGAGATCCTGCCTGTGAGCTGGAGCCGGATGATTTGAGAAGCTTTTTGCAGACGATCGGCGACTGCGTTGTGATGGTCAACGACGAGGAGATCATCAAGGTACATGTGCACACAGAAACCCCGAACGTCGTTTTGGAAAAAGGCTTGACCTATGGTCAGCTGCTCGCCGTCAAGGTGGAAAACATGAAGGAGCAGCATAAAAACGCCAAGGAAAAAAGCAAAAAAACGAAGAAGAAAAAGAAGAAAGAGGAATTTTCCTTTGCCGCTCCCGAGGAGGAGTTCGGCTTTGTGGCAGTGGCAGCAGGCGAAGGTCTCAAAACACTGTTCCATGATCTGGGCTGCGTCAATGTGGTGTCCGGCGGTCAAAGCATGAACCCCAGCACCGACGACATTTTGGAAGCGGTGCTCGGCACGCCTGCCAAGCACGTCATGGTGTTCCCCAACAATAAAAATATTATTCTCGCTGCCGAACAGGTGATCCCGCTGGTGGAGGACAGAACCGTTACGATCGTTCCTACCCGCACCATTCCGCAGGGCATGACGGCGCTGTTGAACTTTGACCCCGAAATGTCCGCTGAGAGCAATTGTCAGCAGATGATGGACGCTGCCAAGACCGTCGGCACCGGTTTGGTGACCTTTGCCGCGCGCAACAGCGAATTCGGCGGCAAGAAAATCAAAGAAGGCGATATCATTGCGCTGAAAAACGGCAAACTGACCATCACGGAAAAGAATGTGGTGAAGGCGCTTGTAAAGCTTGCCAAGGATATGGTGACCCGCGATACCGCTTTCATCACCTTGATTTACGGCGAGGATGTCAGCGAGGAAGACGCCAACAAAGCGTTTGAAGAGTTACAGGATAAATACGGCTCCCGTGCCGACCTTTCACTGGTCAAGGGCAGTCAGCCGGTTTACTACTTCATTCTCAGCGTAGAATAAAACACCGGTTTGCTATAGGGCAGGGGCATGTCCCTGCCTTTTTCCATACACTACCATCAAATATGTCTTTATACAAAAAGCCAATTACCGACTTAAAGGGCGTCGGTCAAAAACGCGCGGAACAGTTTGACAAGCTCGGCGTACATTCCGTCGGCGAATTAGTCAACCTTTATCCGCGCGCCTACGAGGACTGGACGTCCGTAGAAAAAATTGAAAACTTACAAGAGGGCGGCACCTATTGCATCCGTGCCACACTCGGCACCGCTGTTGCCAATTCCGCAAAATGGGGCGGCACAGTGATTTCTAAGGCTACGGTTTATGACGACACAGGCACATTGCCGTTGGTGTGGTTTAACAACGTGTATATCAGCCAAATGCTGGTGTACGGCAAAGAATATTTCTTCTTTGGAAAATTAACGGTGGATGCATACGGCCCCAAAATGATTGCGCCCACCTTTGCCGACGTATCAAAGGGTGTCGGCATCCATCCTGTGTATAAAACCACGGCGGGGCTGTCCTCCAAAACGATCGCCGGAACCGTGGAACAGGCGTTGGCCCTGCTGCCGGAACAAATCGGCGACCCGATTCCCGCCGACATACGGCGAAAATATCATCTTTGCGGGCTGCGGCAGGCACTGTGCGATATTCATTTTCCAAAAACCCACGCGGCATTGGAGGAAGCGCGGCGGCGGCTGGTCACAGAAGAACTGTTGGTGCTGAACCTGGGAATGCGCGGCTTGCGCGGACAAAACCGCGGCATGTCGGGTGTGCAGATGCCGGTGGATTATTCAGCGGCGTTTGAAAAGCTGCTGCCCTTCACGCTCACCAACGCGCAAAAACGCGCTGTTGCCGATTGTGTTGCCGATATCGCCGGCGGCACGCCGATGAACCGCCTGATTCAAGGTGACGTCGGCTCCGGTAAAACCGCCGTTGCTGCTTCGCTTTGCTTTACGGCGGCAAAAAACGGCTTTCAGGCGGCGTTTATGGCGCCGACCGAGATTTTGGCGCGGCAGCATTACGAAACCCTGTCAAAGCTGCTGCAAAACACCGATATCCGTGTGGCGCTGCTGACGGGCTCTTTGAAAGAGAGCGAAAAAAAGCAGGTACGGGCATCGCTGGAGGCAGGCGACTTGGATGTGGTCATCGGCACGCACGCGCTGATCACCGATAAAACCGTCTTTCACCGTTTGGGCTTGGTTGTCACCGACGAGCAGCACCGCTTCGGCGTTGCCCAGCGCGCCAAGCTGCTCAGCAAGGGCGAAAACCCGCACTTGATGGTTATGTCCGCCACGCCGATCCCGCGCACGCTGGGTTTGATTATTTTCGGCGATCTGGACATCTCGATCATCGACGAGCTTCCGCCGTCGCGTAAACCGGTGCGCACGGTGCTGCGCGGTACGGCTGACCGCAAAAAAATATATGCGTTTATCAAAAGTGAGATCGCCGCCGGCAGACAGGCGTTTATCGTCTGTCCGCTGATCGAGGAGGGCGAAACAGCGGGCGTTGCCTCCGCCGAGGAATACGCAGCCGAGCTTATGCTGCACGATTTTGCCGACATTCCCGTGGCAGTGGTGCACGGAAAAACGAAAGCCGAAGAAAAAGAGCGGATTATGGCTGACTTTGCCGCCAATCAATACGGCTTGTTGGTTGCCACCACCGTCATCGAGGTCGGCGTGGACGTGCCCAACGCCTCGGTCATGGTGATTGAAAACGCCGAGCGGTTCGGGCTGTCTCAGCTGCACCAGCTGCGCGGCAGAGTGGGCAGGGGACAGTTTCAGTCCTACTGCATTCTGATCAGTGACGTGCACAATGCTGTCACTGCCGAGCGGCTGCGCGTGATGTGTGAAACCAACGACGGTTTCCGCATTGCCGACGAGGATCTAAAAATGCGCGGTCCCGGCGACTTTTTCGGAGAACGGCAGCACGGCCTGCCACAGCTGGCTATCGCTGATTTTGCCGATACCAAGGCGCTGGAACTGTCTCAAAGGATAGCCGACGACATCTTATTTACCTATCATGACCTGCGCAACGACGAGCTGCGGCTGCTAAAGGCAGAGGTTGACCGTCTGTTCCGCCGCGGGGGACATAACACCTTAAACTAAGGAGTATCAACATGAAAAAAATTGCTGTTACAATACTGGCAACTCTGATGGCGCTGCTGACTCTTGTCAGCGTATCTGTCACCGGTGCGGGCGCTATTACGTTTTCTACCACTGTGCAGCCGCAATCCGAGGCGGTACTGTTGGTAAGTATGGATAACGGGCAGACAGTATACGAAAAAAATGCCGACAAAAAAATGTATCCTGCCTCTACCACCAAAATCATGACCTATATTATTGCGTATGAAAACATTGAGGACGTCGATAATACGCGTGTGGAGGTCAAGAAAGAAACGCTTGACGTGCTGGAAGGCACGGGCAGCTCCACGGCGTATTTGTCTGACCATGTGGGCGAAAAGGTAAAGGTGATCGACCTGCTGTACAGCCTGATGGTGCCCTCCGGCAATGATGCGGCGCTGGTACTGGCGGATTATATCGGCAACGGCGACACGCAAAAATTTGTTGACCTGATGAACCAAAAAGCCAAGGAGCTGGGCTGCGAAAATACCCACTTCACCAATCCCGACGGCTTGCACGACGAGGATCACTACACCACCGCGCGCGATCTGCTGATAATCACCAACTACGCGCTTACACTGCCCAACTTTAAAAAGATCTCCAATACCGTTTCCTATACCTGCGAGGGTGACGATTCACCTCTGCGCACCACCAATTATCTTATCGACGGCAACAGCGAGTATTACTACACCTATGCCGAAGGTATCAAAACCGGTACCACCGATGAAGCCGGCCGTTGCCTGGTCACCACCGGCTCTGCGGACGGACAGTCTTACATTTTGGTTTTGCTCGGCGCACCGTATCAGGAAGGTGTGCATGAGGAGTACTATACATTTACCGACGCCGCCGCGTTGTTTCGCTGGTGCCTGACCAGCCTGGAGCTGACCACCGTGAAAACCACCGAAACACCCATTTGTGAGGCAAAGGTCAAGTATGCCAGCGGCCGCAATAAGGTGACGCTGGTGCCCGAAAAGGATTTAATTACGATCCTTCCCAAGAATTTGTCACCGGACAGCATTGTGGTGGAACCGAATCTGCCGGAAGAATTGGAAGCACCGCTCAAAACCGATCAAGTGGTCGGCACGGCGTCCGTTTACTACGTGGATCCGGCAACCGGTGAAAAACAGGTGATCGAAACCGTCAACCTGCTGCCTGCCGAGGCAGTGGAACACAGCGGTTTTTCGGCGACCTTGGAGGTAGCCGGCGCTATTTTCCGTTCCTACTGGTTTTTGTTTGTCATCGGCTTGATCATTCTCGTGATCCTGATATATATTATCGTTTCGCGCATCAACCGTCGCCGCAAGAAAAGAAACAGAGAAGTGAAGCGTTACCGTAATCTGTAAGCGACAACCTTTTAGGCAACACCGCACAATTCAAAGCGCACGGCTTGCTTGCATATTATTCCGTCAGTTTGCCCAAAAAATCTCGGCAAGGCGACAGCCTTACCTCGATTTATTTGTACAACCTGACGAAAAATCTGGCTGTGCAATCCGCACACCTGAATTATGCGGTATTGCCTTTACAAAATTGTAAAGAATTGACGGTTGTATTCCGGATAATTCTATGTTATAATTATTTAATAGAATAATAAGAGGTGAAGAAGCATGAAATGTCCTTATTGCAGCTTTGAAGAGAGCAAGGTGATCGACTCGCGTTCGGCTGACGACGGCGAACGGATCCGTCGCCGACGTGAATGCTTAAAGTGCGGCAAGCGTTTTACGACGCACGAAATCATCGAAACAGTGCCCATCATTGTGGTAAAACGCGATAAATCCCGCGAGGTGTTTGACCGCAACAAGCTGACGGCGGGCATTTTGCGTGCCTGTGAAAAACGCCCCGTTTCGATTCAGCAAATCGAGTCGATGGTCAATACCATCGAAACCAAAATACAAAGTGCCTTGGAGCGCGAGATCACCACCTCTCAAATCGGCGAACTGGCAATGGAAGAGATTAAAAAGGTGGACGAGGTGTCATATGTGCGTTTTGCTTCGGTGTATCGCCAGTTTAAGGATATCAACACCTTTATGGAAGAGCTCAACAAGCTGCTGACCGAAAAACAATAACAAAAAGTACAAAGGGCTGCCGCAGGCTGTTACGCATAAGAATGATTTGAAATCCCAATACAAACTGCCGGCAGGGTGCCAAGAAAAGTAGGACATCGTACAGATGAAAAGTCTGTGCGATGTTTTTTTTTCGCGAGAATTTTACATTCCGGTCTTTTATAGTTGAAAAATTTATGCTATAATTCTATATATTAACAACATCAGGGGAGGAATTTATGGACTTAGAACAATCTGTTCCTGAAAAAAGCTTACAGAATGTCCGGGAGCCGGGTGGATACGTTGCCGGCGGCGGCATTTCACACAAGAGGATAGGGATGCTTTTACAGAAAACTATTTGAAATAAGGAGTGCAACAGAACAAATGGTAAATATGAAGGAATACTTCAAGATATATGAATCTGCCGAAACTAAGGAAGTACTTGAAGAAAACGAGGTTGACGCCAACCGCTTGTCGTTTATCGTGATCGCCGCGTGTGCGGTGATCCTGCTGATCTCGTGGGCACTGGACATGGCAAATGTATTCGACGTCGCAAAGAGCAGAATGACGGTTCTGGCGATCGTGGGATTGACGGAGTTTGGCGTAGCTTCCGCTTTATACTGGATCTTCAAGGGAGAAAAACCCTGGTTGAAGTATGTGATGGTCATTACCCTGCTGGCGGTATGTATGCAGCTGTTCGGTATTCTTAATCACAATGTGATATTGATTATGATTCTGCCCGTGCTTTTGTCAAGCCGTTATTTTTCCAAGGGCTTCACGACAATAGTGGCGATTTTAACCGCGTTACTGTTTGCTGCGGCAAGCATTATGACTGTCTTTTACGGCATTATTGACTTGAATTTTTATCCGAAGCTCGGCGAGGGTACGGTTATCACGGTTCATAACGGACTGCGCCATTCTGTTACGGAGCTGGGCGTTGACAGCACCAGAGCGGTTTCCTCCATGCTGGAGAACGGTTATCTGCCGAGGATACTGGTCTTTGTTGTCATCAGCATAATCGCCGTTTATATTGCCAAGCAAGGACATGAAATGGTGTTAAAACAGCACGCGATCTCAAGCGTTTCCGCAAGTGCCAAGGCGGAGTTAAATACAGCCACACAAATTCAAAACGGTATGGTGCCGAATATTTTTCCTGCCTTTCCGGAAAGGGAAGAGTTTGAGGTGTACGCCTCTATGGACACGGCAAAAGAAGTCGGCGGCGATTTCTATGACTTCTTCTTAATAGACGATACGCACCTTGCGATCATTATGGCTGACGTTTCCGGAAAAGGCGTTCCCGCTGCGCTGTTTATGATGGCTTCAAAAATCCTGATCGGCGACAGAACGCTCATGGGCGGAACGCCGGCAGAGATTTTACAATTTGTCAACGACCGTATATGCAGCAACAATGAAGCGGAAATGTTTGTCACGGTTTGGCTTGGCATCCTGAATATTGAAACCGGTATTTTGACCGCGTCCAACGCCGGACATGAGTATCCCGTAATCCGCAGAAAAGACGGTAATTTTCAGTTGTTTAAGGAACGGCACGGCTTGGCTGTCGGCTGTATGGAAGGCATAGCTTACAAGAATTACGAGGTGAAGCTTAACAAGGGCGACGCCATTTTCCTTTATACCGACGGCGTTCCCGAAGCTTCTGACGCCGATATGGAGCAGTTCGGGGTAGAGAGAATGTTGCAGGCGCTCAATATCCATCCGGACGACGCGCCGGAAGAGATTCTTGCAACCGTCAAAAAAGAGGTGGACGGCTTTGTAGGCGACGCCGTTCAGTTTGATGACATCACAATGCTTTGCCTTAAATTCTTCGGCAAAGGCAAATAAAGGCAACACCGCACAAATCAAGGCGCACGGCTTGCTTGAATATTATTCCGTC
>CAMKOU010000003.1 GCA_946414505.1 uncultured Clostridia bacterium | reverse complement strand
TCATGCACAAGGGCTTGGAGGACTCCATGGCGTTCAAGATCATGGAGATCGTCCGTAAGGGCAACGCCACCAAGCTGCTCACCGAGGAGCACTTCAAAGCGATGCGCGAGCACAATGTGCCCGAATGGTACATCGACTCGTGCATGAAGATAAAATATATGTTCCCAAAGGCGCACGCCGCCGCCTATATGATCGCGGCGCTGCGGCTGGGCTGGTACAAGGTACACAAGCCCACCGAGTACTACGCCGCGTACTTTACCGTGCGCAGCGAAAACCTTGACGGCGCGCTGCTGATGCAGGGACACAGCGCCGTAAAGACCCGCATGAACCAAATCAAGCAAATGCAGGCGGCGCATGAATCGAGCGACAAGGACGATAAGGATTACGCCACCCTGCAAATCGTCAACGAGATGATGGCGCGCGGCATTGAGGTGCTGCCCGTCGATATCTACAAATCGGAGGCGAAGATGTTTGTGGTGGAGGACGGCAAGATCCGACTGCCGTTTTCTTCCCTGGCAGGTGTGGGTGATGCAGCGGCGGAATCGCTTGCCGCCGAAGGTAAAAAAACCGCCGAATATCTCTCTGTGGAGGATATTCAAAGCAAGACAAAAGTGACAAAGGCAGTTATCGAAACGCTGCAAAGCGTGGGCGTGCTGGCAGGCATTCCCGAAAGCTCGCAAATGTCTTTGTTTTAGGAGGAGTGAACCGTGAAAAATCATAAATTTTCCATGCGTAACCTGTTACTGGCAATTACCTTTACGGTATTTTTGGTGTTTTTCTTCATCAATCTATCCTGGTTTTGGGATTTGCTGAAAGGCTTTTTCGGCATCATCACACCGTTTTTAATCGGTTTTCTGATCGCTTATATCCTCAATTTTCCCTACAAATTCTTGTATACCAAGGCGTTTGGCAGGATGGGGGAAAAGCGTAAATTTCTCAAAAAGCTGCGTATGCCGCTGGCGCTGATCATCACCTATCTGGGTACCTTCGCTGTGTTTGCGGCGTTGATTGTCTTGCTGATTCCGCAAATCATCAACAACCTGTCCAATCTGCTCACCGAGTTTCCGGGGTATTATTCTTCCGCACAGAAGATGATCACCTCACTGACGACCGAGGTTGCCAATATGCACCTTCCGTTTTTTGAAAACTTTTCGGTGGATGAAATGGTCAAGGGCGTCACCGACTTTTTCGTGGGCAGCCAGGATTTGACAAAGGCGATCCTCAACTGGCTGCAGGGCTTTGTGGGAAACACCATGACCGGCTTGTACAATCTACTGATGGGCGTTGTTATTTCTATTTATTTCCTGATATTCAAGGAGCAGCTTTGCCGTCAGATGAAAAAGCTCGCGGTGGCGTTTATTCCCATGAAGTATTTGCCCAAGGTGTACGAGGTGGTTGACATCACCGACACCAAATGCGGCCGTTTTCTCGTCGGCGATATCCTCGACGCCGCGCTGTTGGGCGTTATCTTCTTCATTATTTTAACGGTGTTCAATTTCCCGTATGCGCCGCTGATCGCCGTGCTGTGCGGCGTTGCCAACATCATCCCGTTTTTTGGTCCGTTCATCGGTGCCATTCCCAGCGCGTTCATCCTGTTTTTGGTCAATCCGTGGTGGGCGTTGTGGTTTTTGGTTATCACTTTTGTCATACAGCAAATTGACGGCAACATCCTCAAACCGAAGATCATCGGCAATCAGGTCGGTTTGTCCAGCTTTTGGGTATTGTTCAGCGTGATCGTCGGCGGCGCGCTGTTCAACATTCCCGGCTTTATTCTCGGCACGCCGATCTACGCCGTCATCTATTCGCTCGTTGCCAAAAAGGCAGGCAACAAAATTGAAGAAAAGGGCAAGATCGCGCAGGAGGCGCTTGACTTTAAGGTGCTCAACTATGCCGAGATCGCCGAGGAGCAAAAGCGCATCCGTGCCGAAAAGGAGCAGGAGCAGCTGCAAAAGCTGCAAAAGCTGCTGCATCTCGGCAGCGACGACGATGATGATCCCGATACAAAGGAACCCGAACCGGAAGAAAACTTTAATGATAAGGTCGGAAAGAATAAACAGTAATGTGTATGAGACAAAGCGTGCCGGTATCGCACGCTTTGTCTTGACAAATACATTTTATTGTGATAATATATTAAAATGTTAGCACACTAAAGTGTATAGAGAGGGTATTATGAAACGATATTTAAAAATGACGCCCGAGGGCACCAAGGACTTTTTGTTTGCCGAATGCGCCGCTATGGATGATATTTGCGGCAGAATTGAACAGGTGTTTACCGCAAGGGGCTTTAAGCGGGTCATCACCCCCGGCATTGAGTTTTATGATGTGTTTTCGCTGCCGTGCAGCGGTATTGCACAGGAGGATATGTTTAAATGCAGCGACAACAAGGGCAGGCTGATGGTGGTGCGCCCCGACTCCACCCTGCCGATCGCGCGTATGGTGTCTACACGCCTGCAAAACAACCTTATGCCGGTGCGTCTGTATTATAAACAGGCGGTCTACCGCAACAACCCCACCCTGACGGGCAGGCGCAACGAAATGATGCAGATGGGCGTGGAGCTGCTCGGCGTGCAGGGCATTCGTCCCGATTTGGAGATCATCACCACCGCCGTGCAAACGCTGAAAGCGGTGGCGACCGACTACCGTATCGAACTCGGTCACGCCGAGGTGTTCAACGCGCTGTCGGCGGAATTGGAGATAGAGGATTCCGATAAAGAAAACATACGGCTCTCCATTGAGGGCAAAAACTACTCCGCGCTCAACAATTTGCTCGACAAGCTCACGCCGTGCCGTGCTGTGACGGCGATCAGAAGCCTGCCGTCTTTATTCGGCGGCGAAGAGGTATTTGAAAAGGCACAGGCGATCTGCGCCGGCACCAAGGCGGCGGATGCGCTGGAATATCTGCACCGCATTTACCGTTCGCTCTCGACACTCGGCTTGGGCGATAAGCTGATCATCGACCTCGGCCTGGTGCAGCGCAACGATTATTACACCGGCATGGTGTTCACCGGCTACATCAGCGGCATCGGCGATGCGGTGCTGTCGGGAGGCAGATACGACGCCTTGCTTTCCGAGTTTGACATGCCGATGGGCGCGGCGGGCTTTGCCATTGACACCGACGCGGTCACGCTGAAAACCCTTGCCGACGCCAGTATCAGCTACGCGGACAATCCCGACGTGCTGGTGTTTGCAACGGACGGCTGTGAAATGCAGGCGATCGCCGAGGTGGAGGCGCTGTGCGCCGCGGGCAAAAAGGCGCAGTTTTGTGTGCTGCCCACCTTGGAGGAAACGCAGGCATTCGCCGAAAAACGCGGTATCAAAGAAGTGATCGTCATCAAATGAGGATAGGAGAAGCTATGCAGCCATTGAGAATCGCCCTGACAAAGGGCAGGCTTGAAAAAACGACCATAGAATTGCTGGAGCAAATCGGCTACAATTGTGACGAGGTCAAAAACAAGGGCAGACGTTTGATCCTGCCTGTCGGCGACCACGATTTTGAGGTGGTGCTCGCCAAGGCAGCGGATGTGATCACCTATGTGGAGCACGGTGTGTGCGACCTGGGCGTAGTCGGAAAAGATACGATTTTGGAGAACGGCACCTCGTTTTATGAGCTGCTCGATCTCGGCTTCGGCAAATGCCGCTTTGCGCTCGCTACCAAAAAAGGAACGGATTTTTACAGCGGCTACAACACCAAAACCATTGCCACGAAATACCCCAATGTGACGCGCGCTTTTTTTGATGACAAAAATATGGATGTGCGCATCATCAAAATCGAGGGCAGTGTGGAGCTGGCGCCGCTGGTGGGACTGTCCGACGGCATTGTGGATATCGTGGAGACCGGCTCCACCCTGAAAGCCAACGGCTTGGAGGTCATCGAGTGGGTGACCGATATCTCGGCGCGGCTGATCGCCAACACGGCAAGCCTGAAGCTGCGCAAGCAGGAAATTGAAGCACTACAAAAGAAATTGGAGGCAGTCACACAATGATTACGACCGTAATTGCCGACGGCAAAAAAGAATATGAGTTTATTGCCTATTTAAAGAAACGCGCACAAAGCTCCGATAAAAACGTCATTCCCGTCGTGTCCGAGATTCTGGAAAACGTGATGGAAAACGGCGACGAAGCAGTGCGTGCCTATACCGTCAAATTTGACGGCAAAGCGCCCGATCAGACCGAAATATCCGCCGACGTCATTGATGCGCTGGTGGCGCAGTGCGATCCGGCGTATGTGGAAACCGTTCAAAAGGCGGCGGCGAATATCGCCGACTTCCACCGGCGGCAGGTGCAGCAAAGCTGGATGACCACCAAAGCGAACGGCGTCATGATGGGACAGCGTGTGCGCGGCTTAAAGCGTGTGGGCATCTATGTGCCCGGCGGCACGGCGGCATATCCGTCGTCTGTTTTGATGAACGCCATCCCTGCCAAAATTGCCGGCGTGCAGGAGATCATCATGTGTACGCCGCCGCAAAAGGACGGTACGCCGAACCCCAACATCATCGCTGCGGCGAAAATCGCGGGCGTTGACCGCATTTTCCTGATGGGCGGCGCACAGGCAGTGGCGGCGCTGGCATACGGCACCGAAACCGTTCCCAAGGTGGATAAGATCGTCGGCCCCGGCAACATCTTTGTCGCCACGGCGAAAAAACTGCTCTACGGCACGGTCGATATCGACATGATCGCCGGGCCCAGCGAAATTTTGATCGTCGCCGACAAAACCGCCGATCCCAAATTCCTTGCCGCCGATTTGATGAGCCAGGCGGAGCACGACAAGCTCGCTTCCGCGATTTTGCTGACCGATTCGGCGGAGCTGGCGGAACAGACGAAGGCGGAGCTGACGCGGCAGGCGGCTTCCCTGGCACGCAGGGAGATCATCAACAGCTCGCTCGATAACTTCGGCGCCATCATCGTGTGCAGCGACATTGCGCAGGTCATTGACTTCGCTAACGAGCTGGCGCCCGAGCACTTGGAGGTTTGCTGTGCCAATCCGATGGAATACGTCGGCAAGCTCGACAACGCAGGCTCTGTGTTCCTTGGCAACTACAGCCCCGAACCCCTCGGCGACTACTTTGCGGGTCCCAATCACGTGCTGCCCACCAGCGGCACCGCGCGGTTTTTCTCGCCCTTGTCGGTGGACAGCTTCATCAAAAAGTCAAGCTTCATCTATTACACCGAGGACGCCCTGCGCGCGGACGCGGCGGACGTTGTGCGTTTTGCCGAAACCGAGGGCTTGACCGCGCACGCCAACTCCATCAAAGTCAGATTTGAGTGATAGCTATGTATGAATTAAACGATAAAATCAAAAATCTGGTGCCCTATGAGCCCATCAGCGGTACCTATGCGATACGGCTGGATGCCAATGAATGTCCCGAAAATTTGCCGGACGACATTCGCGCGGAATTTGCGGAACGGCTCGGCAACATCGCCTTTAACCGCTATCCCGACCCAATGGCGACCCGTCTTGTTGATTCTTTTTCGGAATATTATGCCGTCAAGCCCGAACTGGTAACGGCAGGTAACGGCTCAGACGAGCTGATTTTTCTCATTGAAGCCGCCTTTATGCAAAAGGGCGACAAAATGCTGGTGGTCTCACCCGATTTTTCCATGTATAACTTTTATTCCTCTATTTGCGAGGTGTCCTGCCGGACGTTCTATAAAAATGAAGCGCTCGATATCGACGTGGACGCGCTGATCGAAACGGTGAACCGCGACAACATCGACCTGTTGATGTTTTCCAATCCCTGCAACCCCACCGGCAGGGGCATTACCCGCGCGGACGCGGAAAAACTGGTGCGCTCCGTGAACGCGCTGGTGATTCTGGACGAGGCGTATATGGACTTTTGGACGGAAAGCCTGCTCGACAAGATCGAGGATTATTCCAACCTAATCATCTTTCGCACCGCGTCCAAGCTGGTCGGCGCGGCGGCGCTGCGCCTGGGATTTGCCGTAGCCAATCCCGCCATTTCCCGTGCGCTAAAGGCGGTGAAGTCGCCCTATAATGTCAACAGTGTATCGCAGGCATTCGGCGAGGTGGTTTACCGCCACAAAGATTATTTGCAAAAAAGGCAAAAAACCATTGTCAACCATACAAAAATCCTGTATAATGGACTTGTGGAATGGGCGCGTACCCGACAGGACGTCACGGTCTACAGCACCGTTGCCAACTTTGTCTTTATGAAAACCGGCTGTTCCCGCGACATTTGGGACTATTTAAAACAGCAATCCATCGTTGTGCGCCTGATGGGCGACTGTCTGCGCGTGACGGCAGGCACCGAGCAGGAAGTAGCCGCAGTGCTCGGCGCCCTGCGGACATATGGGGAGAATCGCGTATGAGAACGGCTTCCGTTAACCGTACAACCAAAGAAACCGATATCGCGCTGACGCTCTGTCTGGACGGCGGCGCGGTGGACGTCGATACCGGCGTGGGTTTTTTTGACCACATGCTGACTTCCTTTGCCACCCACGGCGGCTTTGGGCTGACCGTCAAGGTGAAGGGTGACTTATATGTGGACGAGCACCACACGGTCGAGGATACCGGCATCGTGCTGGGGCAGGCGTTTGCCAAGGCGCTGGGCGACAAAGGCGGTATCGACCGTTTTGGCAGCTTTTATGTGCCGATGGATGAGGCTCTCGCGTTTGCGGCGGCAGACGTCAGCGGCAGACCGTTTTTGGTGCTGGACGCAGCCTTTCCGCAGGCGCGCTGCGGCGGCTACGACTGCGCCATGACGGTGGAGTTTATGCGCGCGCTGGCGTTTAATGCAGGCATTACCTTACACTTGAAATCGCTGTACGGCGACAATTCGCACCACATTACCGAGGCGCTTTACAAGGCGGCGGCACATGCGCTGCGGCTGGCGACCCGCCCCAACGGCAGCGGCAAGCCCCTTTCTACCAAAGGAGTGTTATAAATGATCATTTTACCGGCTATTGACATCAAGGACGGCAACTGTGTGCGCCTGCAAAAGGGCGTGTATTCCACCGCCCAAAAGGTGGCGGATTCGCCCTATGAAACCGCGCAGGGCTTCAAAGCAGCCGGCGCCGAATGGATGCACATGGTCGATTTGGACGGCGCCAAGGACGCCAAACTCATCAATGCCGATTTGATTGCCGACGTTGCCAAAACCTCCGGACTCAGGGTTGAGGTCGGCGGCGGCATCCGCAACATGGAAGCGGTGGAATACTACCTCAGCCGCGGCATCGACCGCGTGATCCTCGGCTCGGCGGCGGTCAAAAATCCGCAGCTGGTCAAGGACGCAGTCAAGCACTACGGCGACAGGATCGCCGTCGGCATCGACGCGCTGGACGGTATGGTGCGCGCGGAAGGATGGCTGGACAACAGCGAGATCCACTACATCGAGCTTGCCAAGCGCATGGAGGATGTCGGCGTGCAAACAATCATCTACACCGACATCAACCAGGACGGTATGCTCTCGGGTCCCAACCTTAAACAGCTGGATGACCTGTCACATGAGGTCGGCTGCAACATCATTGCCAGCGGCGGCGTGGCGGTGCTCAAGGATATACTCAATTTGGCAGAGCTGGACGTTTACGGCGCGATTTGCGGCAAGGCGATTTACAGCGGCACGCTGGATCTGCAGCAGGCAATAGAAATGACAGGGAATATTTGATGGACTTTGAAAAATATTTTGAAAAAGCGGACTTGATCCCCGCCATCGTGCAGGAAAAGTCCACCGGCGATGTGCTGATGCTCGCTTATATGAATCGCGAAAGTATGCAAAAAACCTTTGAAACAGGCTACACGTGGTTTTGGTCACGCAGCCGTCAGGAGCTGTGGAACAAGGGCGCCACGTCGGGGCATCTGCAAAAGGTCGTGGACGTTTACGCCGACTGCGACGACGATACCCTGCTGATCACGGTGGAGCAAACAGGCGCGGCATGTCACACGGGCAAACATTCTTGCTTCTTTAAAAAATTGAAATAGGAGGAATTCCACATGGCAGACCAAGAAAAATTAGTACTTACCAACCTCTACAAAACTATTGAACACAGGCGCGACAACCCTGTTGAAAATTCGTACACCTGTTACCTTCTCGACAAGGGAATCGACAAAATTCTCAAGAAGGTGGGCGAGGAGTGCGCAGAAACCATCATTGCCGCCAAAAACGGCGACCATGTGGAGACTATCTATGAGATCGCCGATTTGCTCTACCACCTCACCGTGATGATGGTGGATCAGGGTATTCCGCTGGAGGAAGTGTTGGCGGAAATTGCCGACCGCAGCAAAAAGACACAAAATCTCAAGCCCACGCACGTGGTGGACAAGAACTCATAATAACAAATAAAGCCCTATGACGTTTGTCATAGGGCTTGTGTTTGATGCCGAATCAATAGACACCGGACGGAACGAACCGCGAAATCGCATTTTTGAATTCCTCATCCGGCTCCCGTTCGAGCAGCAGCTCGATCGGTTGGTTGATATCCAGTGAAAATACGCCGATCAACGAATGTGCATCTACGGTGTAATTGCCGCTTTTTATCATCATCATCTGATTAGGGAACTGAGCCAGTGTTTCAAAAATGTCGATCAAACCGTTTTTGTTGATAGCGGAAATAGGTAAAGAAATCATGAAAGCACCTCGCAAAAAATGATAAATGTCGAATGAACCTATCATTGAGTAACATTTTAGCATGTTTTCAGTAGATTATCAATACAAAACCGCAAAATAAAATAATTTCAACATATTTCATAAAAAGGAAGAACATCTTAATGAATTTTAATATAGTAACGCTCGGCTGCAAGGTTAACCAATACGAATCGCAGGCAATGCGCGAGGAGCTGCTGCGGCACGGCTACACCCTTTCGGAGGATAAGGAAAGGGCGGACATCACTGTTATCAACACCTGTACCGTCACCTCGGTCAGCGACGCCAAAAACCGCAAGCTGCTGCGCCGCACACGGCGGCAAAACCCCGACGGTATCATCGTGCTGACCGGCTGTATGCCGCAGGCATTTCCCGGGGAAATGCAGGCGTTTACCGACTGCGACATCATTCTCGGCAACAAGGAACGCGGCAGGCTGGTGCCGGCGATAGAAGCCTTTCTCGCCGACCGTCTGCCGCTCAGGGACATTCCTGCCTATCAAAACCACGGTGATCGGTATGAAACCCTCACGGTGTCGTCCTTTGGCGAGCATACGCGTGCATTTATTAAAATCGAGGACGGCTGCAACCGCTTTTGCTCCTACTGCATCATCCCGTATGCCCGCGGTCGCGTGCGATCTAAGCCGCTGAGCGATTTGCGGCGTGAGATCGAGCAGGTTGCCGGCAGCGGCTACCGCGAGGTGGTGCTGGTGGGCATCAACTTATCCGCCTACGGACTGGGAGAGGACTTCAACCTTGCCGACGCGGTGGAAGCTGCCTGTGCGGTGGAGGGGATCGAGCGCGTGCGGCTTGGCTCCATCGAGCCGGAACAAATGGACGCGCCGCTGATCGCGCGTCTGGCGGCGCAGCCGAAGCTGTGTCCGCAGTTTCACCTGTCGCTGCAAAGTGGCTGCGACAACACCCTGCGCGACATGAACCGCCACTATGATACGGCGGAATATGCCCAAATCGTACAAAATTTGCGCGCCGCCTTTGATAATGCCGCCATGACCACCGACGTGATGGTTGGCTTTGCGGGCGAGAGCGAGGAGGATTTTCAGGCTTCTATGGCGTTTGTCCGGCAAATCGGCTTTGCCAAGGTGCATGTGTTCCCGTATTCGGTGCGGAAGGGCACGCGTGCCGAACAACTGCCCCGTCATGTCAGCCCCGCCGAAAAGGAGCGCCGTGCGCGGTTAATGGGCGAGCTGACGGAGCAAAGCCGCCGCGCCTTTTTACAGTCGCAGGTCGGCAGGGTAGAGGAGGTGCTCTTTGAACGCAGGCGGCACGGTTATTTAGAGGGTTACACCAAAAACTACACGCCCGTTCATGTTGCCGCCGGTGCGGATTCCCTGTGCGGTGAAATATGCAGGGTGCAGCTCACCAGCGTGGGCGAAGATTGGTGCGAAGGTGTGCTGACGGACGCACCGGTCAAATAATTAGCTTCTCCCTACGGCGCACACGCTTTTTGCAGATGGTTCAGTTCCTCTTGTGCGGCTTCGTCATGCAGGGACGCATAGCTGTACAAGACCCATCCGCTGACTTTTTCATTCTTTTTTAGAATATTTACTTCTTCTTTTAATATATCCGTTCGGGTTTCCCACGTGCCTTCGTCGGCGTCGGTGCCGGCTTTATAGCCTGCCAAGCCGACATACAGGCGCACTCCCTCGGCATAGTCGAGCGCCGTCCAGTCGGCAAGCGCTGCTTCAAAGCCGAGGGCGGGATTATCCGGGCTGAAATACAGCTGCGGACAAATATAATCAACAAATCCGCGCACCGTGCACCAGCTCTTGACGTCGGCATACAGCACGGCGTTATTTGCCAAGTTCCCCTGCGGCGACACACCGAACACGGCGTTCGGCTTGGCGCGGTGTACGGCGATCAGCGTTTCCGACAGCAGTAAACTGACGTTTGCCTGTCGCCATGTCGCCATATCCATTGCCTTGTCCTGCGGCACGGTTGCCGCATACGCCTGATAGGACGGTTCGTCCGCGTTGCCGATATCCTCGGGATAAAAATAGTCGTCAAACTGCACGCCGTCCACGGCGTAGTTCTCCACGATCTCACGCACGCCGTCGGTAATCAGCTGCCGTGCTTTCGCGTTGGAGGGGTCGAGGATCATACCGCTTTCCGTCACAAGGACGAGCGTTTCATCCTTGATGACGGGATGTTCGGCGGCGAGCTGCGCAGGCGTATCGTTTGCGGTCACGCGGTAAGGATTGACCCATGCGTGAATGTGCAGGCCCTTGCTGCGGCAGATATCGCACATGATCTGCAGCGCGTCATAGCCCGCGCTTTTGCCCTGTTCGCCCGATAACACATGCGAGGGCGGAAACAGCTTTGACGCATACAGCGCGTCGCAAAACGGGCGCACCTGCACAAACAGGGTATCGCACCCAAATGCAGCGCAGTCGGCGGCAATGGCTTCAAACTTGCGGCGGAATGCCGCTTCGCTTTTATCCGTTTCATACGCCATGCTCAGCTCCATATAATTGATCCATATGCCGCGCATACCGTCGGGCGCCGTTCCCCACGGCGGTATTTCGTCGCCGGTCGCCGTTTGCAGAATGACAGGTGCGGACGGCTGCCGGCGGACATGAATGACGCCGCATACCAGTGCGGCGGTCAGCAACAGCGCCGTGATCAGGAGTGCGACAGGCTTATTTCGATTCATCATATCATCCCCGGAGTGTAAAAATAGTATGCAATTCTTATTACTGTACTTACTCATTATCAATTTGATATCGGCAGGCGTGACTGTCGGCGACAAGCTGCGCGCCGTTCGTCACGGCGTGCGCGTGCCCGAGGCAGTGCTGCTTTGTCTGGCTGCGTTGGGCGGCAGTCCGGCGATGCTGCTCACCATGCTGCTGATTCGCCACAAAACGCGCAAGCCGAAATTCATGGTGGGCGTGCCCGTGATCCTGCTGCTGCAAATGGCGGCGGCGTTCGTCGTGTGGAGGTGCCTGTATGCCTGAAACCTTACGCTTCACCGTTCCTGCGGCGTTTGACGGCAAGCAGGCAAAGTGGTTTTTAAAGGCGCACTGCGGATTGTCCACCAGAATGATAACATCCTTAAAGCGCAAAAACGAGGGGATTATGGCGGACGGCAAAACTTTGCGCACCGTCGATTTCGTCCGCCGGGGGATGGAGGTGGTGATCCATCTGCCCGAGGAGGAAAGCGCCTATATCGAGCCGGTGGCGGGCGCGCTGGATATCGTGTACGAGGACAGCTTTATGCTGATCGTCGACAAGCCGCCCTACATGCCCGTTCACCCGGTCAAGCAGTATCAAACCGACACCCTTGCCAATCGTGTCACGGCATACGCGCGGCAAAAGGGTGAAGCTTATGTGTTCCGCGCCGTCAACCGCCTGGACAGGAACACCTCGGGCGTGGTGCTGATCGCCAAGGATCGCTTCACCGTCAACAAGCTCAAAAACGCCGTGCACAAGGACTACTACGCGCTGGTGCACGGTAAGGTTGAAGAGGACGGCACCGTGCGCGCGCCGATCGGACTTGCCGAAGGCTCCAAGATCCGCCGCTGTGTCACGGAAAACGGCGCATCTGCTGTGACGCATTACAGCGTCCTTTTTTCTTCGGAAGAATATTCATATCTGCGTTTGTGGCTGGAAACAGGAAAAACCCATCAAATTCGCTGTCACATGGCGTATTTGGGACATCCGCTGCTCGGCGACGACCTCTACGGCGGCCGGCGTGATAAAATCGAACGGCACGCCCTGCACTGCGCCCGTATGACCTTTACCCATCCGGTGACGGGGCAGCAGGTGGAAGCCTGCGCGCCGCTGCCAAAGGATATGCAGGCGTTGCTCGGCGCAGATGGGCGAATTTCTTGACTTTACGCCTGTTTTGTTATATAATCAATATGGAAAAATTTTGAACAAACGGAGGAATTTACATGGGATACACAATTGCGCAAAAGATCATCAAAGAGCACCTTGTGTCCGGTGAGATGACCGTCGGCAGCGACATCGGTTTAAAAATCGACCAAACGCTGACGCAGGACGCCACCGGCACGATGGCGTATATCGAATATGAGGCGATGGGCATTCCGCGCGTCAAAACCGAAAAGAGCGTGGCGTACATCGACCACAACACCCTGCAAACCGGCTTTGAAAACGCAGACGACCACCGCTTTATCCAGTCGGTGTGCAAAAAGCACGGCATCTACTTCTCCCGTCCCGGCAATGGCATTTGCCATCAGGTGCATTTGGAGCGCTTCGGCAAGCCCGGCAAAACCCTCATCGGCTCCGACAGCCACACGCCCACCGGCGGCGGCATCGGTATGCTGGCGATTGGTGCAGGCGGCTTGGACGTGGCGGTCGCCATGGGCGGCGGCGCCTATTACATCACCATGCCCAAAATGGTGCGCGTGAACCTCAGCGGCAAGCTGCAGCCGTGGGTATCCGCCAAGGATATCATTTTGGCGGTGCTGCGCGTCATGAGCGTCAAGGGCGGCGTCGGCAAAATCGTCGAATACGGCGGCGAGGGCGTCAAAACCCTGAGCGTGCCCGAACGCGCCACCATCACCAACATGGGCGCCGAGCTGGGCGCCACCACCTCGATCTTCCCGTCCGACGAAACCACCCGTGCGTTCTTAAAGGCACAGGACAGGGAGGAGGACTATCGCGAGCTGTGCGCCGACGACGACGCGGTGTACGACGAGGTCATTGAAATCGACCTTTCCGCGCTTGAACCGCTGGCGGCGTGTCCGCATTCTCCCGACAATATCAAGACCATCAAGGAGCTGGAGGGCAAAACGGTCGATCAGGTATGCATCGGCTCCTGCACCAACTCCAGCTATTTGGATATGATGCGCGTCGCGCATATCTTAAAGGGCAAAAAGGTCGCCGACAACGTGTCGCTCGCCATCGCGCCCGGCAGCAAGCAGGTGTTCAACATGCTCGCGCTCAACGGCGCGCTGGGCGATATGATCGCGGCGGGCGCGCGCATCCTCGAAAGCGCCTGCGGCCCCTGCATCGGCATGGGACAGTCGCCTAACAGCAAGGGCGTTTCCCTGCGCACCTTTAACCGCAACTTTGAAGGCAGAAGCGGCACCGCCGACGGACAAATCTATCTGGTTTCGCCCGAAACCGCAGCGGTCTCCGCGCTGGCAGGCGTGTTCACCGACCCCCGATGCCTCGGCGACGCGGCGGACATTGTCATGCCCGAAAAGTTCCTGATCAACGACAACATGGTCATCGCCCCCGCGCCCGTGGAGGAGATGGACAGTGTGGAGATCCTGCGCGGCCCCAACATCAAGGAATATCCCAAAACCAGCCCTCTGACCGACAGCATCGAGGCGTCGTGCTCCTTGAAGGTCGGCGACAACATCACCACCGACCACATCATGCCGGCAGGCGCTAAGATCTTGCCCCTGCGCTCCAATATCCCGAAAATCTCCGAGCACTGCTTCACTGTGTGCGATCCCGAGTTCCCGGCGCGCGCGAAAATGCTCGGCAAGAGCATCATCGTCGGCGGTGAAAACTACGGCCAGGGCTCGTCCCGTGAGCACGCGGCACTTGCGCCGCTGTATCTCGGCGTGAAGGCGGTGCTCGTCAAGAGCTTTGCGCGCATCCACAAAAGCAACCTCATCAACGCCGGCATCCTGCCCCTGACCTTTAAGGACGCGGCGGATTACGATAAAATCAAGCTCGGCGACATGCTCGCGCTGTCCAACGTCAAGGCGGAGATCGCCGCTGCGCAGGACGTCACTGTTGTCAATCAGACAAACGGCGAAACCATCAAGGCGGAATGCGAGCTGTCCGACAGGACCCGCGCCATCATCATTGCGGGCGGATTGCTCGACTATACAAAGGAGAACAGCTAATGGACAAGATTCAAATGATTACGCCGCTCGTCGAGATGGACGGCGACGAAATGACCAGAGTGATCTGGCAAAAACTGAAGGACATTCTCATCACGCCTTACGTTGACCTCAAGACCGAGTATTATGACCTCGGCTTGGAGAAGCGCAACGAAACCAACGACCAAATCACCATCGACAGCGCCAACGCCACCAAAAAATACGGCGTTGCCGTCAAGTGTGCCACCATCACGCCCAACGCGGCGCGTATGAGCGAATATAACCTCAAAAGCATGTGGAAGTCGCCCAACGGCACCATCCGTGCCATCCTCGACGGCACCGTGTTCCGCAGCCCGATTCTGGTCAAGGGCATCACCCCGTATATTCCCACGTGGAAAAAGCCCATCTGTATTGCGCGTCACGCCTACGGCGACGTGTACAAAAACACCGAAATGCGTGTGGAAGCCGGCAGCAAGGCGGAGCTGTGCGTCACCAAGCCCGACGGCACCGAGGAGCGCAGCACGATTTTCGACTTCACCACCGACGGTGTGATCCAGGGTATGCACAACCTTGATAAGAGCATCGCGTCCTTTGCGCGCAGCTGCTTCAACTATGCGCTCGACCAAAAGCTCGACGTGTGGTTTGCCACCAAGGACACTATCAGCAAGATCTACGATCACCGCTTCAAGGATATTTTTGCGGAGATCTTTGAAAACGAATACAAGGACAAATTTGAGGACGCCGGCATCGAGTTCTTCTACACCCTCATCGATGACGCCGTGGCGCGCGTGATCCGCAGCGAGGGCGGCTATATGTGGGCGTGCAAAAACTACGACGGCGACGTGATGAGCGACATGATCGCCACCGCCTTCGGCTCGCTCGCCATGATGACCAGCGTGCTGGTGTCGCCCGACGGCATCTACGAATATGAGGCGGCGCACGGCACCGTGCAGCGCCACTACTACAAATACTTAAAGGGCGAGGAAACCTCCACCAACTCCGTGGCGACCATCTTCGCGTGGACGGGTGCGCTGCGCAAGCGCGGCGAGCTGGACAAGCTGCCCGATTTGATGGATTTTGCCGACAAGCTTGAGGCTGCCACCATTCAAACCATCGAGGACGGCATCATGACCGGCGATCTGTATTTGATTTCCGCGCTGCCCAACAAGCAAAAGGTCAACACCGAGGACTTTTTGCAGGCGATCAACGAGCGCTTGGCGGCGTCGCTTGCTTAATGTGCGTAAAGGAGAAAGTGCGCAATGTCGAAAAATGAAGGGATATCTATGTCGGTCATCAGGCGGTTGCCGCGCTATTACCGCTTTTTATCCGAGCTGGACGAGCAGCATGTGGAGCGGATCTCCTCCAACAAGCTGGCGCAGATCATGAACGTGACTGCCTCGCAGGTGCGGCAGGATCTCAATTGTTTCGGCGGCTTTGGACAGCAGGGCTACGGCTACAGCGTCAGCGCGCTGCGGCAGGAGATACAAAATATTTTGGGGCTCCACAGCCACTATCCGGCGGTGCTCATCGGCGCCGGTCATTTCGGCACGGCGCTTGCCAATCATGTGGATTTTCAACGCTTGGGCTTTACGCTGATCGGCGGCTTTGATACCGATGCTTCCAAAATCGGCATGACGATCGGCACGATCGTGGTGCAGGACGAAGCGGATCTGGAAAGCTTTTGCAGGGCGCATCGTGTGGAGGCGGCATTTTTGTGCATTCCCAAGCAAAATGTGGAATCCACGCTCAACCGCCTGTATGCGCTGGGCGTGCGTTCCTATTGGAATTTCAGTCACTATGATATCACGGCAAAGTACGCCGATGCGGTGGTGGAAAACGTCCATCTCAGCGACAGCCTCATGACGCTTTGCTATCGAATGACCAACCGTCATGCTTAATCATTGGTTCCTTTATCGGCAGCGGGCTGTATCGTGCAGTCCGCTGCTTTCGGTGGAACGAATGATACTATCACGAAAGGAGAACAGCATGATTATCAGACAATATGAAGAAAACGACATCCTTGAAATGATCGCCATCTGGAACGAGGTTGTCGAGGACGGCGTCGCCTTTCCGCAGGAAGAGCTTTTGAATGAAACGACAGGCGCTGCGTTCTTCGCCGGACAAAGCTACTGCGGCGTGGCGGTGGAGGATAACGGAACAATAGCGGGTTTATACATCCTGCACCCGAACAACATCGGCCGCTGCGGTCATATTTGCAACGCAAGCTATGCCGTCCGCTCCACATGCAGGGGACAGCATGTCGGACAGAAGCTGGTACTGGACTGTATGGCGCAGGCGAAGAGGATCGGCTTTACGATTTTGCAGTTCAACGCTGTCGTCGAGAGTAATATCCACGCCCGGCACCTGTACGAGAGGATCGGGTTTTCGCAGCTCGGCGTGATCCCGAAAGGGTTTCGGATGAAGGACGGACACTTTGAAAACATCTGTCCGTATTATATAGCGCTTTAAACCAAATCAGCGTAATGATTACCTTTGGCAACGATGCATCAACTTATTGAAAACAGATAGGATGAAAATACACGTTCAGGAGGAAATGCAAATGAAATCCAATAAAATTTATCAGGTTTCTACATTACAGGCTCTGGCGCTTGGCTACACCAGACCGGTGGTGACGGTGCAGGAGTTATTGGCGCACGGCGATACGGGACTCGGTACCTTTGAACACGTTGACGGTGAAATGATCGTTTTAGACGGGGTTTGCTATCAGGCAAAGCCGGGGGGGAGCGTTGTTCGGTCGGAAGAAGCATCCGGGGTGCCTTTTGCGGTTGCAGGATTCGTGAAAGACGGCAGAAGATTTCAGATGGAAGAAAAACAGGACATAGACGCCATCAAGCGCGAGCTGACCCTGCGCATTGAGGAAGAATATGGCTTGAACAGCATCCACATCGCGCGGATAGACGGATGGTTTCACACCATACATGCGCGCGCCGGAGCGCCCTACCGTTCACAGCATGTTACCTTGAAGGCGATCCTTTCAAAAACGCAGAAGGACTTTTGCTTTGAGCAGCTGCACGGAACGCTGGTATGTGTGTATTATCCCGATTATATGGACGGTATCAATGCGGCCGGATGGCATATGCACTTTTTGTCGGAGGACAGAACGCTGGGCGGCCACGTGTTCGCGGCGTCCCTTCGTTCGGGAGAATGTATGCTGCAGAAAATGGACAGAATTGAAATACAGTTGCCCAAGGAAGCGGCGTTTGATACCTATTCGCTGAAAGAAGCATCACAGGCTGAAATAGAAGAAGTGGAGCAAGGAAACGCCTGACCGTGGGCAACACAAATGACGATGCCAAAACACGCTGTATGTCAACAGATGGATACAGCGTGTTTCTTTTTTATGCCGGGTCATTATCCCTGCCGGAAGAGCTTATGAAAAATAAGCAAAAAGTTAAGGGAATCGCCACAAAAGTGATGTAATTTACAAATTGCATTGTCGGTGTATCAGTGGTATAATGAAACAGAATGAAAAACTATGTATCGGAGTAATGCAGCATGGATGTAAGAGAGAATTTGAGAAATATCGCCATCATCGCCCACGTTGACCACGGCAAAACCACGCTGGTGGATCAGCTGCTGCGGCAGAGCGGTGTGTTTCGTGAAAATGAGGCGGTGGAGGAGCGCGTGATGGATTCCAACGATCTGGAGCGCGAGCGCGGCATCACTATTTTATCCAAGCCGACGGCGGTGATGTACCGGGACATTAAAATCAATATCGTGGACACGCCCGGTCACGCCGATTTCGGCGGCGAGGTAGAGCGTATTTTGCAGATGGTGGACGGCGTGGTGCTGTTGGTCGATGCGTTTGAGGGCTGTATGCCCCAAACCCGTTTTGTGCTGAAAAAGGCGCTCGGGCTCGGCAAAAAACCGCTCGTGGTGCTCAATAAGATCGACCGCCCGGGCGCACGCCCCGAGGAAGTTGTGGACGAGGTGCTCGATTTGTTTATCGAGCTGGGGGCAGATGACGAACAGCTGGAATTCCCCGTGATCTACGCTTCCGCGCGCGACGGCTACGCCTCCGCCGATTATCAAACGCCCGGCACGGATATGCAGCCGCTGTTTGAGGCGATCGTCAACGAGATCCCCGCGCCGAAGGGCGATTTGGACGGCGGCCTGCAAATTTTGATTTCCAATATTGACGCGGATAATTTCGTCGGCAGGATCGGGGTTGGCAGAGTGGAGCGCGGCACCGTCAAAAACGGTCAGTCCGTCACCCTTTGTCACACCGACGGCACCACCAAGGTGGTGCGCATCGGCAAGCTGTATCAGTTTGAGGGCTTAAAGCGCATCGAGTGTGAGGAGGCGTCGCTGGGTGACATCGTGTGCATCAGCGGCGTGCAGGACATCAACATCGGTGAAACCCTGTGCGCAAACGACTGCGTCGAGCCGCTGCCGTTCGTCAAAATCGACGAGCCGACCGTCACCATGAACTTTATCGTCAACAATTCTCCGTTCGCCGGCCGCGAGGGCAAATATGTCACCTCGCGCAATATCCGCGACCGTCTGTTTAAAGAAACCGAAACCAACATTGCCCTGCGCGTCGAGGAAACCGACAGCGCCGATACCTTCAAGGTGTCCGGCCGCGGCGAGCTGCATTTGTCCATCCTGATCGAAACCATGCGCCGCCAGAATTTTGAGTTTCAGGTGTCGCGCCCGCAGGTCATCACCAAAACCATCGACGGCAAGCTGTGCGAGCCGATGGAGTATCTCATTATTGAAGTGCCCGACAGCTATGTCGGCGCGGTCATGGAAAAGCTCGGCGCGCGCAAGGCGGAGCTGATCAACATGGGCACCCGCGACGGCGGCGTGACGCATATCGAATTCCGCATTCCGGCGCGCGGCTTGATGGGGTACCGCCCGGAATTCCTCACCGACACCAACGGCAACGGCATCATGAACCATGTGTTTGACGGCTACGAGCCCTTCAAGGGCGAGATCATCACCCGTCACCAAGGCTCGCTGATCGCTTTTGAAACCGGCGACACCGTCACCTACGGTCTGTACGCGGCGCAGGAGCGCGGCAGACTGTTTATCGGTGCGGGCGTGCCCGTGTACGAGGGCATGATCGTCGGCGCCAGCCCCAAGGCGGAGGACATCACCGTGAACGTCTGCAAAAAGAAGCACATCACCAACACCCGTGCGTCCGGTTCGGATGACGCCCTCAAGCTGACGCCCCCAACGATCATGTCGCTGGAGCAGTGCCTTGAGTTTATCGCAGACGACGAGCTCGTGGAGGTCACGCCCGAAAGCATACGCATGAGAAAGCGCATTTTGTCCAAGGAACAGCGCATGAAGCAGGCGTTTAAAAACAAAAAATCGTAATCGGAATGATAGTATGAATTACGTTATATTGGATTTAGAGTGGAACACCGCCTACAGCAAATCCGCCCACCGCTTTGTCAATGAGATCATCGAATTTGGCGCGGTACGGGTGGACGAGGCAGGCAACGTCACCGGCGAGTTTTCGCGCCTGATCGCGCCGCGCGTCAAAAAGAAGCTGAACGGCAGGGTCAAAACCCTGACCCGGCTCACCAACGAGGACGTTGCCGAGGGCGACAGCTTTCTCACGGTCAGCGCCGCATTTGCCGATTTTGTGGGCGACGCGGCTGTGATGACATGGGGCACGACGGATATCCACACACTGATGGAAAACTATTTATATTATTGTAACGACCGCCACATTCCGTTTTTGCATCACTACTGCGACCTGCAGGCGTACTGTGAAAGGGCGATCGGCTGCTATGACGAGGGCAATCAAATCGGCTTGGGACGGTTTGCCGAGATGATCGGCGTGCAGTTTTCCGAGGAGGAGCAGCACCGTGCCGCAGCCGACGCGTATCTCAGCCTGCGGTGTCTGCAAGCCGTGCAGGACAAACTGCCGCTGCGCGACTTCATCCTCCCGGCGGACTGCGAGGCGTTTTATGAGCGGATGCTGTTTAAAAATCACTATATTACCGATTTGTCCTCACCCGATATCGACCGCGAGCAGCTGCATTTTCAGTGCGACCAATGCGGCAAGCAGGCGAAGCGGGTCAAAAAATGGCGGCTGCGCAACAAGGCGTTTCAAACAGATTTTTATTGCAAAAGCTGCGACCGCCGCTTTGCCGCACGCGTTTCCTTTAAAAAGCGCTATGACGGCGTAAAGGTGGTGCGCAAAATCCTTTCATAGCACAGGGAACGGCGAAAATTGTCCGTTATTTCAAAAAATAATCCTGATTTTTTCATGTTGATTTCATATAGTTTTCACTTAAGGGGATTATGATAATGACAACATCAAGAAACAAACCGTTTATCCCACGAAGGAGGATGCCTTATGTTAGATGATTTTTATAATCCCAATGAAAACGAAACCACCAAAGATCTTGAAAACAGCTTAGAAGAGGATTTCTCCAAAACCGAACAGGCGCTGGAGGAAAGCTCCTACGAATGGAATTCCGATAATAACCGCAGCGACGGCGAGTATCATTATTCCTATATCAACGGCAACAACAGCGACGCCGTACACAACCCCAACAATTACGAGGACGCCTATTCGTCCGAGAGCAGCCGTAGCGTCAACAACGGCTATACCGCGCCGGACAACAATCCCTACAGCAGCAGCTACACCGGCGACATGTCCGGTCAAACGCGCGTCTACAACTACAGCGCGGCCCATCAAAACCCGAAGCGTGAGGGCAAAAGCGGCAAGGCGGCATCGCGCGGCTTTGTGGCGGCGATGATGGCGATCGCTATGGTAGGCGCCACAGCGGCAGGCATCGGCGGCGGTTATCTGCTCAGCCAGGCAACGCAAAGCAATACCGCGTCCTCCTCCGGCAGCATGACGATCAAGCAGGTGGCGGCAAACACCGACGCCACGGGCTTGTCTGGTACCGCAGGCACCACCTCCGAAATCGTCAAGAAAACCGCCAACAGCGTGGTAGAAATCGCCACGGAGATCACGCAGCGGTCTGTCTTTTCCCAAACCTATAAGGCACAGGGCGCCGGCTCGGGCGTTATCATTTCCGAGGATGGCTATATCGTTACCAACCATCACGTCATTGACGGTGCCAGCAAAATCACCGTGACCCTGCGCGACGGCACCAGCACCTACGACGCTAAGGTGATCGGCACCGATGAGGACAACGATATTGCCCTGCTGAAAATCGACGCCACCGGTCTGACGGCGGCAACCTTCGGCAACAGCGGCAATTTGGAGGTTGGCGACTATGTGGTTGCCATCGGCAATCCGCTGGGTACCCTCGGCGGCACTGTCACCGACGGCATCATCAGTGCGCTTGCCCGTGAGGTCACCATCGAAAACAAAAACCTCACCCTGCTGCAAACCAACGCGCAAATCAGCCCCGGCAACTCCGGCGGCGGTCTGTTTAACGCCAACGGCGATTTGGTCGGCATTGTCAACGCCAAGGACAGCGCCACCGAGGTAGAGGGTATCGCCTTTGCCATCCCGATCGACAAGGTCGTCGGCATTATCAAGGACTTGAAGGATTACGGCTATGTCACCGGCAAGATCTCTACCGGTATGCAGTTTGTCGATATCCAGTCGCAGGGCACCGCGTTCTACTACAATGTCAACGAACTCGGCGTATATGTCCTTTCGGTGGACAGCGGCTCCAAGGCAGAAGCGGCGGGCTTTGCCTCGGGCGACATGATCACCGCCGTCAACGGCACCTCCGTTTCCAAGCAGTCGGATATCGAAAAGGCGCTTGAAAACAACAAGGTCGGCGACGTGGTGACCTTCACCGTTAAGCGTCGCGGCGGCGTCACCAAGAACATTAGCCTTGAGTTGAGCGAATACACGCCCAGCGCCAAGCTGAACGACGAATCCGCACAAGATGAATTTCAGTCCAACGACAGCCTTTGGGATCAGTTGTTGAATTGGTGAATATAGATTGGGCGCCGCCGGATTCCGGCGGTGCTTTTTTGACAAAATACGGTAAAAAAGAGCTTTGACAGATAAGCGCGATTTGATTATAATAAGAATAAACGGCTGCGCGCATTTCCGTTACGCAGCCGGACATACTAATGAAAACAAATGCATCAAGGAGGAATGAAGGATGGCAACATTTAAATGTAAGGTTTGCGGTGCGGAATTTGAAGCGCCCAACGCAGCAGAGGCAGTGTGCCCCGTTTGCAAGGCGACAGGGGACAAGCTGGAGGAAATCACCGCCGCACCGTCCAATCCCTATGCGGGCACCCAAACAGAAAAGAATTTGGAGGCAGCCTTTGCGGGCGAATCGCAGGCACGCAACAAATACACCTATTTCGCTTCGGTCGCCAAAAAAGAGGGCTATGAGCAGATTGCCGCGCTGTTTTTGAAGACCGCCGAAAACGAAAAGGAGCACGCCAAGCTGTGGTTCAAGGAGCTGAAGGGCATCGGTACCACTGCCGAAAACCTGCAAGCCGCCGCTGACGGCGAAAACTACGAGTGGACGGATATGTACGAGTCCTTTGCCAAAACCGCCGAGGAGGAGGGCTTTGCCGATTTGGCAGCCAAGTTCCGCGGCGTCGCCGCCATTGAAAAGCACCACGAGGAGCGTTACCGCGCGCTGCTGCAAAATGTGGAGATGCAGCAGGTGTTTGAAAAAAGCGAGGTCAAGGTGTGGGAGTGCCGCAACTGCGGTCATATCGTTGTCGGCACCAAGGCGCCCGACATTTGCCCCGTATGCGCCCATCCGCAAAGCTTTTTTGAAGTCAACGCCGAAAACTATTGAGAATGATAACAACCGCCGCCGCAATCCGTTCGGGTTGCGGCGGCGGTGCCGTTATGCGTCGTGTGCCCGGATCATTTCATGGAGCTTATCCAGGGTTTCTTGCTGTGATAAACCGGTTTTGGCGCATAGATCCTTGATGGTGGCATTTTTGATCATCATTTTGCCGATAGGTGTTTTGACTATTTTAAACCTGCCGTCCATCTTGATCAGTTCGTCCGGCAGCCAGGGATGCTGCGCCAAAATATCCGTCAGTTTTGTATCGCCGTTATAGGGCATCGTGATCACCTCTGTGTGCAGTATAGCATAAAAACCGCCGATTCGCAAGTCTGTGCCAAATAAAGTCTTTTTTTTCGTGTGCGTTTATGCTATAATGAAGATATAACAACAGAGGAGGAGCATATGAAAACGAAAAAGCGAATGATTACGCTGTTTGTCGCCGTGGTGTTGTTGGCGGCGGGCGTTTTTGCCTATATTGCCGTGAACGGCGGCACCTATACCGAGCGGATCGATCATATTATATATGACACGATCACGGCGGATGATGTAGTGGTAACGTCCGACAACGAGGACGTCGTGGCGTTGAAACGGGTGTTTATCAACAGCGAGTACAAGATCCATATGGAGTTTGTCGCCAAACAGCCGGGCAACGCTGTTATCAGCTGGAAATTGCGCAATCCGTACGACATGACGGAGGAATTTATCGTGAATGAAAGCTTTCCGCTGCATGTCACAGAATCGGGTGTGATTTTGCAAACGGAAAAACTGAATTTCAACGGATATATCCTGACCGAGATCGCCATCGTCGCCGCCTTGGCGCTGGTTTTTATCGTCTGTGCGGCAACCTTCATTGAAGCGTGGAAAAAGGCGTTCTTTTCCTATACCATGGTCGCGTTCGGCGGTGCGGCGCTGTTTATCCTGAGCATGATCGTCGTTGTGGTGTACGGTATGCAATGGCGCAATGACTTCCGCATCTTTTTGATCAACCTGCTAAACACAGGCAACCTGTTTTCGGAGGTCACCGCGCCGCTGATGCTGTTGCTCAGCCTTGCGGTTTCCGTCAGCAATATTTGGCTGCTGTGGCGCGAGGGCTTCCGTCCGCAAAACATGCTTGGCATTGCCTTGGGCGTGGTGTGGATGGCGCTGCTGGTTCCTGTTTTTATCTTCATGCCGGGCTTCCGTTCGCTGGACGCTTCGGTAAGGGGCCTGATCGGCGGCGGCGTGTCGTATGTCGCCAGCTTTTTGTGTTGTATGCTGCTGTCCACGATCGTCTGCGCGTTTTTGGCGAGCAAGTATACACCGCCCTTTGACCGCGATTATTTGGTGATCCTCGGCTGCTGCATCCGTCCCGACGGCACGCTGACGCCGATTTTAAAGGGAAGGGCAGACGCGGCCATTCAATTTGAGCAAAAGCAGTTTGCCGCCACAGGCAAGCACGCCAAGTTTGTCCCGTCCGGCGGTCAGGGCGCCGACGAGGTGATTTCAGAGGGCGAGGCGATGGAGCGTTATCTGCTCGAACAGGGCTATCCGGCGGAGCAGATACTCCGCGAGGACAAAAGCGTGAACACCTACCAAAACATTCAGTTTTCCCGCGATAAAATACGGGAGGATGCAGGCACGCTCGACGGCGTGAAGGCAGGCGTCGCCACCACCAACTACCACGTGTTCCGCAGCTATGTGCTGTCGCAAAAGCACGGCTTGGACGCGCAGGGCATTTCCGCGAAAACCAAATGGTATTTTTTTCCTAATGCTTTTTTGCGTGAATTTGTCGGTTTGTTGTGGGACAAAAAAATCAAAATCGCCCTTGCACTGGCGGGGATCGTGCTGCTGTATTTCATCGGCGCACAGCTGATCAATTTAATCTGATACGCTTCCCCGACGAAATGCTGTCCACGCAGCTACACGGCATTATCCGCAACGGATGTTAAAATGTTTAGGATCAATTGCATATTGAAAAAGGCAGGAAAGACAGTCGCGTGTCTTTCCTGCCTTTTTTAGGCTTGCCGAGATTTTTTGGGCAAACTGACGGAATAATATGCAAGCAAGCCGTGCGCTTTGAATTGTGCGGTGTTGCCTTACTTCTCCGTCCTGCCGTTGCCGGCAGTGTCATCAAGATGTTTATGATCCTGTATGCTTGTTTCGGCTGCCTTCCAAAAAAGCCGGCAGGCGTTTTCCTTCCTTTTTCCAACGCACATATTCCGACGTGGCGGTAAACAGTACGTCGCCGGAGGAATTGATGGCGGTTTCCATGCTGTCCTGAATGACGCCGATGATGAAGCCGACGCCGACCACCTGCATGGAAACGGAATCGGGGATGCCAAACAGCGAGCACGCCATCGGGATCAGCAGCAGCGAGCCGCCGGTGACGCCGGACGAGCCGCAGGCGGCAAGCGCCGACAGAAAGGAAAGCAAAAGCGCCATGGGCAGGGATACCTCTATGCCCATCGTGTGCGCCGTGGCAAGCGCCATAATGGTGATGGTCACCGCTGCGCCGTCCATATTGATGGTGGCGCCGAGCGGGATCGAAACGGAATACATATCCCGGTCTAGTCCGAGCTTTTCACAAAGCTGCAAATTGACGGGGATGTTGGCGGCGGAGCTGCGTGTATAAAATGCCGTTAATCCGCTTCCGCGCAAACAGCGAAACACCAGCGGATAGGGATTGCGGCGCAGCGCAACAGCGACGATCAGCGGATTGAGCACCAGCGCCACCGTCAGCATGGTGCCGACAAGCAGCAGCATCAGTTTGCCGTAGGTGACAAAGATGTCAAGGCCGCTTTCGGAAACACTGTTGAATACCAAACCGAAAATGCCGAAGGGGGCGAGGTTGATGATCCATCGCACCACCTGCGTCATGGCATCGGACAGGTTGCGCATCATGATCTGCGTGCCTTCTTCGGCAAAGCGCTTGAGCGCCAGTCCGATAATGACCGCCCAAAACAGAATACCGAGATAATTCCCCTGTGACACGGCTTCCACCGGGTTGGCGATCAGCTTTAACAGCAGCTCCCGCACAATGTCGCCGAGGCTGCCGGGCGTTGCCGCTACGGCGTTCGACAGGTTGTCGGGAAGCGTGACCGTCAGCGGAAACAAAAAGCTTGCCGCGACCGCCGCAAAGGACGCGAGATAGGTGGACGACAGATAAAAAAACACCACCAGCCCGAACCGGCTGTCCAGCTTGGCGTTTCCCTGGCACAGCGAGGCGGCGACCAGCACCGCCACCAGCACCGGCGCCACTGCCTTTAACGCACCGACAAACAAGGTGCCCGTAATGCCGAGCCATGTTGCCTGCGGCACCAAAAAGCCCAATACCATACCGATCGCTATGCCGATGATAATGCGCACGATCAGGCTTGTGCCGTTATACACAGCCAAAGTTTTCCGAATCACTTTCATTGTTTTCTCCGCCCTCCTTGTACTGCTGTAGATACTATAGCATAAAACGGCACCCGGTGCAAGCGAAACCGCCGTGCTGTACGGAAATGCGTTTAAAAGACCAAAGCGGCAGCGCACCGGCTGCCGCTTTTCGGGATAGGAACAGGTTAGGCAATACCGCATAATTCAGGTGTGCGGATTGCGCAGCAAGATTTTTCGTCAGATTGTACAAATAAATCGAGGTAAGGCTGTCGCCTTGCCGAGATTTTTTGGGCAAGCTGACGGAATAATATTCAAGCAAGCCGTGCGCTTTGAATTGTGCGGTGTTGCCGTTAGTCCTTCCAAATGACTTCGTCCTCGACAAAGCCATTTTGTTTCTTTTTGTTGATGATGATTTTGGCGATAAAGCCGCTGACAAAGACCAATACGGACACGCCCCAGCCTGCAACCAACTGTGCCCAAATGGGATAGTCGCCGTAGCTGCCGCCCTTTTGACCAAAGAGGACGATCATATTCCAAGCGAACAAGCCAACCAGCAGCACGGGCGCAATAAACTTAACGGATACAGAAAACCACCAATACGGCATCTTAAAGCGCTTCGCGTTTTTGTTGACCTCGCCGAGCACCTTGCGCAGATTGAAGGTCCAGCCGATAGCAATGCATTCCAGCACGCCGATCAAAATCAGGTTGACGGAGTTTGCCCAGTTGTCCACGATATCCAGCCAAGCCAAGCCTGCCTGCGTGATGAACAGAATGGAGATCACGCCCGCAATCAGGCAAATGGCCAGCGTGACCTTTTTGGGCTTGAGGTGGAATTTGTCCGCCACAGCCGCCGAAACGCCCTCCACGATCGAGAACGCCGAGTCAATGGCAAGCGTGATCAGCATTAAGTAGAAAATAGCGCCGAATACCGCGTTAAACCAACCGATGTCGGTCAGGTGGACGATCGCCTGCGGATAGACGATAAAGGCGGTGCCGATACCGCTGTCGGTGATTTTGTCGAGCATACCGGTGCCGCCCATGGTGGTGAACATGACGATACCGGACAGCACGCTGATCGCCATGTCGGAAAACGCGATGATCATGGCGTCGGCGGCAACATCGGCGTCATTGCCGACATAAGAGCCGTAAGCAAACATGATCGCCATCATGATCGAAAGACTGTAGAATACCTGACCGATCGCGTCTACCCACAACGACGGGTCGGTAAACGCGTTGGCGTCGGGAACGAACAGGATTTTCAGACCGTCTATGGCGCCGGGCATCGTGCAGCCCTTCACTGCCATGATCAACAGCAGGATCACCGGGGCGAACACGGTGAATTTAACGACTTTGCCCACAGAGCTGGCGCCGTTGCGAATGCAGAAGAAAATAAGTCCCCAGGCGATCACCAGGCACAGCAGCACCTGCCACGGAATGCCAAAGCCCTCGATAGCACCGGTCGTTTCCGTTAATTCAAAAAACAGTCCCGACGCTGCCTCGGCGTTGCCTGTCATACCGGCGAACTGCCACGAGTTGATAAACATCAAAATAACCCAGGCAAATACCACCGAATAGTAGCAGACGATGACAAATGCGTTCGAGGTTGCCGCCCAACCGACCGGTTCCCATTTTTTGCCGATACCGCGCATCGACTCAATGGCGCCCTTGCGGAATTTGCGGGCAATGGAGATCTCCATCATCAAAAGCGGAATACCCATTGCTAACATGGCAAATAGATAGACGACCAAAAAAGTGCCGCCGCCATGCTTTGCGGCAAGACCGGGAAAACGCCATGCGTTACCCAGGCCGACAGCGGAGCCGATTGCCGCGAGAATAAATGTGAAGCGTGAGCTCCACTGGCTTCTCTTTTCCATAAAACTCTCTCCTAAACGATTTTTTGACAGTAATTAGCAAACTGCAACTATTTTATTATACTATATTTTTTAAAATGTTCAAGCAATATACTGGCTTTTTTTCATAAAACAACAAGAAAGGACAAGAAATAATTTGGAAACTGTCAAAAACGAAAGGGATACACCATTTTTTTACTATTTACACCGCAGCAAACCTCTTCCGTGTTCCGGCGGCGCGGTTCTATTCTCCGGCGCGGCGGCATAGAATACAACATAGCGACAGGAGGAATGCCAATGAACAGGACAGCGAACAGCCGGTTGGCACAGGCGGCAGGATGTCTCAGTCCGCCGGTGTATCAGGCGCTGCACCCTAGTTTTTCAGCATTGGAAAGCCAAGTGCAGGAGATCCGTCTGCAAACGGGACGACCGGTGACGCTGGTTTTCCGCGACGGGCGGCGCTTCTGCACCCGGCACGGCGGTTTGACGGATTTGCCGGAGGGCGATGTGCTGCTTGCGCGGCGTGAGGATTTGGAAGCGACGCTGCAACGCGCCTGTGAATACTCCGTTTACGCCCGCCAGCGTGAGCTGACGCAGGGCTTTGTCACCCTGCGCGGCGGTCACCGCATGGGAGTGTGCGGCACGGCGGTGACAGATGAAGGCGGGATAATACATGTGCGCGATATTTCCTCGCTGCATCTGCGCATTGCCCGCGAGCACCGCGGCTGTGCCGCTGCGGTGTTTCGGGCTGTACAAAATGACAGCGGCGGCGTGCTGCTGTGCGGCGCGCCCTGTTCGGGCAAAACCACGCTGCTGCGTGATTTGGCGCGGCTGTTGTCGGTGGAGGCGGCGCAGTCGGTGTGTTTGATCGACGAGCGCGGCGAGCTGGCAGCGGTGACAATGGGTGAACCGCAAAACGACGTGGGCTTTTGCGATGTATTCGACGGCTACCCCAAGGCGCAGGCAATGGAGCAGGCGCTGCGCTGTATGTCGCCGCAGGTGATCGTCTGCGACGAAATCGGTTCGTCGGAGGACGTCCGCGCGGTGCGGCAGTGTCTTTTCGGCGGCGTGCGCGTCATTGCCACCGCCCACGCGGCAACGATGCAGGAGTTGTCCGCGCGTCCGGTGTTGCGTGCGTTGCTTGCTACGGGCGCGTTCGGTACCTTTGTGTTTTTGCGCGGCAAGTCCCACGCGGGTGAGATCGCCGCTGTTTCCCGGGGAGGCGTTTGCCGTGCTGCTTAAAACCGGCGGCGCCGTGCTGCTTGCCTTGTCGGGGCTCGGCGGCGGCTGGCTGTTTGCCCGGCGGCTGCGCCTGCGGCGTGATTTTTTGACGGCGTTTCTTACCTTTTTGTCACAGCTGGCTACGGCGCTGCGCTATCGAAGGGACGCTGTGTATACGCTTGTTAATTCTTCAGGAGAATTATTTGAGATCCCGCCATCTGATTTCACCCTTCCTTTTGCCGAGGCGTGGGACAAACAACTGCACACGCTGCCTGCCAAATGGAAGCTGCGTGCGCGCGACATGGAGCTGCTGCGCGATTTCGGCGCGCGGTTAGGCACGACGGATACGCAGGGACAGCTTGAACACATCGCTTTGTACCAAGCTCTGTTTCAAAAGCAGCTCGCGCAGGCACGCGAGGACATCACGCAAAAAGCCAGGCTGTATCAGGCATTAGGATTGTTTATCGGCGTGTCGGCGGCACTGACGCTGTTATAGAGGGAATAACCATGGACGTAGAGCTTATCTTTAAAATTGCGGCAGTCGGCATTATCGTTGCGGTTTTATGCCAGTTATTGATACGCAGCGGCCGCGAGGAGCAGGCGATGCTGACCTCGCTGGCGGGGCTGATCGTGGTGCTGGGGCTGATCGTGGGGCAAATCAGCAGCCTGTTTGCCACCATCAAGCGACTGTTTGGGTTTTAGCCGATGATAGCCATAGGAATGCTGGCAGTCACAGCAGCGGTGCTGGCGTTGACGCTGCGCGCCAAAAACGGTGAAATAGCCTTGGTGCTCACCATCGCGGCGTCGGTTTTGCTGCTGCTGCAGGTGATCGGCAGCGCGTCGCAGGTGGTTTCCTCCGTGCAGAATATTGTCGCCGTTTCGGGCATCGACACCGGCTATTTGGCGATCCTGCTCAAGGTCATCGGCGTTTGTCTGCTGACCGAGTTCACCGCCAACACCTGCCGCGACGCCGGCAGCAGCGCATTGGCGGCAAACGTGACGCTGGCGGGCAAGCTGACGGCGTCTGTTTTGGCGCTGCCGCTCTACCGGGATGTGCTCAACGCGGTGTTGCAGGTGATAAACCCCTAGAAAGGACGTGAAACAATGGCGCTTGCCTATGATTATTCCGAGGTATACAACAGTTTGTCGGAGGAAGCGGCGCAGGCGTTGCAGGCGCTTGGCGTCACCTCCGCAGACACAGGCGTGCTGTCGGGACTGCGCTTTGAGGATGTGCTGGCGCAGCTCACGCACATAGCAGGCGAAAGCATGACCGTACCGTTTAAGGGTATGGCGACGGTGCTTGCGGTGCTTATCTTATGTGCCATGCTGTCGGTGTACCGCACCACCCTGTCCGGCGGTACAAACGAAACGGTGCAAACCGCCGCCGCACTGTGTTTATGCGGCGCCGTCGTCATGCCGGCGGTGTCGTTTATCGGCACGGTAGGGCAGGTGATCGCGCACTGCGCCAATTTGTTTCTCGCCTATGTGCCGCTGATGGCGGTGCTGATGGCGGCGTCGGGGCAACTGACAGGCGCCGCGTCTTATCAGGCTGCCGTGACGGCGGCGGGCCAGTTGGTGGCACGCGTATCGGCAGACGTTATTGTGCCGCTGCTGAATATGTTTCTCGGCGTTGCCGTCACCGCAGGGGTCAGTCCGCAGGTGCGGCTGCAGGGTTTGCTAGCAGCCCTTTGTAAAACCGTCAAATGGGTGATGGGGCTGGTGATGACGGTCTTTACGGCGGTGCTGTCTCTGCGGCAGGGCGCGTCCGCCGCACTGGACAGTGTGGCAGGCCGCACGGCACGGTTTGCGCTCAGCTCCTTTGTGCCTGTTGTCGGCGGGGCTTTGGGCGAAGCGTACAAAAGCGTGCAGGGCGGAATGCACACATTAAAATCCGGCTTAGGTATTTTTGTCATTCTGGCGCTGGCGTTTACATTTTTACCTGTATTGTTACAGGGAATGGGGTGGGCGCTGTGCCTGTCCTTGGGCAAGGCGGCAGCCGAGGCAATGGATACCGGCGGCTGCGTCAGGGTGCTGGAAGCGCTCGGTACGGTGTTTTCTGCCTTTATTGCCGTGCTGCTGTGTGTGATGGCAGTGTTCATTATTGCCGCTGCGGCGGCCTTTTCCATCGGCGGTGACAGCGCATGAGCGGTCTGTATACGGTGGCGGCGACGGTGTGCGGCTGCTGTATCGTAGTGGCGCTGCTGTCGCGGTTTGTCAGCGACGGCGGCACACAAAAGCTACTCAGCATGGTGATAGGCGCGTTTATCGTGTGTGCCATGCTGGTGCCGGCGGTGCGCGCCGTGAAGGGGGTCGCACTAAACGGACGATCGCTTACCGTGCCTGCGAACGAAGCCGCGACCGCCGACGAAGCCGTCAACCGTGAAGTATTGTTGCTGACAAAACAGAATCTCGAAACCGCCCTGTGTGATATTCTGTCGCAAAACGGTTATCCGATACAAAGGGCGGAGGTGGTTTTAGCGCTGGCGGACGACACGCGGGTGGTGATTGCCACAATAACGCTGACGGTTGACGCGGCGTACCGGGACGGGGAGAAGCGCATCGCGGACATCACCGAGCGGCATTTCACCGTGCGGCCGCACATTGTTTGGGAGTAGGATATGAAAAAAACACAGGCGTATTGGAAAAAACTGGCGGAAAACGGCGGCTTGCGCAAGCTGATCCTTTTGGCGGGTGCGGTGGGTGCGGCGCTTATTTTGCTGCCGGGCATGTTTCACGCGGACAAAGCGGCGCCTTCGGGTGAAACGGCGTATTCTGTCGCGGATTTTAGGAAATCGGCACAAACGGATCTGGAGTCGCTGCTGTCGCACATACAGGGCGCCGGCAAAACCCGTGTGCTGCTGACGGTGGAAAACAGCGCGCAGGCGGTGTATCTTGAAAACGGCACGACCAAAACCGAGGAGATCCAACCGCATGTGCGCGGTGTGCTGGTGCTGTGTGAGGGCGGCGACGACCCGGTGACCGTGGGGCGCGTCACCGAGGCGGTGACAAAGGCGCTCGGCATTTCAACGGCAAAGGTGTGTATCGAAAAATTAACAGAATGAAGGTTGGTTTGGTTATGAAAATTCAAAAAAAGCATGTCATTTCGGCAGCGCTGGTGTTGGCGCTGAGCGCGGCGGTGTATGTCAACTGGCAATTCGGCAATACGCAAAAAACACCCAAGCAGCTGGGCGAGGCGTCCTATGTCAGCGCCAATGTGTCCACGGCAACCGTGGACAGCGTGCAAACAGCGGCGCTCACCAAGGAGCAGGAGAGTTTTTTTGCGGCGGAGCGCGTCAAACGGCAGAGTATGCAGGATAAGGTGATCGACGAAGCCGACAAACTGCTCTCGGACGCCGCCGAAGAAGAGGACAAAACCGAAGCGCAAAAAAACGTGGAGCAGATGCTGAAAAACTTCACGCTGCAAAGCAGCATCGAAAGCATCATCAAGGCAAAGGGCTTTTCCGACTGTCTGTGTATCATTTCGGACGAGGGCGTAACGGTGATCGTGCCCAAGGATCAGCTCAACGACACGGCAGCGCTGGTGATCGACGACGCCGTGACCTCGCATTACAGCGTCGATTTTGACAAAATATCCATCGTCGGGGGCTAGTCCCGTCGCCGCATAACCGCCGCAGGGAACGTCCTGCGGCTTTTGTGTGCCGCACTCAAAAAACCATTTACATTTTTCCGTTTATGTGCTATACTTAATATGAATTAAAATGTAAAGTTGGGTTAGTATGTGCGATACACAAACAGAAGTGAAACTTACCCGCAGCGAAGCGCGCGAGCAGGCATTTATGGTGCTGTTTTCGCGTTCGTTTGTGCAGGAGCCGGTGGAGGATACCCTGGCGGACGCCGATCAGCTGTTTGAGGGCGGCGTTTGCGGCTATGCACAGGCGGTTGCCATGGGAATGGACGCGGTGCAGGACGACATCGATGCCGATATCACCCGTTTTTTGAAAAAGGGTTGGAGCCTCAGCCGCATTTCGCGTACCTCGCTGACGATTTTGCGCCTGGCGCTGTACGAAATCAAATATCTGGACAACGTGCCCGAAAGTGTGTCCGTTAACGAAGCGGTGGAGCTTGCCAAAAAATACACCATCGACGAAAGCGGCTTTGTTAACGGTATTCTCGGCGCATATCTGCGCAGCCGCGAGGGTGAAGCGCCATGAGTCTGTATCTGGGGCTGGATACCTCCAACTACACCACCTCCGTCGCCTGCTTCGACAGCGAAACGGGTGCGTTGCGCCAGCAAAAAAAGCTGCTTCCCGTCAAGGAGGGACAGCTGGGCTTGCGCCAAAGCGATGCAGTGTTTCACCACACCGCGCAGCTGCACACGCTGTTTGCGGCATTGACAAACGAAATCGACACCAAAAACATAGCCGCTGTGGGTGCGTCAACGCGGCCGCGACCCGTCAGCGGTTCCTATATGCCGTGTTTCACCGTGGGAGAAAACACGGCAAAAATTTTATCCGCGGCGCTCAACGTTCCCTTTGCGCCGTTTTCCCACCAGGAGGGGCACATCGCCGCCGCGCTGTTCGGCGCCGGCAGGCTCGATTGGTTTGACAAAATCTTTATTGCCTTTCATGTCAGCGGCGGCACCACCGAGGCGGTGTGCGCCAAGGGCTTTGGCTGCGGCTTTTCGTGCGAAAAGATCGCCGGTACGCTCGACCTCAACGCGGGGCAGGCGATCGACAGGGTAGGGGTGATGCTCGGGCTTCCGTTTCCGTGCGGTATGGCGCTCGAACAGCTTGCCCTGCAAAATACGCGGCACATCAAAGTACGCCCCACCCTAAAGGGGCATGACTGCTGCCTGAGCGGTGTGGAAAACCGCTGTCAGCGGCTGCTGCACGAGGGCGCGGACAAGCCGTATATCGCCGCCTACTGCATAGAATCTGTCCGTGCGGCGCTCGATGCCATGACCGAAAGCCTGCTGGCGGCATACGGTAGCCTGCCGCTGTTATATGCGGGCGGCGTGATGTCCAACAGCCTGATCCGAAATTCTTTTACAGAAAAATATAACGCCGCATTCGCGCCGCCTGTCTATTCCTCCGACAACGCGGCGGGCATTGCGTATTTGACCTATCAACAACAGCGAGGCGCGCATGTATAGTCCGAAAATGCCAAAACCGCCCGTTTTGACGGTTTCCCAAATCAATTATTATATCAAATCCATTATTGACAACGACCCGCGCCTGGGCGTGGTGCTCGTGTCGGGCGAGATCTCCAACTTGACCGACCACTACCGCAGCGGCCACATCTATTTGTCCCTCAAGGACGCGCGCAGTGTGCTCCGCGCCGTGATGTTTGCCGGCAACGCGCGCCGGCTGCGGTTTCGGCCGCAGGACGGCATGAAGGTGCTGTGCCGCGGTCGGATATCGGTGTATGAGCCGAGCGGTCAGTATCAATTGTATATCGAGGACATGCAGCCCGACGGCGTCGGCGCGCTGGCGCTCGCCTATGAGCAGCGCAAGCAACAGCTCGAACAGGAGGGCTTGTTTGACGCGTCGCGCAAAAAGCCCCTGCCGCGCTTTCCGAAAACCGTCGGCGTCATCACCTCGCCCACCGGCGCGGCGGTGCAGGATATCCGCAATATTCTCTACCGCCGTTTTCCGTCGATTGAAATGCTGCTTTATCCCGTACTGGTGCAGGGCGACGGTGCGCCGCCGCAGCTGATCGCCGCCGTGCAAAAGCTCGACAGCGAGGGACAGTGCGACGTCATCATCATCGGCCGCGGCGGCGGCTCCATCGAGGACTTGTGGGCGTTTAACGATGAAGGTCTGGCACGTACCATCGCGGCGTGCCGCACGCCCGTGATCTCCGCCGTCGGTCACGAAACCGACTTCACCATCTGCGATTTCGTCGCCGATCTGCGTGCGCCCACGCCGTCGGCGGCAGCGGAGCTGGCCGTGCCCGATATCCGCGAGCTGCGCGCCCACTATCAGGCGCAGCGGCAGTATATGCAAAGCCTGATGGACAACCGCCTGCACCGTTTTGCTGCGCAGCTGGAGATCAGCCGCCGTGTGATGGATACGGCAGGGGCTTTGGAGCGCATCTGTACCGCAGAAGAAAAGCTGCGCCATTATCAGCGTCAGCTGCACACTCTCGCCGACAAGAAAATTTCTGTTGAAGAATTAAAAATAAAACGATCCGCCGCCAAGCTCGACTCGCTGAATCCCTTGGCGGTGCTGCGCCGCGGCTATTCCATCACGGAGCAAAACGGCAGGGTGATCAGTGCTGCCGCCGCGCTCGACAAAGAGCAGCCGTTTACCGTTACCTTTGCCGACGGTGCGATCGACGCAAAAGCCATTTCATAATATGATACGAGGTGCCTATGTCCTTTACCCACCTGCATGTCCATACTGAATACAGCCTGCTCGACGGAGCATGTCGTATCCGCGAAATCGCCTCTGCCGCCAAGCGGAAGGGGTTTTCTTCGCTTGCCATCACCGATCACGGCGTGATGTACGGCGTGATCGACTTTTACCGCGCCTGCCAAAAGGAGGGGATCCACCCGGTGATCGGCTGCGAGGTGTATGTCGCGCCCGGTTCGCGCTTTGATAAAAATCCCTACGACCGCTACTATCACATGGTGCTCCTGTGCGAAAACAACACGGGCTATCAAAATTTGATGAAGCTGGTGTCGCTGGGCTTTACCGAGGGCTTTTACAACAAGCCGCGTATCGACGACAGCCTGCTGGAGCAGTATCACGAGGGGTTGATTTGCCTGTCGGCGTGCTTGGCAGGCGAAATTCCGCGCAAGCTGCTGCAAAACGACTATGACGGCGCCCTGCAAAAAGCGGCGTATTACCGCGACCTGTTTGGCAGGGACAACTTTTTTATCGAGCTGCAAAACCACGGCATCGACGATGAGCAGCGCATCCTCCCTGATTTGGTGCGCGTTGCCGGCGAAGCAGGCGTCGGCTTGGTTGCCACGAACGACAGCCATTATATTGAAAAAGAGGACAGCAAAACCCACGCCATTTTGCTGTGCATCCAAACGGGCAGCACCGTCAGCGATGAAAACAAAATGGAGTTTCAAACCGACGAGTTTTACCTGAAAACCGAAGCGGAAATGCGCGCGCTGTTTGCCGATTTTCCGGAAGCGTTGGAGAACACGCAAAAAATCGCCGACCGCTGCCGCGTCACCTTCGAATTCGGCAAGCGCAAGCTGCCGCGCTTTGATGTGCCAAATAATGAAAATCATTTGGATTTTTTCCGCCGTCAATGCTACGACGGCTTGCACCGCCACTACGGCGACCGACCGGCGCAGGCGCTGACCGACCGTTTGGAGTATGAGATCAACACCATCGCCCAAATGGGCTTTATCGACTACTATTTGATCGTCAACGATTTTGTGCAGTACGCCAAGCGCCACGGCATTCCCGTCGGCCCCGGGCGCGGCTCCGGCGCGGGCTCGCTGTGCGCCTACTGCATCGGCATCACGGCGATCGACCCCATCCAATACAACCTGCTGTTTGAGCGCTTTCTCAACCCTGAGCGCGTCAGTATGCCCGACTTCGACATCGACTTTTGCAAGCGCCGCCGGGGCGAGGTCATCGACTATGTGGTGGACAAATACGGCAGCGACCACGTGGCGCAAATCATCTCCTTCGGCACCATGGCGGCGCGCGGCGCGATCCGTGACGTCGGCAGGGCGCTCGGCGTCGCCTACGGCGAAGTGGACGAGATCGCGAAAATGGTGCCGTTTGAATTGAATATCACGCTGGATAAGGCGTTACAGCTCAATCCGCAGCTGCGCCTGCGCTATGATACCGATGACAACGCGCGGCGGCTCATCGACATTGCCCGTCAAATCGAGGGGATGCCGCGCCACGCCACCATGCACGCGGCAGGCGTGGTGATCACGGACAAGCCGGTGTCCGACTATGTGCCGCTTGCCAAAAACGACGACAATACCGTTACCCAGTTCACCATGACGACGCTGGAGGAGCTGGGGCTGTTAAAAATGGACTTCTTGGGGCTGCGCAACCTCACCGTGATCAACGACGCCGAGCAGCTGATCCGCCGCAGTCATCCGGACTATTTACCGGACAACATGCGCGACGACGACCAAAAGGTATTCGCCATGATCGCCAAGGGCGCCACCGAGGGTGTGTTTCAGTTTGAAAGTCAGGGCATGAAAAACGTTTTGACGCAGTTAAAGCCCGACTGTATGGAGGATCTGATCGCCGTGCTGTCGCTCTACCGTCCCGGTCCGATGGACAGCATTCCCACCTACATCGACTGCCGCCACCATCCCTCGCACATCCGCTACAAGCATCCGCGCCTGAAAAGCATCCTCGACGTGACCTACGGCTGCATCGTGTATCAGGAGCAGGTCATGCAGATTTTCCGCGAGCTCGCCGGCTACAGCCTCGGGCGTGCGGATATCGTGCGCCGCGCCATGAGCAAAAAAAAGCATGACGTGATGGAGCGCGAGCGCGCAATTTTCATCCACGGTTTGACCGATGACAGCGGCAAGGTCGTGGTGGAGGGCTGCGTGCGCCGCGGCGTGGACGAAGCCGTCGCCGCGTCCATCTTCAGCGAGATGGAAAGCTTTGCCTCCTATGCCTTCAACAAATCCCACGCCGCCGCCTATGCCGCGGTGTCCTACCAAACGGCGTGGCTCAAATGCTATTATCCGCGCGAATATATGGCGGCGCTGCTGTCAAGCGTCCTCGACAACCAAAACAAGCTGGCGTCCTATATCACCGAATGCCGCCGCATGGGGATCGCCGTGCTGCCGCCGAACGTCAACGAAAGCTTTTTGACCTTTTCGGTCAGCGGCGGCAATATCCGCTACGGTTTGCTTGCCATCAAAAACTTGGGCAAGGCGTTTATCGAGGCGATCATCGCCGAGCGCCGGGTGCGCCCGTATGCGTCCTTTTACGATTTTTGCAAGCGGCTTTACGGCAAAAACATGAACAGCCGCGCGGTGGAGAGTTTGATCCGCTGCGGCGCCTTTGACGGCATGGGCGCCAACCGCCGCCAGCTGCTTGCCGTCGTCAAAACCGTGCTCGACGACCTGGACTACACCGCGCGCCGCAACATGAGCGGTCAGCTCAGCTTTTTTGACATGGGCAGCGACAATGTGCCCCCGGAATCCGCCGAGCCGCAGCTGCCGCCCTTGGAAGAATTTTCCACAGAAGAATTATTGCATATGGAAAACGAAACGGCGGGCATGTATCTCAGCGGTCACCCGATGGACGACTACACCCTGTACGCCGAAATGGTCAAGGCGGATCGCATCGGCGCCATCGTCCAAAACGAAGGGGGCGAATACCCCGACGGCAAAGCCGTTTGCGTGGTGGGCGTGGTGTCCAAGGTAAAAACGCAAACCACCAAAAACAACAAGATCATGGCGTTTATCACCGTGGAGGATCGCTACGGCTCCATGGAAGCGGTCGTGTTCCCGAATGTGTACGAGCGCTTCGGCTATTATCTCGGCGAAACCGCGGTGGTGATTTTGCGCGGCAAGCTCAACTATAAGGAAAACGAGGATCCCAAGCTGCTTTGCGATTCCGCCGAAAAAGCGCACACCAACGAGGAATGCCGGCAGCACCGTCCGCCGTCACCTCCTGCGAAGCCGTCCGCGCCGCAGCAACCGCAGGCGTTGTACCTGCGCATCGACGACTTGAATACACCGCTCTACGAAAAGGCGCGGCGCGTGCTCGATATCTTTGACGGTCCGACGCCGGTCATCTTTTACCTCACCGATTCCAAGCGCAAGGTCAAGGCGCCGTCCGGCTTGTGGGTGAGCCTGAATGACGTGATGCTGCGCGAGCTGCGATTCCAGCTCGGCGACAGTAACGTAGCAGTAAAATAATTCCAAAGGAGAAAAATACTTGATCATAGATTTTCATACCCACACCTTTCCCAACGCGATCGCCGCAAAGACCATCGCCTACCTCACCGAAAAGGGTGGTATTCAGCCCTACCGCGCAGGCACGCTGTCCTCGTTGATCGAAACCATGCGCGACAGCGGCGTTGACTACAGCGTCGTGCTGCCCGTGGTGACCAACCCCAAGCAGGAGCCGACGATCAACCGCGTTTCCGCCGAAAACAACGGCAAAAACCACGTCTTTTTCGCAGGCGGCATCCATCCCGATTGCGAAAACGTGGAGGACGTGCTCGATACAATCAAGGCGAACGGCTTGTTCGGCATCAAGCTGCACCCCGACTACCAAGGCGTACACTTCGACGATCCGCGCTATGTCCGCATTATGCGTGAGGCGGCGCGGCGCGATCTGTATATCGTGACCCACGCAGGCTTCGACGTCGCGTTCCGCGACCATGTCCACTGCACGCCCGCAATGATTCTTAATGTCTTAAAGGAATTAAAAGGGGTGATAGAGGACAAGCTGATCCTTGCGCACCTCGGCGGCTACGACATGCCCGACGCCGTGCTGCAACAGCTGATCGGCGCGCCCGTGTGGATGGACACCGCCGCCGTGCTGCGGCTCTATCCCGAAAAGTGCCGGGAGATCATCCTGCGCCACGGTACGGATAAGATCCTGTTTGCCAGCGACTCGCCGTGGGACAGCCAAAAGGACTATGTGGACATCCTCAAAAGCTTTCACTTGGGACGCGACGCCGAGGAGCAGATTTTCCACCGCAACGCCGAACGGATATTAGGGCAACACCGCACAATTCAAAGCGCACGGCTTGCTTGAATATTATTCCGTCAGCTTGCCCAAAAAATCTCGGCAAGGCGACAGCCTTACCTCGATTTATTTGTACAATCTGACGAAAAATCTTGCTGCGCAATCCGCACACCTGAATTGTGCGGTATTGCCTTAGCGTTTTAACCGCTTGAAATTTATCCGTCGATATGGTATAATATCTTTTAATGCAAAATTATGAAGAAAATGGAGGAAGCACATCATGAAAAAGCTGATGTTAGGCAACGAGGCGATTGCCAGAGGTTTATATGAAGCGGGCGTAACGCTTGTTTCCAGCTATCCCGGCACGCCTTCCACGGAAATCACCGAGTTTGCCGCGAAATATGACGAAATTTACTGCGAATGGGCGCCCAACGAAAAGGTCGCCACCGAGGTGGCGTTCGGCGCTTCGCTGCGCGGCGCGCGTGCGGCGTGTGCCATGAAGCATGTCGGCTTGAACGTCGCCGCCGATCCGCTGTTCACCCTGTCCTACACGGGCGTCAACGGCGGCATGGTGATCTTTGTCGCCGACGATCCCGCCATGCACTCCTCGCAAAACGAACAGGATTCCCGCCACTACGCCATCGCCGCTAAGGTGCCGATGCTTGAGCCGGCGGATTCTGCCGAGGCGAAGGATTTTGTCAAGGCGGCGTTTGCTATTTCCGAGGAATTTGATACGCCTGTCATCATCCGTATGTGCACCCGTATCGCGCATTCGCAGGGCGCCGTCGAGCTGTGCGACCGTGAGGAGCACGCCCTGCCGCCCTACGAAAAGAATCCGCAAAAATATATCATGGCGCCTGCCAACGCCATCCGCCGCCATCCCTTTGTGGAGGAGCGCACGCAAAAGCTGTCCGCTTACGGCGAAACCTCGCCGCTCAACCGTGTGGAGTACGGCGGCACCGAAAAGGGCATTATCTGCTCCGGCACCTGCTACCAGTATGTCAAGGAGGTGTTCGGCGACACCGTGTCCGTGCTGAAGCTCGGACTCGTCAATCCCTTGCCCGTGGAGATCATCAGGGACTTTGCGGCAAAGGTGGACAAGCTCTATGTCATCGAGGAGCTTGACGGTATCATCGAAGCGCACCTCAATGCGCTGCATATCCCCTGTGTGGGTAAGGAAATGTTCAGCCCTATCGGCGAATACAACCAAACCACGATCCGCGCGGCGTTCGGCATGGCGCTGCCCGAAAGCGTTTCCACCGACACGCCCGTTCCCGTGCGTCCGCCCGTTATGTGCGCGGGTTGTCCGCACCGCGGTCTGTTCTATACGCTTTCCAAGCACAAGATCACCTGTCTGG
>CAMKOU010000002.1 GCA_946414505.1 uncultured Clostridia bacterium | reverse complement strand
TGCCCTTTGGGCACCGCTCGAAATGACAGCTTTTCTTTAAGTTGTTGACATTGCCTCCGAGGGGGAAGGCTTTCTGCCCATCATGCGACTGTGCGTAAATGATTTCTTAGTTTTGTAACAAAAACGGGGGCTTGGCTCTTTTACTCTCTATTTGAGTTTTGAGCCAGCCCCATACACCATAGAGAAAACGATCCTGTTATCCTTAACTTAGGGACGACCGGCAACTGCCGACTGCGACTGGCAACTGACGACTGACTACTGACAGCTGACTGCTGCCTACGGATCGCCTGCCTCCGGCTTTTCCTTTGTCAAAAATGCGATATCGCGCTCGATCACATCCACCGAGGCGCCCCATTCCTGCCCCTTGCTGCGGTAGTCGAACATGGTGACGAAGTGGTCGGTGTCCTTTTTCAGCGACTCCAAATAGCCGCGCACCAGCTGCAGCACATCAGCGTGGAACGCCGGCAGCAGCTTCGACGGCACGCCGCCTTTGGCCATTGCCGCCGTCATCATCAGGTGATAGTGGTGCAGGCAGATGAACGGCTGCTCCAAAAAGGTTTGGCGAAATTCGTTGCCCTTTGCCCATTCCGCAAACACGGTTGCCAGCAAATGCAGCATATCGCCCTTCACCAGCTCGCACACATAGCACGCGTCCAGCATCTCGCGCAGGGCTTCCAGCTGCTTTTTGTCGGGCTTCCCGGCTTTTTTCGGCAGCAGCTTTTCGAGCGTTTCCTCCAAATGCGTTTCCAAAAGCAGCGCATTCGGCAGCTTTTGTCCCACTTGCGTCATGCGCGAATAGTGGCGGTGACAAAAGCCTTTTTTGTTGGTGATCACGCGCACGCTCGGCTCCATCATGGCGTCGCCCGTAATGTATTGACAGTATTGCTCCTCCAGCATATGCTCCATGCGGCACAGCGGACAGCCGTCGCGCGGGGCAAACAGATCGTTGATGGGGATGGTGACGATGGTTTCCTTCATGTGATCCTCTCCTTGTATAAAGTTGCTGTAATATAGTAAAATGTTAAAATATGACTATATTTCTAAAAAATAATTATAATTTGGAAGAAAAATACCACAAAATTAGTATAGCATAATTGAAAGAAAAGTGCTATAATAAATCTGCTTTTTTACAAAAGAAATTGACGCGCGGCTCTAAAGAGCAAAAAACCGCGGCAGGCACAGCTTTATTGGGCGATATGGTGATTTCGGGTGAAATACCACGCCGAAAAAGCAAAATGCGATAAATTATGCAAGGTTAACATAATAACACAAAATAATTGTGCAGCTTGCTAATTGTTCCGTTAAAAATGACAAAACCCAGCAGAATTTTTTTACAAATATAATTCAATTTTTTAATTGCGAGATTTGTTTGTCTGTGGTATAATTGTGCTAGATAGAAAGGCTTTATGCCTTAAATCGGAAAAATACTTTTTAGAAGAGGAGCAATTAACATGAGAGCAATGAAAAGAACCGTTTCCATCGTACTCGCGTTGATGATGGTCCTGGGTATGGCTACCATGGGCATCAGCGTCGCAAGTGCAACGGAGACCAACACTGTCACATTCACCTCCAACATCGGTGCGAACGGCACAGTTGAATATGTTCCGGGTACTACCGAGCAGGTCACTGTTTGCTACGATTTGACCACCACCTATGGCATCGTCAACATTCAGGGTAAGGTTTTCTATGATCCTACTGTGTTGCAGATCGCCAACCAGGATGTACTTCCCAACCTGACCAGCCTCCAAACCAGCATCAACACCGGCCTGAGCGATCACGTTACCTTTAACGCTTCCGGCTACACCCCTGTTGATTTCAGCACCAAGAAGACACTGGTTAAGGTCGTATTCAACGTAATCGGCAGCGGCAACACCACCGTTAACCTCAGCGTTGATTACTTGACCGGTAACACCGCTGCTTCTAGCACCACCGCTGCTACCGACGTTGATCTCGTTGCAGACGGCACTGCTGACAGCACCAAGATGACCACTGCTGCGGACGCTGTTGTTTATCCCGAAATCGAAGAAGAGCTCGTTGATTTCAACACTTTCCTGTATGGTTACAGCTCGTATCTTGCCGGCGAAGTAAGCCTGCTTTATCGTTTCTGGAAAGCACCTACCGGCTATGATCCCGCTACCCTTCAGGTAAGATTCAGTGGTCCCGAAAGACTGACTGATGAAAATGTAACAATTGATTACACCGCTCTTGAGTCTGCAAATGCCAGAGTATCTCAGCACTACTATCACCTTTATTCTCCTATGTTCACAGAGCCCATTACCTGTGAAATCCTCCAGAATGGCCAGGTAATTGCGAGGGATACTTATTCTATTGAACAGTATGTAGTTGACAAGCTTCCCACCACCACTAACACAAAGCTTGCTAACCTCTACAAAACACTTTTGAATTTTGGCGCGAAAGCCCAGACCCAGTTCTCTTACAACACAGAGAATCCTGCTGATGCCAGAATTGACTATACTGCCCCCACCGTTTCTGCTTCCGATATTGTTTTGCCTGCAGAAATCAGCACCGCTCACCCCGATGTTTCCGCTCTCGGTTTGACTTATTACAGAGGCACCGGCGAGTATCTTGCTGCTACTTCCTTGAAGGTTCAGTATAGAAAGACTAACAATACCAAGTTTGCATCAGCATCCGTAACTGTTGACGGCGAAGAAGCTGCCTTTACAAATGCGAACACTTCCGGTAGTGTACAGCAGGTTGTTATTGAAGGTATTCCTTCTCCCTATCTGGACAAAGTATATACCTTGAAATACAGCAATAATGCAGAGTATAAGACATCCATAATTGCTCAGGTTAAGCAGAAACTCACTGATGAGCCCAGCAACCAGTTCTATATGGCTATTTATCTCTACAATCAGGCTGCTAACGAGTATTTCGGCGTTTAATTTTAGTAATTAACAATGAAGTGTTTACAATTATGTAAAGGAGGTGCACTGAATTGAAATACATGAAGGCTATGATCGAGGCTGTCGAGCTGCAGGCTGAGGACGTTGTTTTGACTTCCGCATGTGAGATGGACTGTCCGGATGACTGCTTGGAATTCGATTGTGATTTCGAGGCGTAATTAAAGAAAAACAGCTGTGCAATTCACTCGAATTGCACAGCTGTTTTTTTATAAGGTGAAGCAGATAAATATTCATATAGAAGGGTTGCTTTTTGTAGAAAGATATAGTATAATACTACTGAAAAAAAAGAGTAGGTGAAAAATGTGAATATCTTTTATAAGGGTGACCCTATAGTAATTAGTGTTCTTGGAAAAAAACAAATTGATCCTGATACGAAATATCGGTGGTCTATTTATGCAGTTGCTCATCATTGCGATGGAAAAAATTATGTTTTCCAAAACTTTACCAAGCAAATTAATCAATTGAATGAAGAAACGCTTGAAATCAATCCTGACATAAGATTTTCTGCTTCTGAAATAATTGCCAGCCCAGTTTTGAAGCAATTAGCGGAAGATAGTTTCTTGGTTCCGGAAACTAAAAACGAAGCTCTGGTGTATGAGAATTATTGTAAGCTTCGCCGCGCCATGATTTCTAATAAGTGTAATGCATTCACTATCTTACCCACCACCGCATGTAATGCGCGATGTGTGTATTGTTATGAAGCAGGCATTCAGTTTATTTCGATGAATGATGAAATAGTTGATCAGACTATTAGGTATATCAAAAGTGTTTGTAATCCGCAAGAGCCTGTTGTTTTCAGTTGGTTTGGCGGCGAGCCGTTAATGGGTGAAAAAAGCATCGACAAGATAGTCAAGGGCTTAAAAGAGGAAGGCATTGAGGTTGTTTCCAGAATGATTTCCAACGGCAGTTTAATTACAGAGGAAATCATTAAAAAAATGCGTGACAGTTGGAATTTGCGTCGTATTCAAATCACCCTTGACGGAGTGGAGGAACAATATAATGCGCGCAAGAATTATGTCTTTAATTATCAGTCTGCCTATTGGCACGTACTCTCACGTATTAAAATGGTGAATGAAGCCGGTATTCGAGTGCATATTCGTATTAATGTTGACCATGAAAATATCGGTGGTGTTCCGACCATGATTGATGATTTGAAAAACTTTATCGTCAATCCTTCGCTTGTATCTTTTGATATTGCGCCGCTTTTTGATTTACAGGCAAATGAAAATACGCATGAAATATGGGATAAGGCTATTGCAACAATGGATATGATTACAGCCAAAGGTTTTTATGTTTCAACGCACTTCACGTTGAAACACACGCGGTACCATTTTTGCATGGCAGATAATCCTTATAATTCACGTGTTATTACTCCCGACGGAACGCTGTATTCCTGTGAGCATTTTCAAGCAATGCAGCCCTTGGGAGATATTTGGAAAGGTGTCACTGAAACAGATTTATTGAAGCAACTTGGTTCGGTCGAGCCTACTCGGGAAATGTGTAGAAACTGCTTTGCATTACCCAATTGTACTACCTATTCGCGCTGTCCTAATAAACGAGTAGATTGCGCGTATTCCTCACGTTTACGAATGGAGCGTGCTTTAGATCGTTTTATTCGTGGTTATAGTGCTGCTCTCAATAAAATGAGTGATGTAGGTATAGAAGAAGATAATGACGAAGACTGCTAAAAAACGGCTCCTGCCAGAGGAGCCGTTCTCATTGTATTCCGTAAAAACGTTTGGCGTTAGCCGCCGTGATATCCAGCAGCTCTTGCGTGGGGATCCCGCGCAGGGCTGCTATTTTTTCTGCCGCATAGACGATCATCGCGCTGTCGCAACGCTTGCCGCGATAGGGAACAGGCGCCATGTAGGGAGCGTCGGTTTCCAGCAGCAGCCGGTCAAGCGGAATTTCCGCCGCGACCTCTATGCTGTGGCGCGCGTTTTTAAAGGTGACCACGCCGCCCAGGCTGATCACACAGCCCAGCCGCACCGCCTCACGCATCAGCTCAACGCTGCCCGAAAAGCAGTGCACCAGCGCCTTGGGGCGGTATTTGCGCAGCAGGGTGAACACATCGCCGTGCGCCTCGCGGTCATGCACGACGATCGGCAGGTTCAAGTCGAGCGACAGACATATCTGTTCCTCAAAAACGCGCTGTTGCTGGGGTTTGGGGATATCCCAGTGATAGTCCAAGCCCGTTTCGCCGATCGCCACCACCTTGGGGTGCGCCGTCAGCGCGGCGATGTGGTCTACATAATCAGGCGGCATGTTTTCTAAATTTTCGGGGTGAAAGCCCACCGCCGCATAGCAGTGCGGATATGCCTCGGCAAGCGCGATCACCCGCGCGGCGGCGTCCAGATCCACCGCGTTGTTCACGATCCCGCAAACGCCCTGCGCCGGCAGCGCCGCAAGCAAAGCCTCGCGGTCGCCGTCAAACCAGCGGTCGTCATAGTGGGCGTGGGAGTCGAAGATGTTAGTGTATTGGTTCATTTATTCAAGTAATATTTCTAACCAGTTTGGATTTTTTGATTCAATGAGTATATTTTTCTTTTGGCGTGACCACTTTTTGATTTGCTTTTCCCGTTCAATAGCGGAATTTATATCGGTTGTGATTTCATAGTAAACAAGTTTATCAACTGCATATTTTTTTGTGAAGCCGTCAACCAGTTTGTTTTTATGTTCATATAAACGCCGCATAAGATTGTTGGTTACGCCGACATAAAGTACGTGATTGTTTGTATTGGCAAGAATGTAAACATAGTATTGCTTCATGTTGCCGCCGGCTTTCTGTGTAAGATGTCATTTCGAGCGGTGCCGCAGGCAAAATCGCGTAGCGATTTAGTCGAGAAATCCCCTTGACAGGATACTAATGCGCGTCGCCGCAGGGGATTTCTCGGCTATTTGCTGCACAAATTCGCTTCGCGACCGTTCGAAATGACAGCGAGAGCAATTTAACAAATCTTCCATCCTGCCGGCAGGTTGTCGTCCACCATGATCACCTGCAGCTGCTCGCTGTCGCCCTCGCCGTGCACCGCCGACAAAATCATGCCGTGGCTTTCCACGCCGCAGAGCTTGACGGGCTTCAAATTGGACACGAACAGGATCTTTTTGCCCACCAGTTCCTCGGGCTGATAGTATTTCGCGATGCCGCTGACGATGGTGCGCTCGCCGGTGCCGTCAAAAATCGTGAATTGCAGCAGCTTTTTGCTCTTTTTCACCTTTTCGCACGCCTTGACCTCGCCGACGCGGATGTCGCTTTTGGCAAAGTCGTCGATGCCGATTTGCGGAATGGCGGACAAATCCTCCGCTTCCTCCAATTCTTCAATGGCTTTTTCGCCCTCGGCGGCAGCTTTTTGCTTGGCAGCGAGAGCTTCCTCAAATTGTTTGGGGTCGATACGCACAAAGAGCGGCGTTGCCTGTCCCAGCTGCGTGCCGGGCTTGGTCGCGCCAAAGGCGGAAAGGCTGTCGTAGCTGTCGATGTCGCAGTTCATCTGCGCCAAAATCGCCTTGTGGGTGTCGGGCATGAAGGGCTGCAGCAGCACCGCGATAAAGCGGATGCTCTCCAAAAGGTTATACAGCACCGTGCCCAGGCGCGGCTTGGTGTCCTCGTTTTTGGCGAGCACCCACGGCGCGGTTTCGTCGATGTATTTGTTGCAGCGCTTGGCAAGGTTCATCACCGCCTCCAGCGCGTCGCTGATATGGAACACCGCAATCGCGTCGTCCACCTTTTTCACGGTGTCCAGGCAGAACTGCTTCAATTCATCGTCGAGCGGTTCGGCAGCCACCGGCGCCTGCACCGCGCCGCCGAAATATTTGTTGTTCATGGCGATGGTGCGGTTCACCAAATTGCCCAGCGTGTTCGCCAAATCGGAGTTGAAGCGCTCCACGATCGTTTCGTAGGTGGCGGAGCCGTCGTTGGCAAAGGGCATTTCGCTCAGCAGGTAGTAGCGCACGGCGTCCACGCCGATCATCTCCGCCAGCTCGTCGGCATAGATCACGTTGCCGCGGCTTTTGCTCATTTTGTTCTCGCCGAACAGCAGCCACGGGTGGCCGAACACCTGCTTGGGCAGCGGCTCGCCCAGCGCCAGCAGCATGATCGGCCAGTAGATGGTGTGAAAGCGCACGATGTCCTTGCCGACGATGTGCGCGTCGGCAGGCCAGTATTTTTTGTACAGTTCGCCGCTGCCGTCGGGGTCGTAGCCGAGCGAGGTGATATAGTTGGACAGCGCGTCGATCCACACATACACCACGTGCTTGTCGTCAAAGTCCACGGGGATGCCCCACTTGAAGCTCGTCCGCGATACGCAAAGGTCTTGCAGGCCGGGCTTGATGAAGTTGTTGAGCATCTCTTTTTTGCGGCTTTCGGGATAGATGAAGTCGGGATGGCTCTCAATGTACTCCTCCAGCTGCTTTTGGTACTTGGACAGGCGCAGGAAGTAGGCTTCCTCCTTCATCGGCTTCACCTCGCGGCCGCAGTCGGGGCACTTGCCGTCCACCAGCTGGCTTTCCGTCCAAAAGCTCTCGCAGGGTGTGCAGTAGAGTCCCTCGTAGCTGCCCTTGTAGATGTCGCCTTGCTCATACAGCTTTTTGAAGATCTTTTGCACGGCGCGCTCATGCTGCGGATCGGTGGTGCGGATAAAATAGTCGTACGAGGTGTTCAGCACGTCGCAAATCGCGCGGATCTCGCCTGCCACCTTGTCCACATACTCCTTGGGCGTGCAGCCCTCCGCCTGTGCGTACATTTCGATTTTTTGACCGTGCTCGTCGGTGCCTGTCTGGAAAAACACGTCGTAGCCCAGCATCCTTTTATAGCGCGCGATCGCGTCGGTCAGCACGATTTCGTAGCTGTTGCCGATATGCGGCTTGCGCGAGGTATAAGCAATCGCAGTTGTGATATAATACGGTTTTTTCTCACACATAAGTTGTCCTCCTCCGGCTGATACAGCCGTTTTTTGCTCTATATTTAATTATAGCAAATTTTGAAGGGCTTTTCAAGTGCAAATGTCGGTCAGCTGTCAGTTGTCAGTCGTCAGCTGTCAGTCGTCAGTTGTCAGCTGTCAGCCGTCAGTCGTCAGTTGTCAGCTGTCAGTTGTCAGTTGTCAGCTGTCAGTTGTCAGTCGGCAGTCGGCAGTCGGCAGTTGGGGCGACCATACGTTTCCTTATTATCCGTAGGGGCAACCCTCGCGGTTGCCCTTTCCTGCCGCACGGCGGCAGGAATTGACAGCCGCAAGGGCTGTCACTACGATTGTACGGAAAACATTGTTATGAAATCCGCGCGTGCGTGCGATGCACACCCTACTTCTGCCTACTGACAGCTGGCGGCTGACGACTGACCACTGACTACGCTACTTCTCCCTTGACCTGACCGCAACCGCCGCGCAGAGCGAAAAAAAGATCGCCGCCGCCACGCCTGCCGCCGCGCTTTTGACGCCGCCGGTCAGGATGCCGAGCGCGCCGTCCTCGCGCAGCGCGTCGCGCACGCCCTGCGCCATCAAATTGCCGAAGCCCGAAATCGGCACGGCGGCGCCCTCCTGTCCAAAGTCTACAAGCGGCTGATACAGCCCCAGCGCCCCCAAAACCAATCCTGCCACGACAAAGGCGGTCAGGATGCGCGCAGGCGTCAGCGCGGTTTTGTCGATCAACAGCTGCCCGACAACGCAAATCGCCCCGCCGGTGAGAAACGCCAATACAAACGGCATGTGATCGCTCCTTTCTGCTTTTTTCGTAGTATGCCCCGCCGGGTGAAAAAAATACAGCTAAACTTACTAAAAAATGCTCACTTTTGGTTGTAAAAACTGAATCTTTGTGATAAAATAGTAGTATCAAATGGCGAAAACAGTATCTCGAAAGTGCAAAGGAGGCAGTTATATGAAAAAGTTTTTATCTGTTCTGTTGGCAGTTTTGCTGACGGTGACCTGTTTGCCGTTAACCGCGTTGGCAGCGGAAACCGACAGCGAAGAGACCCTTATCGTAGCCGGTGACAATGCTGAGATCTTTGGTGTCGCTTGGCATGGCACACTTTATACCAACACCATGACCAAGGGCGAGGATGGCAAGTACACCAAGTCTTATACGACTGACAAGGCGTATGCAGTTGTTCAGCTGAAGGCAGTTAAGAACGACACCGAGTGGATCGGCGACGATAAAGGCAACAATGTTGCGTTCGCAGTTACCGGTCCCGGCACCTTCACTGTTTCGTATGATCCCGAAACCAACATTGTTACCGTTAGCGGTGAAAATGTTGGTGAGGCAGTCTTCAACTACACCGACGTTTATGCGGTCGGTAACGGCGAAGGCAACTGGCTGAACGGTGTATCTTGGACTCCCGATGCCGAGGCAAACAAGATGAACGAGGTAGAAAAGGATGTTTGGGAAATCACCTTTGAGGGTGTTCCCGATGGCTTCGAGCGTCAGATCAAATTTGCCATCGACGGCGCATGGAACTACAACTTCGGCGCACCCAAAGAAGATGCTCCCGTTATTGAGAGCGGCGTTACCTATGACGCAGCTTGGGATGGCGGTAATATCACCTTCGATACCGCTAATCTTTGCAATGTTAAAGCGCAGCTCGACCTGAGAGACTTTGACTTTGTGAATAAGACCGGTGCGAAGTACACCATTACCATTGCCAATTATGTATGCCTGCATACTCACACCCGCACCGTGCCGGGCAGGGCGCCCACATGTACAAAAGCCGGCTTGTCCGACAGTAAGTATTGCACTTCCTGCGGCGAAATGATTATGGCGCAGGAGGAATTGCCGGCATTGGGACATCATCCGATCATTGACCACGAAACCGAAGCCACTTGTCAGCACGAGGGACACACCTTGGGCGTGTATTGTGACCGCTGCGGCGAGGTATATGTGCCAATGGAGATTATCCCCAAGGTGCCGCATACGGTTGTGAAGGACGAAGCTGTGGCACCGACCTGTGACACCGCAGGCAAGACCGAGGGCTCCCACTGTTCTATGTGCGGCGCAATCATAGTTGAACAGCAGGTGATTCCTGCGTTGGGTCACCATTATGTATATGTGCCTGCCAAAGAAGCTACTTACATGCATACGGGACATACCGAGGGCGTGCAGTGCGATAAATGTGAAAAATGGCTGATTGCGACAGAAGAAACGCCGTTAAAGCCGGTGGACTTTATGATCGGCGATGTAACCGGTGACGAATTACTGACCGTGGAGGATATTACGGCTGTACAGCGGATGCTGAGCGAGTTTTTGACGGCGGATTTGACCGACGAAAAAACATTTTTGCAGTACGACTTCAACGGCGACGGAAAAATTAATATCAAGGACGTCACGGCAATGCAGCGCAAGCTTGCCGAACTGGAATAACCGAATAGAAAGTCAGCAGAAGCCTGCGGTGTGTGCCGCAGGCTTTTGTTTTGTGATGAAAATCTGAATTTTTACAAAAAACCCTACCAAATTCCGTTTACTTGTGGTACAATATACGTTGGAAAAACGTGCAGAAGTTTCTGTTAGGAGTGATACAGTTGATAGAGGTTAAAAATCTCACCAAACGCTACGGCAAGCTGCTTGCGCTCGACGACGTCAGCTTTACCGTAGACACCGGCGAGGTGCTCGGCTTTTTGGGGCCGAACGGCGCGGGAAAATCCACCACGATGAACATCATCACGGGCTACATTTCCTCCACCTCGGGCACCGTGACGGTGGACGGCAGCGAAATTTTGGCGCAGCCGAAGCAAACCAAGCAAAAAATCGGCTACCTGCCCGAGCTGCCGCCGCTGTATGCGGACATGACGGTGCGCAAATATCTGGAATTCATGTTTGACCTCAAGCGCGTCAGGCTGCCCAAGCAGGCGCATGTGGACGAGGTCATGCGCTTGGTGGGGCTGGAAAAGCACGGCAAGCGGCTCATCAAAAACCTGTCCAAGGGCTACCGCCAGCGCGTCGGCTTTGCGCAGGCGCTGCTCGGCAATCCGCCGGTCATCATCCTCGACGAGCCGACGGTCGGATTGGATCCGCAGCAGATCATCGAGATCCGCAAGCTGATCAAGAGCCTCGGCAAAAAGCATACGGTGATCTTTTCGTCGCACGTGCTCAGCGAAATTTCCGCCACCTGCGACCGGATCATCATCATCGCGGGCGGCAAGATCATTGCCGACGCCAAAACCGACGAGCTGTCACAGGTGCTCGCGCAGGAGGGACAGCTGCTGCTGACCGTGGACGGCAGCTTGGCAGACGCGACGGCGGAGCTGCAAAAGATCCCCGGCGTGCTCAAGGTGAAGCGCACCGGCACACAGGGACAGCTCAGCGTGGAGTTCAAGCCCGGCGAGGACGTCCGCCGCGCCGTGTTCAGCGCGATGGCGCGCATCGACTGTCCCATTTTGGAAATGAAAGCGGGCGGCGACAGCCTGGAGGAGCTCTACCTCAAGCTGACCGCCAAGGCGAAAGGAGGCAAGGCGTAATGGGAGCTATCTTTAAGCGCGAAATGTCGGGCTACTTTAACTCCGCCATCGCCTATGTGGTGCTGGCTGTGTATTACTTTTTCAGCGGCATGTTCTTTTATTTGTACTGCTTTTACAACAACTCCGCCAGCCTGTCTTATGTGTTCGCCAACATGTTTTACATCATCATGTTCATCATCCCGGTGCTGACGATGAAAACCTTTTCCGAGGAAAAGCGCCAAAAGACCGACCAGGCGCTGCTGACCTCGCCCGTCAGCCTGATCGAGATCGTGATGGGCAAGTTTTTGGGCGCGTTTTGCGTGTATGCCCTGTGCTGCGCCATCTTTTTGGTGTACGGCGTGGTCATCTCCTTTTTCGCGCAGCCGCAGTGGACGGTGATATTGTGTACGCTGCTCGGCATTTTGCTGGTCGGCGTTGCCATGATCGCCATCAATATCTTTATTTCCTCGCTGACCGAGAGCATGGTGGTCGCCGCCGTCATCGGCATGGCGGTCGGTCTGTTTATCGACACCATGGGCTATCTCATCAGCCTGGTTCCCGTGGACTGGCTGTCCGCGGTTTTGGAAAAGCTGAATTTCCTCAATTACTATACGAATTTTACCTACGGTATTCTCAGTATCGTGGATGTGATGTTCTATCTGAGCGTGACGGGGCTGTTTATCTTTTTCACCGTGCGCGTTCTGGAAAGACGCCGCTGGAGCTAAGGAGGGGTGAACAATGGCTGAAAAGAACGAAAAGACCTCCGTTAAAACGGAAAAAAAGCCCTCAAAGCCGAAAGCGCTGTTGCAATCCCGCAAAATGCGGCACGGCTCGCTGGCGGTGATCTTGACCGCCGTGGGCGTCGCGGTCGTGGTTTTGCTGAACGTCGTGGTGGGGCTGCTCGTAGATCGGTTCCCCGAGCTGAAGGCGGATCTCACCGCCAACAAGGCGTTTGCCCTGTCGAACGACACCAAGGACTACATGAGCCGCCTGACAAAGGACGTCAAGCTGCACATCGTTGCCTCCGAGGAGGATTTTACAAGCGTCAGCACCCATTTTGTGCAGGCGAAAAACCTGCTCGACAAAATGGCGTCCGCCTCCAACGGCAAATTTACCTATGACTTTGTGGACACCACCGAAAATCCGCAGTTTGCGCAGGATTATCCCAACGTCAACTGGAAAACCAACGATACGATGGGCGTGATGGTGTGCGGCAAGCAATATAAGGGACTGTCGGTGACCGATTGCTTTACCTACGACGAGGAATATTTCAACTCGATGGGCGTCTACCAGTGGACGGGCACCACCATTGAGCAGGCGGTGGTCAAGGCGGCGCTCGACGTCACCACCGAAAACAAGGTGATCGTGGACGTGATGACCGGCGAGGGCGAAAACAGCGACGACGGCTACGGCGGTGTGACCGCGCTGCTCACCGACAACGCCTACCAGGTCAACGAGGTGTCGCTGCTCACCGGCACGCTCGACAAGGACGCGCGTTTTGTGCTGCTGTTCGCGCCCGAACGCGACCTCAGCGACGAAGCTGCCGCAGCGCTGCAAAAGTGGCTGGAAAACGACGGCAAATACGGCAAAACCCTTATTTATGTCGCCAACGCCGATCCGCGTCTGGGCGAGATCAAAACCCCGAACATCGACGCGATCCTCAGCGACTACGGCATGGCGCTCAACAAGGGTATGCTGTATGAAACCGATCCCAACCACCGGCTGAACAACACCACGCCGTATGTGTCGCTGCTCGACTACACCGACTATTACACCGAAAAGCTCAGCAGCCAAAATGTGTTTGTCGTCAACGAATACGCGCTGGGCGTCACCATCAAGGACGAAAACACCGCGCACGCGCTGCTGCAAAGCTCCGACAAGGCGGGCATCCTGCCGTTTGACGCCGGCGACGACTTTGACGCCGAAGCCAACATCACCGGCAAGCCGATCCCCGTTGCCGCCGAGGGCGTCAAGGCAGGCACCGAGCAAAGCTCCAACGTGGTGGTGTTCAGCTCCAAGGCGATGCTGCTGTCGGCGGATCTGAATTACCCCAGCTTCAACAACGCCGAATATTTTATGACCTTGGTCAACACGATCGCGGACAAAGAGGACAACGCCGTGATCATTGAGAGCAAAACCATCGACAACGCCACTCTCGGCGCACCGAGCGCCACCGCCTCCAACGCGATGATGATCCTGTTTATGTTCGTCATTCCGGCGGCGGTGCTTGCGACGGGCATCGTGTTGTGGATGCGCAGGAGGAACCGCTGATGAACAAGAAAAAAGGACTGATAATAGGCGGCATTGCCGCGGCGGTGCTGGTTGCCGTCGTTCTGCTGCTGGTATTTTTGCCCAAGGGCGGCAGCGACGCGCAAAACGCCACCATTGACGAGGGTGTGGCGCTGTCGCGGTCGGTGGACGGCGACGGCCTGCACCAGGCGCAGGTGGAAACCGACAAGGACGGCAACATCGCCAACAACAGCTACGGCACGCTGATGGAATACTATCCCGCCGACATCCAAAGCATTCATGTGGAAAACAGCAAGGGCACGCTCGACGTGCTGTCGCAAACCCCCGAGGGACAAGCGACGGTGTACACCGTCAAGGGCTATGAGGACTATGCCCTGCAAACCGGCGTGCCCGACAAGATCGCGAGCGCGGCGGCAAGCCTCCGCTTTTCCAAGGTGGCGACGCTCGACAAAAGCAAGGGTGCGGAATTTGGCTTTGACAAGCCGCGTTCCACCGTCACCGTGACCTACACGGACAAAACCAAGGCGGTGATCATCGTCGGCAGCGACGCGCCGAAGCAGGCGGGCACCTACATCAAATTCGGCACCGGCGACGCGGTGTATGTCGCCGATACCGACACCGTTTCGGCGTTTGACTTGGGCTTGACCGACATGATGAGCCTGGCCGTTAACGACGCGGCGGACAACACCGACAACAACCAGGCGTCCGAGATCACCATTTCCGGCGCCGGCTTTGCCAAGGCGATCACGCTGGTGCCCAACGACGACGACAATTATACCGCTTCCTACCGTATGACAGCGCCCGCCGCGCGGATGGCAAACGAGGTGGAAAGCAGCCTGATCACGGGCGGTATTCGCGGCTTGTATGCCGACGCGGTCAAAATGGTGAATCCCTCCGACGCGCAGCTGCAGGAGCTGGGGCTGGCGACGCCCTATGCGACGCTGACGGCGGAATATCCCGACGGCACGGTGGAGCTGCACGCGTCCAAGCCCGACGCGGACGGCAAGATCTGTTTGATGACCGGCGGCGGCAGCGTGGTGTACACCCTTGCGGCGAGCAAGGCGGCGTGGAGCCAAACGAGCTTTGACAAGCTGTGCGGCGAGTATGTGTGCAACCCCAAAATGACCGCGCTGACCGAAATGGCGGTCACGGCGAACGGCAAAACCACCACCTTTGCGCTGGAGACCAAGGAATCCGTCACCACCGACGACAAAGGCAATGAGACCACCGCCGAGGTGACCACCGTGACAAGCGGCGGCAAGGACATCGAGATCGGCAAATTTACCGAAATGTACAACAATGTGGCGCTGGTGCCGCTTGCGGACGCCAAAACCGACAGCGGCAGCACCGCTGCGCTCACCATCACCTATACCTTTGCCGACGGCGGCAGCGACAAGGTGGAGTTTATCAGCGACGGCGACAAATATCTCGCCAAGCTCAACGGCGAAGTGATGGGACACAGCAACAAGGGCGACGTTACCCGCGCCGTCAACAGTATTTCCGAGGTAGCTTGATACATGAAAAAAATATCCGTTTTGGCGGTCGCGGCAGCCGTGTGCGGCGCGATGCTGCCGGCGGGATGCGCGTTGCCGGTGACGGACGCCGGCAGCGCCGCGCTTCCCGAAGCGGCAAACACCACGCAGGTGTCTGTGGAGGAGCTGCGGCAAAAATATACGGGATATGGATTTAATGCGTTGGCAAACGACGCCGAGCAGCGGCTGTATGCCGCCATTGACGAGGCGGTGAACCAACCGCACAGCACCGAGTTTTACAGCGATGCGTTTGATAACATGCAGCGCGTCAGCGACATTTTAGAGCTGTACAAGGACGACCATCCCGCAGTGTTTTGGATCGACGAGGCAGAGCCGTATTACTATTCCACCGTGCAGGGCAGGCTGCGCATCAGCCTGCATTTCAAGCTGGAGGACGAGGCGCTGCAAGCGGCGCGCGATCAAATGGAGCAGGTGGTGCAGACGGTGACGGACAAAGCGCCCGCCGACGGCTCCGCCTATGAAAAAGAGCTGTATTTGCACCATTACTTGATCGAAAACTGCGTCTATGACGACGAGGCGGTGGAGCTGCACAAAAACGACAGGGTGCGCTCCAACGAGCAAAACGCCTACGGTGCGCTGGTGGAGGAACGGGCGGTGTGCGAGGGCTATACCCGCGCCTTCCAGCTGCTGTGCGAGCGGCTGGACGTTCCCTGCTGGGTCATTCAGGGGCAGGCAAAGGACTTTACCGACGAGGGCAACGTCAACCATATTTGGAACTGCGTGCAGCTCGACGGCGACTGGTACCATGTGGATGTGACGTGGGACGATTATGAGGACGCGTCGGTGGAAAGCGACCGTTACTACTATTTCAACCTGACCACGGCGGAGATCGAAAAGGATCACACCATTTCGCCGCTGTTTAACGAAAGCGAGGATCCCGACGTGTGGTACAACGGCTTTGTGCCGGACTGCACCGCCACCGCGTACAATTATTTTCTCCGCAATTCCATGGCCATCGACGACCTCGACGCGGGCGATTATGTGTCCTATGTGGCGCAGGCGGCGCTCGACCAAAGGGATTCCTGCTGCTTTATGGTCAGCGAAGCGCTCGACTTTGAGGAAACCTTTGACCTGCTGGTGCAGGGCTACGCCTACGATTGGGTGTCGGGCGCCAACGAAAGCAACGATTACGAGCCGTTCATCAACAACAGCAGCAAGCTCAGCGCCAACGAAAACCGGCGCGTCATCACGCTGCTGCTCAAATACGATTAATCAATCTTTGGGGAGAGTGGAATCATGAAATATGACGTCAGACAACTGCCCTTGCTGTCAAATGCGGAGATCGCAGCGGGCATTTTTGATATGCGTCTCCGCTGGCAGCAGGACGATCTGTCCGTTGCCTGCGGTCAGTTTGCCCATGTGTATGTGCCCGGCAAGGCGCTGCGCCGCCCGATCTCGGTGTGCGACGTGTCAGACGGCGTGCTGCGGCTGGTGTATCAGGTCAAGGGCGAGGGTACAAAAATCATGTCGCAGATGCAGCCCGGCGGCACCGTGGACGTATTGGCGCCGCTCGGCAACGGCTTTGCCGTCGAAAAGGGCAAGCGCTATTGCCTGATCGGCGGCGGCATCGGCGTGCCGCCCATGCTCTACACCGCCAGGCAGTGCGACGATCCGCTGATCATCACGGGCTTCCGCCATGAATCGCTCGTCATTTTGCAGGACGATCTCAAGGCGCTCGGCGAAACGCTGCTGTGTACCGACGACGGCTCTGCAGGCGTCGGGGGCTTTGTCACCGACCTGCTGCGCGAACGCATCGGCGAGGTGGACGAGGTGTGCGCCTGCGGCCCCGTGCCCATGCTCAAGGCGGTGGCGGCGGTCTGCCGGGAATTTGGCAAGCCGTGCCAGATCTCGCTGGAGGAGCGCATGGGCTGCGGCATCGGCGCTTGCTTGGTGTGCGCCGTCAGGGTGCGCCAAAACGGGGAAGAGGTCATGCAGCACGTCTGCAAGGACGGCCCCGTATTTCACGCGGAGGAGGTTGTGTTTTAATGGCTGATTTATCGGTAAAGGTGGCAGGCGTATCGTTTCACAATCCGCTGATCGCCGCCTCGGGCACCTTTGGCTTCGGCAGAGAGTACGGTGCGTTTTATCCGCTCAGCACACTGGGCGGCATTTCCTGCAAGGGCATCACCCTGACGCGCCGCGACGGCAATCCGCCGCCGCGCATCGCCGAAACGCCGTCGGGCATTCTCAACGCCGTCGGCCTGCAAAATCCGGGCGTGGACGCGTTTATCCGCGACGATCTGCCGTGGCTGCGGCAGCAAAATACCGTCATCATCGCCAACATCGCGGGCAACACCGTGGAGGACTACTGCCAAATGGCGGAAAAGCTCAGCGAAACGGATGTGGATATGGTGGAGCTGAACATCTCCTGCCCCAACGTCAAGTGCGGCGGCGTGCAGTTCGGCACCAGCCCCGAAGCGGTGGAGGACATTACGTCACAGGTGCGTAAATACTGCCAAAAGCCGCTGATCGTCAAGCTCAGCCCCAATGTGTCCGACATCGCCGCGATCGCCAAGGCTGCCGAGGCAGCGGGCGCCGACGCGGTGTCGCTCATCAACACGCTGACGGGTATGCGCATCGACATTCACACGCGCCGTCCCGTCATCCGCAACAACACCGGCGGTCTCAGCGGCGCGGCGGTGTTCCCGGTGGCAGTGCGCATGGTGTGGCAGGTCGCCAACGCCGTCCGCATCCCCATCATCGGCATGGGCGGCATCAGCACCTGGGAGGACGCCGTCGAAATGCTGATGGCAGGCGCCACGGCGTTGCAAATCGGCACGGTGCTGTTCTCCGACCCCTACGCGCCCGTCAAGATCAACGAGGGCTTAAACCGCTTTTTGGACGAAAACCATCTCGAAAGCGTCACCGACCTGACCGGCACGGTAAAGCCGTATATTTAATGCGTAATTCGTAATGCGTAATGCGTAATTATCGCTTTTGGAAAACTGCATATAAATAAGGGGCGTGTTATTTTTGACACGTCCCTTTTCATAGGAAAGAGGAAACGCAGGTCTGAAACCACAAACGTTTCCTCTTCATTTCATTACGCATTACGCATTACGCATTGTAAACCGCCCGTTCGCCGCCGATGTATTTCGGGCGAGTCCTTGCGGCGAGCAAAATCGCGCTGCCGATGTGGTCGAGCGACAGTCTGACGGGCACCGCCACGCGTTTCAGGTGCATCCCGATCAGCGTGCCGCCGATGTCCAGCCCGGCGTCGGCTTTGATCTCCTCCACCATCACGGGCTCCCGGAAGGTGCGGTAGGCGGTGGCGGCAAACGAACCGCCTGCCTTTGGCTGCGGCACCACGCACACGATTTCCGCCCCCGGCACCGCCGCGCGCTCCACACAAATCGCGCGGTTGAGGTGCTCGCAGCACTGCGCCGCGAGGAAAATGCCCTTTTCCTGCAATACGTCGTATATGCCGGCAAACACCGCCTCGGCGGTTTCCACGCTGGAATCGTGACCGATCACGCCGCCTGCCACCTCGCTGGACGAGCAGCCGACAACGAGGATCTGTCCCTGTTGCAGTCCGGCGGCTGCCACGATCTCCTCTGCTGCCTGTTTTGCCTGATTATATAGTTCTCTGTTCATGGTATCATCTCCTGTGGCTATTATAGCAGGCTTTGCCGCAACTTGCAAGCCGCGCCGTAAAAAACAACCGAAAACAACCGAAAACAACCCAGAACAACCGAAACACAACCGAAACACAACCGAAAACAAGCCAAACAACCGAAGAAAAAGAAGAAGAAAAAGAAGAAGAAGAAGAAAAGGAAAAAGAAAAGGAAGAAGAAGAAAAAGAAAAAGGCGTCGCGCCTGCGTCTGCTGCCGTCGCCGCGCCTGTTTGGCGGAGAGGGATGCACCGAATGCTGCTCCCGGCATACACTATAGCAGGACGTGAAAAAGCTTTCAAAACGAAAAGGGAGAGTGGAAATGGGTTTATCGGGAAAAAAGGGCGTCGATCTGTCGTCGCTCAACGGCGCGGTCGATATGCAAAAAATCAAAGACGCCGGCTACGAATTTGCCATGCTGCGCTGCGGCTACGGCAGCGACATCCGTGTGCAGGACGACACGCAGTTTGAAAACAACGTCCGGCAATGCGAGGCGCTCGGCATTCCGTGGGGAGCATATCTTTATTCCTACGCGCTCAGCACGGAGGACGCCAAAAGCGAGGCGCGGCATGTGCTGCGGCTGCTCAAGGGCAAGCGCCCGACGCTGCCCGTGGCGATCGACATGGAGGACGCCGACGGCTACAAGCAACGGCACGGCGGACTGACCTTTGCCAACATCAACAACGTCTGTAAAACCTTTGTGGAGGAAATGCGCAAGGCGGGCTACTACCCGATGATTTACACGGGCTTGGAGGAGATCAGGCGCTATATTTCCGCCGAGGTGCTCAACAGCTGTGACTTGTGGTTTGCGCAGTGGTGGAAACGCCCCGACTACGACGGCAGCAACATGGGCATGTGGCAGTACGGCGGCGAAACGAATTATTTGGAGAGCAACAGCATTCCCGGCGTGGGCGTGGTGGATAAGGACAAATGCTACCGGGACTATCCCGCGATCATCCGGGACGGCGGCTACAACGGCTGGAAAACATCTGACAAGGTGCTCGACAGCACAGGATTTCGCATGGACGACCACAGCGACGGCGTGCTGGCGCTCAAGGAGCTGCTGCTGCTCGCCCGTCAAATGGGCATCGTGCGCAAGGGCATGGACGAAAACGGCTGGTTTGGCGAGGGCACGCGCACCAATGTCAATCAGCTGCTCGCAGACGGCGGCTATGCGCAAAACGGCATTGCAGGCGAAAAGCTGATCAAGCTTTTGGCAAAGCGGATGAAGGACGAGATCGCGCAGCTGCAAAGCTTGGCGTAGAAGCGGTATTGCCGAAAGAAAAACGGTCAGGCAGCGTGTGCTGTCTGACCGTTTGATGCGTCAAATATTATTCGCTTTCGGTTTCTTCGCTTGGGGGAGCGGTACGGGGCGCCGTGCGGGGCGCGGTACGGGGTGCGGTGCGCGGAGCGGTACGGGGCGCGGTGCGCGGTGCCGTGCGCGGAGCAGACTGGGGAGCGGCGTGTGCTTCGTCAGACTGACCGCCTTCCAGATATTTGTACACAAACGCTGCCAGCGCTGCGCCGATGGCAGGACCGAGAATAAACGCCCACAGGCATACCATCGGGGTGAAGTTGCCGCCGAACATAGCGCAGAACGCAGGACCGAAGCTGCGCGCAGGGTTGACAGAGGTGCCGGTCAAGCCGATACCGAGCAAATGTACCAGTGTCAGCGACAGACCGATGACCACGCCGCCAAACGAGCCGTGCTTTGCTTTTTTGGAGGTGACGCCCAAAATGGCAAGCACAAATACAAAGGTGAGGACGATCTCGACGATAAAGCCGGCGAGGTGGTTGTCGTTGACGCCTGCCATGGTGTTGGCGCCGAAACCGTTCAGGCTGAATTCCTCGAAGCCGTTAAAGACTTCATAGGTGCCGGTTCTGTCGGCAACGCCGCCCAAACCGAAAATCAGCGCCAAAACGCCGCTGCCCACCAGCGCGCCCGCAAACTGCGAAATCAAATAGCCGATAAAATCGGACAGGCTCAAGCCGCCGTTCAAATACACTGCCAGCGATACGGCAGGATTGACATGACAGCCCGAAATGTTGCCCACGCTGTACGCCATGGCGACGATCGCCAAGCCAAACGCGACGGCAGTGGCAAAATACGCGGCGGCGGAGGTGCCGGGGCCGAGCAGCATAGCGGTGCCGCAGCCAAACACAACCAAAACCATGGTGCCGATGCATTCTGCTACATACTTTTTGATGGAGCTTTGAGTGAATTTCATATAATTCCTCCTTGTCTAATTTTGGATATGTTCCATACGATAAATATAACACAGTCTCGAAAAGATTGCAAGCGCATTTCCACAAAAATTTCGGGAAATCTTCGGCACAATCCGTCCAACTTCTCCAAAAACCGCATCCGAATGGGAAAAATCGCCGTTTGCCGCCGTTTGTGCAGAATACAAAGAATGCCTAAAAAACGTGCATCCGGTGAAAACTGTACGTTTCCTTTTTTCGCCCGGGATCCTATAATGAAAGAGGAGTAAAACGGAAGGAGAATCGTAATGAAACTGGGGAAAGCGGTGGTTAAATGCCGCGTTGCCATTTTGATCACCGCACTTTTGCTGCTCATTCCCGCCGTGCTGGGAATGCTGTTTACAAGGGTCAACTACGACATGCTCAACTATTTGCCCGATTCGCTTGACACTGTGAAGGGGCAAAGGTACATGCTCGAGGACTTTGGCAAGGGTGCGTTTTCTTTTTTGATTTTTGAAAAGTTGGACGAAAAGGATATCGCCGCAGTGGCGGAGGAGGTCAAGGAGGTCGACCATGTTGCCAGCGTGTTGGCGTACAGCGATATTTCCGGGGGCGTCATTCCCAAGGAGCTGCTGCCCGACGACCTTTACAATGCCTTTAACGCCGGGGACGACACGCTGGTGGCGGTGTTTTTCGACACCTCCAGCTCCGCCGACGAAACCATGGACGCCATTGCGCACATCCGTCAAATAGCAGGCAGGCAGTGCCTGGTGTCGGGCATTTCGGCGATGATCACCGACCTGCGCGACCTGTGCGAGCGCGAGGAGGCGGTGTATGTTGCCATTGCGGTAGTGCTGGCGGTCGCCGCTATGCTGCTGTTTATGGACAACTGGCTGATCCCGTTGGTGTTTTTGGCGAGCATCGGCGTTGCCATTTTGCTCAACCTCGGCTCCAACTACTTTCTGGGCGAAATTTCCTACATCACCAAGGCGCTGTCGGCGGTGCTGCAGCTGGCGGTCACCATGGACTACTCGATTTTTTTGTGGCACAGCTACGGCGAACACAAGCGGCAGTATGACGACCACGGCGAGGCGATGGCGCACGCCATCAAGGAGACCTTCACCTCGGTGCTGGGCAGCTCCGTCACCACCGTTGCCGGCTTTATCGCGCTGTGCTTCATGACCTTTACGCTCGGCAGGGACTTGGGCATCGTCATGGCAAAGGGCGTGGTGCTGGGCGTGCTGGGCTGCGTCACGGTGCTGCCTTCGCTGATTTTGGTGCTCGACCGTCCGCTCGAAAAAACCATGCACCGGGCGCTGCTGCCGCCGGTCAACAAGCTGGCAGGCGTCATTGTGCGCATCTTTCCGGTGTTCCTCATTTTGTTTGCGGCGCTGGCGGTGCCGTCGTATTTCGGCTATCAGCAAACCAACAGCGAGGTGTACTACGATTTGTCGCGCAGTCTGCCCAAGGATATGCCCAACGTGATCGCCAACACCAAGCTCGAGGAGGAATTTCAAATGGGCAGCACGCACATGGTGCTGGTCAACGCCCAACTGCCTGCCAAAGACGTTCGCCAAATGCAGGCGGAAATGCAGCAGACCGACGGCATCAAGTTTTGCATCGGTCTGGAAAGCCTGGTCGGGCCCTCCATGCCTGAGGCGTTTTTGCCCGATTCCGTCAAAGAGATCTTGAAAAGCGACCGCTGGGAGCTGATGCTGCTCAGCTCCGAATACCGCACCGCCACCCCTGAAATGGGCAGGCAGGTGGACGCGCTGAACACCATCATCAAGCGGTACGACCCCGATGGCTTGCTGGTGGGCGAGGCGGCATGTACCAACGACCTCATCCAAATCACCTCGGTGGACTTTGCCACCGTCAACACCATCTCGATCATCGCGATCTTTATCATCATTATCCTGGTGGAAAAAAGCATTTCGCTGCCTGTTATTTTGGTGGCGGTCATCGAGCTTGCCATTTTCATCAACCTCGGTCTGCCGCACTATATGGGCGAATCGCTGCCGTTTATCGCGCCGATCTGCATCAGCACCATCCAGCTCGGCGCCACCGTGGACTACGCCATTTTGATGACGACGCGCTACAAAAAGGAGCGTGCGCACGGCAACGACAAGCGCACCGCCGTCAAAACCGCGCTTGCCGCCTCGATCCCCTCGGTCATCGTCAGCGCGATGGGACTGTTTGCGGCGACGGTCGGTGTGGCAGTCTATTCCGAGGTGGACATGATCGGCTCGCTGTGCGCACTGATGGCGCGCGGCGCGATCATCAGCATGTTCTGCGTCATCTTGATCCTGCCGGCGATGTTTATGCTGTTTGACAAGGTGATCGGCGTAACGACCCTCGGCTTCAAACCGAAAAAAACAACTGTGGAGGGAAATGACCATGCGTAATCAAAAAGAGATCAAAAAATACCTGCCGAGGATCCTCTCGGCAACCATGGCTGTCACCTTGATGTGCAGCGTGATCGGCACCACCGCTTATTCCGCCGGAACGGAACAAACGCAGCCCGCCGCCGCTGCCGAACAAGCGCCGTCTGCTGCCGCGCCTGCCGCCGCGCCGACAAGCGACCGGTTTTCCAAGGAGGAAACCGTGTATGTCATTGCCGACGCCAACGGCGCACCGAAAAAGGTGATCGTCAGCGACTGGATCCAAAACCCCGGCAAGGCGGAAAAGGTCGCCGACAAATCCAACCTCAGCGACATCGAAACCACCAAGGGCGACGAAACCTACACCCTCGACGAGCAAAAGATGGTGGAATGGAACGCCGGCGGCAAGGATATCTATTATCAGGGCGTGTCCGACGTGCCGCTGCCCGTGGGCGTTTCCGTTCAGTACCTGCTCGACGGCAAGGCGATCGCGCCCGCCGAGCTGGCAGGCAAAAGCGGCAGGCTGAAAATGGTGTTTACCTATCAAAACCGCCAATATGAGGAAGTGAAAATCGGCGGCAAAACCGAAAAAATATACGTGCCCTTTGTCATGATGACGGGCATGATGCTCGACAGCGAACGGTTTACCAACGTCACCGTGTCCAACGGCAAGGTGCTCAACGACGGCAGCCACACCTATGTGGCAGGCTTTGCGCTGCCCGGCGTGCAGGAGACCCTCGGCATCGACAAGGCGCAGCTGGAGCTGCCCGCCACGGTGGAGATCACCGCCGACGTGCAGGATTTTGAGCTGGCGACCACCCTCACTGTGGCGACCAACGACCTGTTCGGCGACATCGACGTCTCCAAGCTCGACGGCAAGGTGACCGAGCTGAAGGATAAGCTAAAGGAGCTGACCGGCGGTGTTGACAAGCTCGCAGACGGTTCGTCGCAGCTGTATCAGGGGCTGAGCACCCTGCTCAACAAGTCGGGCGATCTGATCGACGGCGTGCAGCAGCTCTTTAACGGCGCGGCACAGCTCAGGGACGGCAGCGGTGCGTTGTCGTCGGGCGCCGGTGATGTGGCAAACGGCGCGGCTGCCCTCAACGACGGCGCCGGCACGCTGCAAAACGGCGTGCTGTCACTGGACGCCGGCGCAGGCGATCTGCAGGGCGGCGCCGGTGCGGTGGACAGCGGCGTGGCGACCTTGCAGGGCTATATCGGCACGCTGGCAAGCGGTCTCAGCACCATCTCCTCTAACAGCAGCACCCTGACGGGCGGCGCCAAGCAGGTGTTCGACACCTTTTTGGCGGAAGCCGACAAGCAGCTCGCGGCGGCAGGCGTGACAGCGGAGCCGCTCACCGTTGACACCTATGCCGAGGTGCTGAACGGCCTGCTGAAAACCCTCAGCGCCGAGGCGGTGCATCAGCGCGCCTGCGATACGGCACGCGCCACCGTCAGCGCCACGGTCAACAGTCAGCGTGAGGTGATCGCGCAGGCGGTGGAAGCGCAGGTGCGCAAGCAGGTGACAGACGGCGTGCTGGCAGCGGCAGGGCTGGATATGGACAGCGACACCTACGCCGCCGCCGTTGCCGCAGGACAGATCGCCGAGGACGTGCAGGCGCAAATCAGCGCGGGCGTGGCGGCGCAAATGACACAAATGGCGGACGTCATTGCCGCCAACACCGAGACGCAGATCACCGCGCTGATCGACAGCAACATGCAAAGCGAGGAGGTGCAGGCGCAGATCGCACAGGCGGAGGCGCAGGCGGCAGGCGGCAGACAGGCGCTGGAGTCGCTCAAGGCGCAGCTCGACAGCTACAACACCTTCTATCAGGGCGTGATCGCCTACACCAACGGCGTCAACCAGGCAAACAGCGGCGCACAGGAGATCCTGAACGGCACCTTCAGCCTGAAGGATGGCACTGCCGGTCTTGCCGGCGGCGCGGCGCAGCTGAAAACCGGCACGGCGCAGCTGAAAACCGGCGCAGGTACGCTCAAGGACGGCGCCGGCGCGCTCAAAACCGGCACCGACGCTTTAAAGACAGGCGCGGACACCCTCACGTTCGGCGCGGTGTCGCTGTTTGACGGCGTTGCCGCGCTGCTCAACGGCACAGGCACGCTCACAGACGGCGTAACCAAGCTGCAAACCGGTGCGCAGCAGCTCGACGGCGGCATGGAAAAGCTGAAAAAGGAAGGCACCGGTGCGCTCGTAAAGGCGGTAAACGGCGATTTGAAATCGCTGACCGACCGTCTCAAGGCGATGGTGAACGCGTCCAAGCACTATCAGTCGTTCAGCGGAACGGCGGATCATACCGACGGAAAGGTGAATTTCGTCTTTAAGACCGACGCGGTCAAGTCCGACGCCGCTTCCAAGAAAAAATAAGGCAATACCGCATTTGGTTTTCGCGGAACCGCCTGTGACAAAGAGATCCCCCTCGTCAACGACCAACGGTTGTTCGGCAGGGGGATCTCTTCATGCGTTTTGCTGGCGCGAAGGACACGGTTGCGCGCATCGGCGAAACGGGACAGCGGACCGTCTGCTTGGATTTTGTAAAGGCATTTTTTTGTAAAAGGATTGCATTTATCGGCAGAATCGTATATAATAGAATTAGCGTAGTATCAGCTGAACAGAAAAATATGGAGGAAATCGAATGGATCATTCTGACGGAAACAACAACAACCGTCCACCGGTAAACAATAATGAAGAAGATCAATCAAGCGTCATTGACCAGGATTTAGTGGTTTTTTTTAATAAAAACGAAGAAGACGAAGAAGAAGAACAAGCACCGGGCAAAAGAAAGAAAAAGGGTAAGAACGGGGATGAACCGGACGCCGCCATAGATAAAAACTTAGTCTATTTTACCAACGAAGAGGCCGAGAGAGTGCGTTCCAAAAAGCCTGTGATGATCATTATCATCATCCTGCTGACGCTGATCGCGGCGGGCATCGCGCTGTTCATCACCCTCTCTCCGCGCAACAAAAAAACAACGCCGCCGCTGGTCATAGAGCCGGAGACGACCGTTGCGGCTTCGTCCGCGCCTGCTTCCGCCAGTACGGCGGTACCCGGCGCCATACCGCCGCCGCCCACCACGCAGCCTGCGCCCACCACCACGGCACCGCCCACCACCGTTGCGCCCACCACGGCACCGCCCACCACTGTTGCGCCCGTCACCATTCCGCCGGCGACCACCACGCCGAAATCGGATGAAGAAAAGCTGATGGAATATGCGCAAAGCAGCGGCTTGATCGATACCCTGCGCAATGCGGCGGACAGCAACATGTCCGGCTCCGTCAGCGCCGAAAACGGCTCGCTGATCGCGCGGTACACGGTGAACGCGGACGTCAACGACGCTTCACAGGCGAATTATTTTAATGCGGTGATCGACAAGATGAACACGCTTTGCACGCAGCTGGACGCAAAGGTGTATGATATGAAAATAAAAACCGGCGTTACCAACGCGGTGCTTGAAATTTTCGTTGTGGACAAAAACAACCTGCAATTCTATGCCAATTACGTTGACTGACGCGCGGTACGGCAGCGTGACGCCGCACGGCTCCCGGTCGTGAAAACGCGCGGCGGCGGGAAACCGGCGTTATTTCAATCAAAATCATCATGGAGGCCTTCACGCGCACACCGTGCAGGGGTTCTCCATTACATAACGGAGGTACCACATGAATTGTCCAAGATGCAACCGACCCATCACGCCCAACCAACTGTTTTGCTCCGGATGCGGCGCCAAGCTGCAGGACGCCGTCAAAAGCGCGCCGCAGCCTGATCCGCAGCCTGCCTTAGAGGTGGAAAAAACCGTTGCGGCAAATTTTGACGAAGTGCCGGTTCCCGAAAGCGCGCCGCAGCCGGAAACGCCTGCGCCTGCCGCTTCGCCGTGGAGCTTTGCGCCCGGCAATCAGCCGACCGCACCGCCTGCCGCGGAACAGCCTGCCTATGAGCCGCCCGCCGCGGAACAGCCTGTTTATGAGCAGCCGCCTGCGGCGACGCAGTACCGGCAGCAGGAGGCGTATCCGGCGCCACAGCCGCAGAATAATTTTGAACAGCAATTTCAGCAATATCAGCAGCCGTCGCAGTACAGCAGCACACAGCCTGCCTATCAGCCCGGCTACAACAACCCCGTTCCCACACAAACCAAAAAGGGCTTGGGCACCAAAAAGCTGGTGCTGATCATCGTGGCGGCGGTGTTGGCGGTTGCCGTGATCGTCGGCGGCATTTTCGTGTTCCGCAGCTGTGCCAACCCGTCCAAGGGCAGCTACAAGGACGCCTTGAATGATGTGTTTGCCTTGCTGAACGCGGGTCAGTACGAAGAGGTTATCAAAAAGTATACCATCGACAACGACTATCAGATCACCGATGCGGACCGCAGCAGCCTGGCGCTGTTGAACGGCATGAAGTACGAAGTGGATGTTCACGACGACAAGTGCAAGGTGTACGATAAAAACAGCAGCGAATTTAAAAGCATGGTCAGTCGGTTTACAAGCGATACCGTCAAGCAAAACAATATTACCGAGATCGCGGCGGTGGACGCCACCGTTAAGGTGACCGGTTATGTCATGGGACAGTCGATGAACCAAACCGAAGACAACACCATTTATATGGCGCGCTATAACGGCGAGTGGAAGCTGCCGACCGGCGCCACCTTTACGCCATATTAATTGTCGTTTGTTTTTGACCATACAGCAGGCAGCCGTTTGCGGCTGCCTGCTTTTGCGCAAAAGCATCGGGATTGTTATCATTTTGATATTGCAATATCCTGCAAGATGGGCTATAATATAATTGCGTAGTTGTCTGCCAACGACAATTACAGCAACATTTAGGACGGTTAAATATGCAAAACTATTGTTATAAATGTATGCGATCGCTGAAGGGCGCGTCGGTTTGTCCGCACTGCGGCTACGACAATGCCGCTGCGCCGCGCTCCGGCTCTCCCTATCATTTGCCTTGCGGCACCATGCTGACAGGGCGGTATCTCGTCGGCAATGTCATCGGCGAGGGGGGCTTTGGCATCACCTATATCGGCTTGGACACCACCCTGTCCAAGCGCGTTGCCATCAAGGAGTTTTATCCCTCCGGCGCCGCCAACCGCAGCAACAGCGAGTCCACCGTGGTGATGGTTTCACAGGGCAAGGAGGACTTCTTCAACCGCGGTGTGGAGCGCTTTTTGGTGGAGGCGAAAAACGTTGCGGCGTTTTCGGAGGAAGAGGGCATCGTGTATGTGCTCGACTATTTCCAGGCGAACGGCACGGCGTACATCGTCATGGAATACCTCAACGGCGAAACGCTCAAGGATTATGTGAACCACCACGGCTGCTTTTCGCTGGAGCAGCTGGTGTCGCTGCTGGTGCCGGTCATGCACTCGCTCAGCGTGATCCACGCGCGCGGCATCATTCACCGCGACATCAGCCCCGATAATATCATGTACACCAAGCGCGGCAAGCTGAAGCTGATGGATTTCGGCTCGGCGCGGTACTATACCAATTCCGAGCGGCAAATGTCGGTGATCCTCAAGCAGGGCTTCGCGCCGGAGGAGCAGTATCGCTCCAACGGCCAGCAGGGTCCCTACACCGATGTGTATGCGCTGTGCGCCACCATCTATGCCTGCATCACGGGCAAGGTGCCGGTCAGCAGTCTCGACCGTTTGGCAAAGGACACCCTGCAGCCGCCGTCGCAGCTCGGCGTCAAGGTGCTGCCGTATCAGGAGCGTGCGCTGATGCACGGCCTGGCGCTGCACAGGGAAGACCGCACGCCCGACATGCAAACGCTGATCAAAGAGTTTACCACGCCGACCGTCGGCAACCAGCCCGTGGCGCCGCCGGTGCGTCCGCTCAAACCGCCTGTTATGCCGCCCGTGCACACTGTCACGCCGCCCGTGCATCCTGTCACACCGGCGGATAAAACGCCGGCGAAAAAATCCAAAGCGCCGCTCATTATCGTGCTGGTTGCCGCCGTGGTGCTGATCGGCGGCGGTATCGTGGCAGCGGTGACGCTGCTGGGCGGCAGGGGAAATACGCCCGACACGCCAACCGGCACGCAAAGCAGCCAAGTCAGCCTGAGCCGCTATACGCCCTCTTCGGTTTCGTCCGCCGCCGACACCTCCGACGTGCAAAGCAGCGAGGAAACCGAGCAGTCGTCGGAGGAGGAAAGCGAGCCCGAAACGAGCGTTTCCGCGTCGGCGCATACGCTGAAAAACGAAGGCGGCGTGTATTTGCTGGAGGACAACCGCATCAATACCGGCGACGTCCGCGCCGAGCAGCGCCTGACGAGCTATATGGTCGCCAATGACCGCGACGTATCGACCGATGAGTTCAAATACTCCTACTTTGTGTCGGGCAACACGCTGGTGCTGCAATACAAGTATGTCATTGACTTGAGCGCGGCGCAGATAGCACAGCTGAAAAAGGACACCGCCACCTTGAAAACCAACGAACAGGTCATATCCTTTAAAGGCGATCTGATCAACAAGGCGGACGTCGAAGACCCGCAAATCGTCTATGCCTATTACACAAAATCCGGCGATGTGATCACCACGGTGATCGTGGATGATTAAATACCCCCGTAAGGAGATGTAGGACAATGAAAAAAAGCATCAAACATATCTCGCTGATCGCCGTTCTGCTGGCGGCGTGTCTGCTGTTCACCGCCTGCGCGGGCAGCAACGTGCATGAGCTGAAGGACAAAAACGGTGTGGTTCTGTACACCGACGACGCCATTGACACGTCTGACACAGCGGCACAGAAAAAACTCGAAAGCTACATGAGCGAAAAGGGCTTGGACGCGTATCAGTCAAGTCTGGGAACCGATCAGATAGCGATGGATATTTATGCCAAAGGCAACGTCGTGGTATTCCGCGTGGACGTCAAGGCGGATGTGACAGACGAACAGGCGTCTGCCCTGGAAAGTGTTCCCCTCGGCTCTGTCAGTGCGCTGGACATCAAAGCGGCGCGCGCCGAAACGGGTGTGGACAACATGGTGATCGTTTACGTGTTTGTGTCGAAAAACGGCAAAGTGCTCAACAGCAAGATCATAAAATGATTCTTCCTGTCATGTTCAAACGGCAACGGCGGCTCGTGTGAGCCGCCGTTGCCGTTTATTTGCTTGTATTCATTCTAATATGCCTGCAGCTGCGCGATGGCTTGGGCGGGGTCGTCCGCCTGAAACACCGCCGTGCCCGCAACGCAAACATCCACGCCGGCTGCGGCGCACTGCGCGATGGTGGCTTCTCCGATGCCGCCGTCCGCTTCAATCAAAACGGTTAAGCCGCGCCGTGCGCATTCGGCTTTGATCTGCCGCACCTTTGGCAGCATGTCCGCCATAAACGACTGTCCGCCAAAGCCCGGCTCCACGGTCATCACCAGCACCAGCGCCAGCTTGTCCAAATAGGGGAATACCGCCTCGGCAGGGGTGCCCGGCTTGAGAACCAGTCCCGGCAAAATGCCGTTGTCCCTGATCTTGTCGATGGTGGCGCCGATATCGGAATCGCACTCCACGTGAAAGGTGATGATATCCGCGCCGGCAGCGGCAAAATCGTCGATGTAGCGCAGCGGCTCGGAAATCATCAAATGTACGTCAAACGGTTTGGCGGTGTAGCGGCGCACCCGTTTGATGACGGGAGCGCCAAAGGTGAGGTTGGGCACAAAGTGGCCGTCCATCACGTCCAGGTGCATCCAGTCGGCGCCTGCCTTGTCCATGCGTTCTATTTCCGCCCCCATGACGGAAAAGTCACAGGACAGCAGCGAAGGAGCGATTTTCATGCGATCATACCCTTTCATAAAATACTACGGTTTTTGTATCGCCGGGGCGACAATGGCGGCGACCGCCCAAAAAACAGCGTAAATCAACACCTCGGCGGATCCCATCACGCCGACGCCGGCATACAGCGCCAGCGGAACGGCGATCAGCAACCCGAGGATCACGGCGATCAGCTGAATGACAATGGCAAGGGTGATGTTTTGCTTGATTTTCACACAGCCGGACACCGCGCGCGCCAGACCGGGCGCCTTGCCGCGCGTGATCAAATAGGCGCGTGACTGATCCTCGGTGACGCTGCACGCCTCCTTCAGCACGTTGCCCAGGCCGGTGGGCAGCACCTTGACGCTGCGGTAAAATACGTTGTATAGATTCGCCACCAGATCCTCGCTGATGTTGTAGTCGGTGGAGCGGATCAAAAAGCTGATGCCGTTTGCTTCGGCACGCTGCAGCTCGCTTTTCAGCTCCGGATCGGCACGGTAGCGCGTCACCAAAATCGCCACCAAATTGCCGGCGCGCGACAAAAACGAGATCTGTCTGCCGTCGTGGGTGTACTGTTCCTCATAGTTCTCCTGCGGCATCTCCACATGGTATTTTTCCATCAGCTTGCGCGAGCCGACCAAAATGCGCTCGCCGTTGATCCAGCCGACCAGTCCCATGCCGTCCTCGTACAGCACGCTTTCCACATCGGGCAGCGTTTCCTTGGTTTCGCTGACCACGGTGGCAAAGGCGTTGGCGATCGGGTTTTGCGCCTCCTTGAGCACGGCGATGCCGCACAGCAGCGACTCGTCAACGTTGTACTCCTCAAAGGTTTTGATGCCCTCCAAGTCGATCGAGTCGGCGGGGAACAGCTCCTCGGCGTCGATCATTACGGCGGTGCTGTCGCAAAATTGCTTGATGGACGGAAAGCCCGCCATCATCGCGCCGTAGGCGGTCAGGGTTTTGCACAGCTTGCGCACGGGCACGTTGACCGCCAGCAGCGTGGAGATCGGGATGCCGATCGCCGTCACCAGCGCCAGCGCGCCGAACGCCTCGGCAAAGGACAGGCGGATCACGCCGCACAGCACCGCCGTGGAGATCGCCGCGATCGTGGTGATCGGCGCCAGACGGGACGCCAAGTCCTCGCTGGGGTCGGGCGCGTAGGAGATCTTTAAAAAGTTAGAGGCGAACTTGGTTTTATGCTGATAGGCGATCAGATTTTTTTCGGACAGCGTGCCGCTCAGCAGCTTGTCCGCCACGGATTCGTTGTTGTAGATCTTTGCCGCGTATTTCGGCGCCTTGGCGGTCAAAAACAGGAAGTTGTCGCGCACGCGCCGCACCATCACCAGCTTGCCGACGTTGTTGGCAAAAAACGCCAGCAGCACGACGGCGCAGTAGTAGTTGACGTTGAACGCGGACATGTGTCCCAGCTGGATGAAAAACGCGGACACACATTGCAGCAATGCCGCAACGCCGGCGACGGCGACCGCCGTGTCGCTGTTGCCCTTGAGCCGCAGCAGCGGCTGCAGGCCGTTGCGCATGGACACGCGGTTGAGCACCACCGCCGAGCCTGCCAGCAGCAGGTTGAACACCGCGTAGGCGGCGGGCGCCACGGGGATGACGGAGAGGATGCCCTCGGGCATCACGCGGACAAGCACGGTGAAGATGACAGACACCAGCGCCAGCACGCCGGAGATCAGGCTGCGGAAAAACAGCTTGCGGATATTTTGCTTTAGTTCATATTTGATGCTGCGCTCGTCGTCCTCGCCCGTGTAATCCTCCACGGGCGTTTCCTTTTCCTCGTGCGGCGTGTTGCCGCCCTGCGCGTCGTCCTTCGAGAAAAAGCCGACCACCGCGCCGAGGATCTTCTCCTGCGGCGAGCTGACGTCCTCCTCAAAATCGTCCACGTCTGTCAGCTCCACATGCGGACGCGGCGCCACCGCAGGACTTTTGGAGCGGATATATTCCTTGTATTCCAGCTCCACCACATTGGAAAACCTGCCTGCCTTCACGTTGAGGGTGTTTTGCGGCTCGTCGGGACGGTAAACCGGCACCTTGGCAACAATGCGCTCGGTCTGCTTGTCCGGCGTAATGCGGAAGCCCAGCGTTTCCTCCGGCGCGGCAGGCGCCGCCGCCGGCGGTTCCTCCTGCGGGGCAGGCGCAGGGTCAAGCGAAATGTCGATGGTGTTGATGCTTTCGATATTGGTGATCTCGCGAAACGGCTCCGCTTCCTCCAGCACCTCGCCTGCAAATTGCGTTTCCTCGTCAAACTCCGGCGCGAGCGTCACCACCGCTTCCGCGCCGTTTTCCGGGGGATCGTCGCCGTCCATCAGCAGCGCTGCCTGCATGGTGGCGGCGGTTTTTTCGCCGATGATGGCGTTGCTGCTGTCCGCCGGCGGTGCAGGCGGCGTGTCGGCTTCCAGCGGATTTTGATTTTTCAGGCGCGGCTTTTGATCCGTGTTGCTGAAAATGTCGATGACCTTGGGCTTTTTCGTAAACTTCCGCGTTGCCTCCAGCATCCGCGGATCCTCGGCAGCGCCCTCCGGTTCCTGTTCTGTATGTGAGCGGTTTTTGTCAAAATCCGACATGCCCTCACTTCCTTTCGCTAATTTCTGCCTGTCAGCGCGTGATAGATCAGTATGCCCGCCGCGACCGAGGCGTTGAGCGAGTTGATGCGGCCCTTCATCGGCAGCGAAACAATGACGTCGCATTTTTCACGCACCAGCCGCGAAATGCCCTTGCCCTCGTTGCCGATGACCAGCGCGCACGCACCCGATAGATCACACTGCAAATAGTCGGTGCCGTTCATGTCCGCGCCGTACACCCACACGCCGCGCGATTTGATGTCGTCGATCAGCTGGGCGATATTGGTGACGCGCGCCACGCGCATATATTCTACCGCGCCGGCGCTCGCCTTGCCCACGGTGTAGCTGAGGCTCGCGCTGCGCCGTTTGGGAACGATCACGCCGTGAACGCCCGCGCACTCGGCGGTGCGGATGATCGCGCCGAGGTTGTGGGGATCCTCCAGCTCGTCCAAAATCACCAAAAACGGCGGCTCGCCGCGCGCTGCGGCGTAGGCGAAAATGTCGTCCACGGTGCAGTAATCCTTGGCTGCCGCCAGCGCCGCGATCCCCTGGTGGGGCGCCGTGCCGCTCAGAAAGTCCAGCTTGGCGCGGTCGACCTCCTTGACGGGGATCTGCCGGTCGCGCGCCTTGGCGAGGATCCCCACCACGGCGCCGCTTTTTTCGCCGCGCGCCACCAAAATTTTGTCGATGGGTCTGCCGCTGCGAAGCGCCTCGCTGACAGGATTTCTGCCCGCGATGACGTCGGGCTTTGGCTCTGTATGGTTTTCTTTCATGACCATTCCTCTTTATATAACGATATTCCTATTTATTATACCATATTCCGCCGTTTGTTGATATTCTAATATAGAATTAAAAGCGATTTTCTACAGAGAATTCAACGTATCGAGCGCCGACGCGCCGTAATCGTAGCACCGCGGCAGCAAGCCGTACATGCCGGTCGCTCTGTCGCAAAAGGACGCCAAGCGCGGCGGAAACGGCGTCAGGCTGACAAACAGCGATACAAACAAAAACAGCAGCACCAGCGAGGGCGCGAACAGCCACCGCAGCGGCAGGGGAGAGCAGTAGAGCGCATACGACGCTGCCAGTGCCGTCGCCACGGGCAGGATGTCTGCCCACACACCGCCGGCGCCGCCGAGCCGCAGCAGCAGGCTGACGACGCCCAACAGGTAGAGCGCGGCGGTCTTGGCGACGGTAAAGCGGTGAAACCGCAGGCGCAGCACCAGCGCCTCCAGCAGCGCCCACAGCAGATAGGGCAGCAGCAGGGTTTTGGTCAGCTCCCAGTCGCTGCCGTTGACGGCGCCGAATAAAATGCCGAGCAGCATCCCGTTGTTGAGTGCGAACAACCGCCGCATAAACGCGGCGCCTGCCGCGACAAACGCGCCGCCGAGCAGCTCTAATATGCAAAGCTTACGGTTCAAAGCCTATCACCCCAAATATGACAATAATGTCTTTGCGATAAAAGAATCAAAAAGGAAGGTCAATGTTCCCGACACTGGAATTATACAATTTGTAAATTTCCTTAACCACAATAAGATGTGGAAAACTCTGTTGAAAGTGTTAAAATACCGGTGCGAAATAGGGCGCTGTCATGGTGGAAAACAAAATATAGGGGTAAAGAGGGAATGCGGAGGGCATTCTCCTTCGTTCTGAAAAAGAAATTTTCCACATTGCGCTTTACAAATAGTAATATTCGGCTGTCAAGCGACTTTTATATCGAAAACATGACAAAATGATTTTAGCCGAAAAACGCCCGCACGGTCACGGCGCTGAGCACCATCGCGGTCAGGTCGGCGGCGACGGCGGCAAGCAGGGTGTGGCGGATCTGTTTGACGCCGACGCTGCCGTAATACATCGTCACGGCGAAAAAGGTGGTTTCGCTTGACCCTGCCAGCACCGAAGCCACCCTGCCGGCAAAGCTGTCGGGGCCGTGCTCCTCCAGCACCGACACCAGCAGCGCCGTCGCGCCGCTGCCCGAAACCGGCCGCAGCAGCGCCATCGGCACCACCTCGGCAGGAAAGCCCACCGCCTGTGCCGCAGGCGCCAGCCATTGGCACAACACATCCGTGGCGCCGCTGACGCGCAGCAGGCTGACGGCAAACATCAGCCCCAAAATCGCGGGCGCGATGTGATACAGCGTCACCAGCCCCTCGCGTGCACCGGCGATGAAGGCGTCAAACACCGGTACGCGCCGTATGAGCCCAAACAGGACGATCACCGCCGCAAAAACGGGCATGATCAAATTCATAAGCTTCTCCTTTTCAGTCCGTCAGCTGACAGCTGTCAGTTGTCAGTCGTCAGTTGTCAGTTGTCAGTCGTCAGTAGTTCCATGTTAATCGAAAAAGTATACTTTTTCGTATAACTGTAGTGACAGCACTTGCGGCTGTCAGTTCCTGCCGCCAAGCGGCAGGAAAGGGAAACCGCAAGGGTTTCCCCTACGATGTTAAGGTAATGTGTGCATAAAAAACGTTTCCGTGCTGCCGTAGTGACAGCCCTAGCGGCTGTCAGTTCCTGCCGCCAAGCGGCAGGATAGGGAGACCGCAAGGTGATTCCCCTATGGCTGACAACTGACAACAGACTAAAACTTTCCCTTTAGGATGTATGGGCGAACCCATGTGTTCGTCCGACCCGCGTGTTCCTGTCAAACCGTATCTGGCACGGAAACGCGTATGCTGCTCGAACCGCTGATTTGATTGCCGGCAACCGCGATGACAAGCGCGACCGCCAGTGCGCCTGCCGAGCTGATCCATACGGGAACGAGGATGTCAAACGGCGCCGCGCTGCCGTAGCTTTGCCGCAGCGACGCCAGCGTGGTGGGCAGCAGCTGCAGGGAGGCGGTGTTCATCACGACGAATAGCACCATTTCATCGCTCGCGCGATCAGATGCGCTGCGCAGCCGCAGCTCGCGCATGGCGCGCAGTCCCAGGGGCGTCGCCGTGTTGCCCAAGCCCAGCAAATTGGCGCTGATGTTCATGGTGATGGTCTCAAACGCGGTGCTGTTCCGCTCCAAACGCGGAAACAGCCGACGCAGCGGCAGCGCAAACACCTTGGCGAACAGCGCGTTCATGCCGCTTTGTGCGGCGATTTTCATCAGTCCCGACCACAACCCGATGATACCTGCCAGCTGCAGCAGCAGCGACACCGCATCGGCGGCGCTGTCAACAAACACCGCGGACAAATCGTCCCCGTTTCCGAGCAAAACCGCGGCGATCACCGACGCGATGACGATACAACTCCATATGATATTCAACATAGGCTTAGTCACTTTCCCCTTTTTTGACAATATTTTATATGATTCTTAATTATATTGACAAATTATCTGTCATCTGGTAATATTAAAGTACTAAAAGCAGAACGGAAGCGAATACCATGATCTTTACCAATTTCCGTGAAATTGACAAGGCGGGTAGAATCGTGATTTCAAAGGATATCCGCCGTCACCTCAACATCAACCCCGGCGATGTGCTGCACATCAACGCGGACGACGATTGTATTACCATTCGCAAGGCGGAGGCGAAGTGCGTGTTTTGCAATGCGCACGAAAACCTGATCGCCTTTGCCGAAAAGCATGTGTGTCAGGACTGCCTTGACAAGCTCAACGACCGCTGACCTACAACAGTATATTTGGAAACATGTGAAATTATGAAGCTTTATCTTGCCAATATCCACGATATCACGCCGAAACACCTGTCGCTGATTTCACCGGAGCGCGCCGCAAAAGCACGCCGGTACCGGTTTTCCGCCGACCGAAAACGCTGCATTGCGGGAGGGCTGCTGCTGCGCCGTTTTTTAGGTGAAACCGCCGTTTATACCGACGCATTCGGCAAACCGCGCGCTGCCAACGGCGCGTTTTTTAATTTGTCGCACAGCGGCGACTGGGCGCTGCTTGCCGTGGGTGACGGTGAGATCGGCTGTGACATCGAGCAGATCCGCGTTACCAACACCCTGCGGCTCGGCAAGACCGTGTTTACCGCTGCCGAAATGGACATGCTGCGGCGCTCCTTTGACCGTCTCGGCACCTTTTTTACGTTTTGGACAAAAAAAGAAGCCCTGCTCAAATGTATGGGCAAGGGCTTTCACCGCGCGGCGGCCTCGGTCGATGTGTGCGGCGACACGTTCGCCGAGGACGGGCATGTGTATCATATGCGCACCAAATCGTTTGCGGACAGCGCCGTGTCTGTCTGCACGATGGACAGCGAAGCGGATATGGCAACGGAGTGGGTGCGGTTTTAGCGGATCGCCACCGGTACCACCGCGAAAAATACCAAATCCTCCTCGCTGTTGTTGATCAGGCTGTGGCTGTGTCCGTTGGGGCAGTATTGGCACTGACCTGCCTCCAAGGGGAGCAGCGCGCCGTCGTCGAGCACCGCGCCGCGGCCGCGGAGGATGTAAATGATCTCGCTGTCCGCCTCGTGGGTATGCAGCCCGATGGTGGCGTGCGGCGGCAGGGTGCCGTGCAAAATTTTATTTTTTCCGTCAAAGTGGATGCTGGCGATAAAATCGCCCTCGCCGCCCTTGAAGTTCGGCAGAACCTCGGGGGCTTCGTTTTTGAAATCAATGATCATGGCATTGCCTCCTTATGAAGAGAGTTGAAAGTGGAAAGTTTGAAAGTGCAAAGTGAATAGTGCATAGTGCATAGTTGTGGGCGGGCGTTGCCCGCACCCGATTTGTATTGCGTCGGCGGGAGCGTCTGCACGCAGCATTATCAATCGGAGCGCAGCGACCCGAAACTATGCACTATGCACTAAACTAAAACTGCCGCTCTCCACGCATTTATTCACCCCGATTGTATCACAAAACCTGCCGCAATACAATTTATTTCCGCAAATTATTTGCAAAAACCCCTTGCACTTTTTGCGCGAATCGTATATAATAGACACCAGTTGAATACAACCTTATCAAGAGCGGCGGAGGGAACAGGCCCTGTGAAGCCCGGCAACCTGCATTGCAAGGTGCTAAATCCTGCGGTTTTACCGGAAGATGAGTTTTGTGAACGCCTTTCGGTCGAAGGGCGTATTTTTTTGGTAATTTTAAAGGAGAGAAAGTATGGCTAAGTTTTTATTTACATCCGAATCCGTGACCGAGGGACATCCCGACAAGGTCTGCGATAAAATTTCCGACGCGGTGCTCGACAGCATTTTGGAGCAGGACAAAAATGCGCATGTCGCCTGTGAAACCACCGTCACCACCGGCGTGGTGCACATCATGGGCGAGATCAGCACCACCGCGCAGGTGGATATCGCGTCCATTGCCCGCAGGGTGATCGACGACATCGGCTACAACGACCCTGCCTATGGCTTTGACGCGCAGAGTTGCGCCGTGCTGGTGTCGATGGACAAGCAGTCCGACGATATCGCGATGGGCGTCAACGAAAGCCTGGAGCTGAAGGACGGCGAAGCGGACAGCAACAATCAGATCGGCGCGGGCGACCAGGGCATGATGTTCGGCTACGCCTGCAACGAAACGCCCGAGCTGATGCCGCTGCCGATCTCGCTGGCGCACAAGCTCGCCAAGCAGCTCACCAAGGTGCGCAAGGACGGCACGCTGCGCTATCTGCGTCCCGACGGCAAAACGCAGGTGACCGTGGAGTATGAGGACGGCAAGGCAGTGCGTGTGGACACGGTCGTCGTATCGACCCAGCACGACCCCGATGTGACGGGCGAGCAGATCCGCAAGGATATGATCGCGTATGTGATCGATCCCGTCATTCCGGCGGAGCTGCTCAGGGATACCAAGATTTTTGTCAATCCCACCGGCAGATTCGTCATCGGCGGTCCCGTCGGCGACGCGGGTCTGACCGGCAGAAAAATCATCGTGGACACCTACGGCGGCTTTTCCCGTCACGGCGGCGGCGCATTCAGCGGCAAGGATCCGACAAAGGTGGATCGCAGCGCGGCGTACTATGCGCGCTATATCGCCAAAAATATCGTAGCGGCGGACCTTGCCGACAAGTGCGAGGTGCAGCTTGCCTATGCCATCGGCGTGGCAAAGCCCGTTTCCGTCATGGTGGACACGTTCGGCACCTCATGGTATTCCAACGAGCGGCTCGCCGCAGCGGTGAACAAGGTGTTTGACTGCCGCCCCCACTCCATCATCACCCAGCTGGAGCTGCAAAAGCCGCAGTACTACGATTTGGCGGCATACGGTCACCTCGGCAGGGAAGAGCTGGGCGTCAAATGGGAGCAGACCGACAAGGTCGAAGCCCTGCGCGCGGCGCTGTAATAAAAACGTAAAAAAGCCCCTGCATGGTGACAGAGTAAAAAAGCCCCTGTATGGTAACAGAGTAAAAAAGCCTCTGCATGGTGACAGAGACTTGACAAATGCCGGCAATGTGCTATAATAAAAGAAAGATAAGGCGAACCGATAAGCGGCTAGCCCTAAGTAAAGTTTAGTGAAAAAGAAAGAACTAAACCGTACCTTTGCCGAGGCGGTTTAGTTCTTCTTTATTGCCAAAATTGTGTACAAAACAATTGCAAGAATAATAACCGTTATGTATTCCATATGGCACGCCCCCTTTCGAGGGCAAAGATTTAACCGCCTACCGTCGTTTGGCTCACCTTATCCGGTAGTATTATACAGGAATGCGCCGGGCTTGTCAATAAAAATTCCGAAAAAGAATTTTAAATGCCTATTGACAAACGGAAAAATCCGCATATAATAGAAATGAAGGTTGTCTTCGGGGCGGAGTGAAATTCTCCACCGGTGGTATAGTCCACGAACAGACAGTTTGTCTGCCGAGCCTGTGCGATTCAGGCACCGACGGTTACAGTCCGGATGAAAGAAGACGCGCTTTGGCCGTATCCGGCTTTTTTCGCGTGAACGCCCCGTTGTATTTCCGGTACAGCGGGGCTTTTTGCAGCCGTAAACAACCTTTCAAAAATATTAGGAGGTTGTTGCTATGACAGCAAAATCAACAAACAAAATCAAAACCCTCGCCATTATGGCGATGCTGACCGCGCTGGCGGTCGCGGCAGACATCTTTTTACGCATCCCGGGCATCGGCGGCTTCCTTACCTATGAGCCGAAGGATGTGATCCTCACCATCGGCGCGTTTATCTTTAACCCGATCGCCGGACTGGTGATGTCGCTGGTCGTCTGTCTGGTGGAGATGGTGACCGTCAGCTCCACGGGCTTTATCGGTCTGCTGATGAATTTTCTCGCATCGGCCGTGTTTGTGGGCGTGGCTTCGGTCATTTATTACCGCAAAAAAACGATCGCACGCGCGATCATCGGGCTGGTGGCAGGCGCCGTGGCGATGATCGCCGTGATGCTGCTGTGGAACTATATCATGACGCCGATCTACATGGGCGTGCCGCGTGAGGCGGTGGTGAGCATGATCCCCACCCTGCTGCTGCCGTTCAATGCCATCAAGGCGGCGCTCAACGCGTCGCTGGTGCTGCTGCTCTACAAGCCGGTGGTGACCGCGCTGCGCAAATCCAAGCTGATCCCCACCAGAGAGAGCAACGACAGCCCCCACAACCGGAAAACCAACACCGTCATCATCGTGATCGTGTCGGCGGCGGCGGTCGCAACGCTACTGCTGGTGCTCCTGATATTCGCCAAAATCATCTGAGGCAACACCGCACACCTGAATGATGCGGTATTGCCTAGAGTATCTTGACAAAAACCGACAAGGTGCTATAATAGAATCGTAAAAAAGTTCACAGAGTAGAAGCCGGCGCGTTTAAGTGTTTCACGGACGGGGAGTTGCCGTGGAAACGAAGGAGGTTCCGCGATGCCGGTTTCGCATCCCGCTGTCGCATCGAAAAACCAAGGCGGGCGTTTGTCCGCCTTTTCTTTTTTGCAGCGCCTCTGTGGTTCAGGAGGAACATATGAAACTGCTAAAAAACTCTTTTCTCGAGCTGAAAAAGGTGCAAACGCTGGCGCTGGTCGCCATGCTGCTCGCTTTGCGCGTGGTGCTGGGGCTGTTTGCCAACGCGACGCTGCCGCTTTTCGGCAATCAGGTCAAATTCGGCGCGGCATTTTTGCCGATAGCCGCCGCAGGCTCGCTGTTCGGTCCCGTGTCGGGGCTGCTGGTTGGCGCGCTGGGCGACGTGTTGTCGTTCATCCTTGCACCCATGGGCGCGTATATTCCCGGCTTTACGATCAGCGGCGCGCTGACGGGCATTATATACGGCTGCTTCCTGTATAAAAACCAAATCACCCTGCCGCGCGTGATACTCGCCTGGTGCGTCAACATGATCACCGTGGAAACGTTTTTGGCGGCGTTTTGGTTTTATATTTTCATGAACCCCGGCTACGCCACGCCGTATCTCACCTTTTTGGCGACGCGGTTCATCAGCGTGGCGGTACGTGCCGTGCCCGAGATTCTGCTGATTTTTGCCCTCGGCAAGCTGATTTGCGCCGCCGAGCGGTCGCTGGCACGAAAAAAGGGTCAGTAGTCAGTCGTCAGCTGTCAGTACGCAGTCGTCAGTAGGGGCGACCAATGGTCGCCCGGGATAGGAAACCGCGCGTTTCCGTGGCAGATACGGTTTGACAGGAACACGCGGCTCGGGCGAACACATGGGTGCGACCCTACATGTTTTTTACAAAAAAATCTACCGCAAACAAAAACATCACCCTTGTCCAAAAACAAAGGTGATGTCATTTTTTTAATCAGAAACACCGCAAACGCCGTCAGCCGCTTATCAACTAACGCAACGTTTTGACGCGCCGGTAATAAAACGATCAAATTCACGGCAAGGTCCCCAAAGGCGCCCTGCCCACCGTGGCAACGGTTATTTGGCGAATTCCGCAGCGCGGCTTTCGCGGATGATATTGACCTTGATTTGTCCGGGATATTCCAGCTCTTCCTCGATTTTTTTACAAATTTCGCGTGCAAGCGGGATCATGCGTTCGTCGTTGACGACCTCGGGCTTCACCATCACACGCACCTCGCGGCCTGCCTGAATGGCGTAGCAGTTATCGACGCCGTTGAACGAGGAGGCGACCTCCTCCAGCTTTTGCAGGCGCTTGATGTAGTTTTCCACATTTTCGCGTCTGGCGCCCGGTCTGGCGGCGGACAGCGCGTCGGCTGCCTGCACGAGAATGGCAACGATGGTTTTTGCCTCCACATCGCCGTGGTGGGCGTGGATGGCATGGATGACCGCGTCGCTTTCCTTGTATTTTCTGGCGAGGTTCACGCCGATTTGAATGTGCGTGCCCTCGACCTCGTGGTCAATGGATTTGCCGATATCATGCAGCAGGCCTGCGCGCTTTGCCAGCGTCGGGTCCAGTCCCAGCTCGCTTGCCATCATGCCGGCAAGATAGGCAACCTCGATCGAGTGATCCAGCACGTTTTGTCCGTAGCTGGTGCGGTAACGCAAGCGTCCCAGCAGCTTTACAAGCTCGGGATGGATGTTGTGGATGCCCAGCTCCAGCACCGCGTGCTCGCCCGATTTTTTGATGGTGGCGTCCACCTCGCGGCGTGCCTTTTCAATGGTTTCTTCAATTCTGGCAGGATGGATCCTGCCGTCGGAAATCAGTCTTTCCAGCGCAATGCGCGCCACCTCGCGCCGCACGGGCTCGAAGCACGAAAGGGTGATCGCCTCGGGCGTGTCGTCGATGATCAAATCAACGCCCGTCAGCGTTTCGATCGCACGGATATTTCTGCCCTCTCTGCCGATGATACGACCTTTCATTTCATCGTTCGGCAGGGGGACGACCGAAATGGTCGCTTCCGCCACGTGCTCGGCGGCAAGCTTCTGAATGGAAAGCGAAATAATATTTCGCGCCTTTTCATCGGCCTCTTCTTTGAGACGCTCCTGATACTCCATGATCTTCACGGATTTTTCATGCGTCAACTCGTCTTCCAATTGGGAGAGCAAATAGCTTTTTGCCTGTTCGGCGGTATAGCCCGAAATTTTTTCGAGCATCTCGAACTGGCTTTTTTTGATGGTTTCGATTTCCGCCAGCTTGGCGTCCGCCTCCTTCAGCTTTTTGGAAATGCGGTCGTCCTTTTTTTCGACATTGTCGATCTTGCGGTCGAGCGTTTCCTCCTTTTGCTGGATACGGCGTTCCTGGCGCTGCACTTCGCGGCGGCGGTCGGCAATTTCTTTTTCACTCTCGTTGCGGAAGCGGTGGATCTCCTCTTTACCCTCGAGCACGAGCTCCTTTTTCTTTGCCTCGCCTGTTTTCATCGCGTCGGAAATAATGCGCTTTGCTTCCTC
>CAMKOU010000001.1 GCA_946414505.1 uncultured Clostridia bacterium | reverse complement strand
ATCAGAGTTTTGCAGACTCGTGCCTTACCACTTGGCTATGTCGCCGTTCACAACAATTAGTATTATACCATTTGACAGCGGATATGTCAAGACTAAATTCATCTTTTTTTAAGGAGCCGCCATGCGACACCTCTATGCCTACGTATCAGAAGCCATATACCGCCTGGACACGCTGTCCATCCGCTATGCTGCCGATCTTCAGTTTACCGTCAACAAACGCCTCCAAACGCGGCTGGGCGTGTGCAAAAAAGCAGGCGACCGCTACACCATCGAGATCGCCGCGTTTTTGCTGGACGAAACCTACCCCGAGGTGCTGCTGCAGGAAACGCTGCTGCACGAGCTGCTGCACACCTGCGACGGCTGTATGCAGCACACGGGTCAATGGAAAACGCTCGCCGAACGCGTCAACGCCGCCTACGGACTGCAGATCGCGCGTTTGACAAACATGGACAGAATGCCGGCGGCGCCAAAACAGCGCCCCTCCTATCGCGTGGTGTGCCGGTACTGCGGCACGGTATTCGAGCGCTATAAACGCTCGCCGCTTATTCAGCATCCCGAACGGTATCGCTGCGGCAAGTGCAGGCAGCCGCTGGGATAGCGTTACTCCAACGGCTCCAAATTATATTCCGCCAGCTTGATGTTGGTTTTGACGACGGAAATATGATGGGCAACGGAAAAGATGAGGATGGAATCGCGCGTATCGCGGGCATACAGCGGCGCGTAGCCGCTTTTTTTGAGCACCTGCTGGCACTCGTCCACCGACAGCTGCAGGCCGAAGCAGAGCATGATCACCTTGTCGCGCGAGGGCTTTTTGGCAACATCGCCGCGCAGCAGTTCATAGCAGTATTCGCGCTTGATGTTGGAGCCGCGCACCACCTCCGCCTTGCTCAAGCCCTTGTTGGTGCGGTAAAAATTCAGCATTTCGGCGAGGGTGCCGAAAAACATTTCATCGTCATTCTCATCAAAATACGCCTCGACACTGGGTTTGTGTTGGAGAATGGACAGCAGTTCACCGGTAGATTTTTTCATTTTCATCGTTCCTTTTTTACGATATGTCCGTATACTATATCTTATTCTATTTTTTTGCAAAAAACAAGGGGCAATTATGCAAAACAATGTGCTGCGGAACATCACGTTCCTGACTTCCATCAATGCGACCACCGATATCGTCCGCGACAACCAAACCGGACAGCTGCTGCTGCGCCGGGTGACCGCCGCGGAAACCTATCCCGTTCTGTGTGCCATCGCGCAGGTGCAACACCCGAACCTGATGGCGGTGCTGGACGTGCGCATGATGCACGACCGCTGTGTGTCGCTGTGCGAATACATCAACGGCACGACGCTGGAATACCGCGTGGAAAACGGCGGCGTGCTGCCGGTGTCGGAGGCAAAGGCGATCCTCTGCCAGGTGTGCGACGGGCTGACGGCACTGCACCAAAACGGCATTATCCACCGCGACGTCAAGCCGTCCAACGTCATGCTGACAAACGACGGCACGGTGAAGCTGATCGACTTTGATATTTCACGGCTGAACAAGCCGATGCAAACGCGCGACACCACGATTTTGGGCACCGAGGGCTATGCGGCGCCCGAGCAGTTCGGCTTTGCGCAAACCGGCGCGCGCGCGGATATTTACGCCTGCGGCGTGCTGCTCAACTATCTGCTGACGGGGCGTCTGCCGAACGAGCGGCTGTATCAGGGCGCGCTGACCGCTGTGATACTGCAATGCACCGAGATGGACGAGAGCAAGCGGTTTCAGAGCGCCGCAGAGCTGAAACAGATGTTGCAGGGCAGGAAAATCAACCGCCGCCGCACCTTTCAGCCGCTGCCGGGCTTTCGCAGCAAGCATGTGCTGCCGAAGATTTTGACCGTGCTGCTGATGATCGTGTGGGGGTTCGTGCTGCTGCTCTACCTCACCGGCGGCGACATCCTTTACGGGCACGGGATCGAGTGGACGATGGGGCACATCAAAATGGCACTGGTGCTGCTGCTGTTTTGGTCGGCACTCCCCTATGTGCTGTTTGGCGACGTGTTTCGCCTGTCCGAAAAAATCAACCCCGACAACCCCCAAAACGGCAAATATGTGCTGCGGATCTTGGGTGCCGCGAGCTTCGCCGTCGGAGTTGTTCTCCTGCTCTTCGTATAATAAGTATACCATATAAAAAATAAGATGTGTATGCTGCCGGCATACCAAAACGAACGGGCAACCGTGTATGATACATACAACGGTTACCCGTTTTTTGATGGGCTTTCAGCGGATTTCCTGCTCCAGTGTATCAAACACGGGCGCGGAAAAGAACGCGCCGAGGGTTATCTCCAAACCATCACAGAATTTTTTGATGGTGCTGACAGATATATCTCTTCGGCTGCTATCCATCATGCTGTATGCGGTAGAGGGCGTCACACCGGAAAGTGTTGCCAGTTCATTCACGGTGATCCCCCTCTCCGCGCACAGCTCCTGAAAGCGCAAGGTTACCGCATCCTTTACACGCATAGCATCACCTCAGGAATATTGTATAAAATTTTACGCAATAGCGTATACGCACTTGCGTATATTTATGAAGTGTGCTATACTATTATTATCATTTTAAAAGGGGAGATTTATATGCCAATTTGTGAAAACTGTAACATCAGATTTAACCGGTATGAAGCTGAAGATTTTTTTCAAATGGAAAAGCCTCTGCTCTCATACCAAAACGTCAGAAAACATTTGTGTGGCGAATGCGCTGTAAACGCCATTGATAATCGAGAAGAAGATGTATACTTTGAAACTTGCGAAAAATGTGGAAAGGAATTTGACCTAATCACGGAAGAAAGTGAATTTGCAAGCCATTTCCCCTGGTACAACGGCACATGCTTGCGCGACCACTGGGACGAAAAAATTCAATGCACTGATTGCGCACTAGAGGAATTGGATGAATTAGAATAATTAAGAATAAGGAGATTTTTATGAAAAACCAAAAACTGATCGCAGGCATCCTCACCGGCATTCTCGCTGTGTCATCCTTTACGCTTGCGGGCTGCGGCGGCAAGGAGGAATCGAAAGCTTCCTCTTTACCCTCTCAAACAGAGGAAACCACCGAAGCCCCAAAGGAGCTGGAATTGCCGATTTCAAGTGATGAAGCACTCAAAAAAGGAAAAGACGAATTATATGATATGTTCTATGACGCCGGCTTTAAAAGCACGGACACCGAGCCCTTAAACGACCTCGATAGTAGTTCTGACAAGCAAAACGACACCATTTCCGCTGTACTTGTAAATGGAAACGAAACCTTTAGCAAGGGCGACAAAATGCTGTCTAATGTTAAGATACTTATTCGTTATCACTGTGTAAAGGAAGCCAGCATACCTTTTGATATCGATATGGCAATAGAATACGAAAAAGGAATAACCAAAGAACTAAACTATGAAGATGTAATCACTCAATTTGAAAAAGAGGGATTCAACAATATCAGCACCAGAACAGCGGAGGATAATAGTAAAACCGAAAACACGGTGAAAGAGATTTCTGTTGACGGCAAAAATCTGGCGGATACGTTCACGTCGTATTATCCTATTGATGCAAAGGTGGTCATTACCTACTATACTAAGCAAGGGCAGGCAGCTACGCAAGCTCCGGCAAAACCGGAGAGCAAAACGGAAAGCAAAGCCGACGACAGCGGCTCATCCAATGGTTCCTTTAAGGAAACGATGGACAGCTATGAAGCGTTCTTCGATGAGTATATCGCATTCATGAAGAAATACAAGGAAAATCCCTCCGACCTGACACTGCTGGGCGAGTATTCGGAAATGATGTCCAAATACAGTGACTATATGGATAAAATGCGTGAAATTGACACCGGCTCTTTGAGTGAAGCCGATTTAGCGTATTATACGGAGGTACACACCCGTATCACCAACAAATTAGCCGAGGTTTATTAATCTCAAAAACAGGGACATGCCGCAACGCATGTCCCTGTCGGGTTTTCTTTGCATGATCGACGAAACAAATGAGAACACTATATAGCCAATATTCTTTACAAAAATGCTTTTTTTATTGCAAAACAAAATGAATATGTTATAATACTTTTAGAGTTATTAGTTGATTCGTTATTTCAAACAACGAGTTAATATAGCGAATGAGGAGGTACTTATGAATCAACTTAACAACAAACGTTTTCTGGCGCTCGGCTTGTCCGTTATTCTGTTTTTATCTATTGCAGCAGGTTGTAAAAAAACACAACCGGTCGTATCTCATCCCCATGAAACGGCAGCCACAATAAGTGAAGCTACACCATCGGAAGCAACTCCGTCTGAGGCTACCCCATCAGAAGCCACGCCTTCGGAAGCTACACCGTCGGAAGCTGCTAAAAAACTCTCAAATCCCAAAGAACTGTTTCGTATTTCCGAGATTGCAAGTTTTTCGGGGAAACCGCACTTTGCGGTAAATGATAATAAACCGTTTTTTACCACGGACGAAATCGTATCGAAATCGTTTGAAAGCTACAGCGAGTTAGACAAGTTAAAACGCTGCGGCACGGCATTTGCATGTATCGGTGAGGATATAATGCCTCAAAAAAACGAAAAAAACGAAACGGGAAATTTAAAACCTTCGGGATTTCAAACCACCAAATACGATTATATTGACGGAAAATATTTATATAATAGATGCCATTTGATCGCTTTCAGCTTATCCGGTGAGAAAGCAAATGAGAAAAACATCATTACCGGCACCCGCTATCTCAATAATGAGGGAATGCTGCCATTTGAAAAGAAAATCCAAGAGTATGTCCTGAAAACACACAATCACGTTATGTACCGCGTCACTCCCATTTTTGAAAAGGAAAACCTTCTCGCAACAGGCGTCTTACTGGAAGGTTATTCTGTTGAGGACAAGGGCAAGGGTATCAATTTCAATGTTTTCTGCTATAATGCTCAACCGTATGTTACGATAAACTACAAAGACGGAACCAGCAAGGAGAACCAACCGCCTACCACGGCGGCACCTAAGGCAACCGCTGCACCTAAACCTAAAGCGACCACTGCTCCCAAACCTAAGGCAACCACTGCGCCTAAGCCTAAAGCAACCACCGCTCCTAAACCTAAGGCAACCACTGCGCCTAAGCCTAAGGCGACCACTGCGCCCAAACCAAAAACTCCAACCGTGCAAGAACCGGCGAACAATGGAAATAATTTATCCGCAACATACATTTTAAATACCAACACCAAAAAATTCCATTATTCATACTGCGATTCCGTCAAAAAAATGTCTGAAAAAAACAAACAAGCATATTCAGGATCACGGGAAGAAATCCTGCGCATGGGGTATGAACCATGCAAACGCTGCAATCCATAAGAACACAATGATAATGAAAGTATACTGACAAGCACAAGGGACATGCCGCAACGCATGTCCCTGTTTTGATGCTCATATTAATAATAGGAAACCTGTCCCCAATACGCGCTGAGCTCGTCCATGGGGTTGTATTTGGAGCCATTGTAGCGGCACTCGAAGTGGAGGTGCGGACCGGTGGAATGACCGGTGGTGCCCACATAGCCCAGAACCTGTCCCTTGGTGACATACTGTCCGGGGCTGACCACTACGCTGGTGAGGTGGGCATAGATGGTTTCTTTGCCGTTGCCGTGGTCAAGCCACACGTAGTTGCCGTAGCCGCCGCCGCAGCCGCAGCTTTCGCTCATGTCCTTGCCGTAGTTGTGCGTGCAGTAGGTGACGGTGTCGGAAACCGTACCGCTGTCCGCCGCCACGACCTGTGCGCCCCAGATGTCGCCCCAGCCGGCAATGTCGATCGCACCGTGGTTGTAAGTGGTTCTGTCTTCATTCCAAAGGGATGAGAGGAAATAGAAGCCCGGGCACGGCCATGTGTAGCCGCTGCCGGAGGAACTGCCGCCGCCCGACGAGCTGCCGCCGGAGGATGAACCGCCCGAAGTGCTGCCGCCGGAGGAGCTTCCGCCCGAAGAACCGCCGCCGCTGTAATCGTCGTCATCATCGTCGTCATAGCTGCCGGAGGATGAACCGCCCGAGGTATTGCCGCCGGAAGAGCTGCCGGAGCTGCTGCCTGCCTGCTGCTGTGCCGCCGCCTGCTGCTGCGCTGCCTTTTGCTGCTGCGCTGCCAGTGCCGCCGCCTGCGCTGCCGCCTGCTGCTGCGCCGACTTGGAAACCGCCTGCTCCTGTGCTACCTGCGCTGCCTGCTCGGCTTCCAACTGCGCGGTTTTGGCGTTCGTGGAGGAAAGCGCGGCACGCGCCGCATCGCTTTTGGCAGTCAGCTCGGAGAGCATTTTGGTATTTTCCTTGACCAGCTTGTTGAGGTCGGCCACCTCTTTATTCAAACTGGCTTCCGCAGCCTCCTGCTTCTTTTGGGCGTCCTCCAAGGTCTTTTTTTGCTTTTCTACCTTGTCGAGCTTGCCGTTGAGCTCGTCGATCATCTTTTGGTCGTAGTCGGACAGTGTTTTTACCAAGGACGCCTTGTCGATAAAATCGTCAAAGCTTTTGGCGCCCAGCAAAATCTCTAAGCTGCCGGCACTGCCCGCCATGTAAATAATACTCAACCGGCTGCACAGCGCATCGATTTGGGTGTCAATTTCGCTGTTGCCCTTGTCGAGCTCCGCCTGCTTTGCCGCAACATTCTTTTTGGTTTTTTCGATCGCCTCGCGCGTGAGAATGATTTTTTCATTGATGACCGTGATCTGGCTGATCAGCGCGTTGCCGTAGGCTTCCTTTTCGCTGATGTCGTTCGCCGTGGCATCGAGAATATCCTGATATTCGGCGCTTTTCTCGTCCAGCGCCGCCAGCTTTTCCTCGATGGTTTCCTCAGCCGCCACATTGACAACGGAAGAAACGGCGGGAACCGCAAGCAAACACATGCTCAGCGCCGCGCATAAAATCGCTTTCCATTTTTTCATAGGCACGCTCCTTTCCTGTTACCAACCTAAAATTTCGTTGCCCTCTTTTCGCAGATACTTGCGAATGGAGATAAATCCGCCGAAAAAGCCCACCAACACGCCGACAGCGATAAACACGAGCGTCAGCGGTACGACGATATTGATAAACGGAATTGCCTTGATGTCGAGCCCCGAGCTGTCTATGACGCCGATCGCCGCATGGTACAGCAACGCCAGCACGCCTGTGGAAACAGCGGCGGAGATAACGCCGATCACCATGCCCTCTACCAAAAACGGCATTCGCACAAACATGTTGGTGGCGCCGACCGATTTCATGATACTGATTTCAAAGCGGCGCGAATACATGGTGGTGCGGATGGTATTGGCGATAATAAACAGTGATATGATGATCAGCGCGGTGACGATGCACACCGACACCAGACTGATGAGATTGCTGACCTTGGTCAGCTTGCGGGCAAAATCGCGGCGGTCGGTGACCGACTGCACACCGTCGATCGCCTTGATCTGCTTGATGGTTTCATCGTATTTGCCTAAATCCTCAAACGACACACGATAGGCGTCGTTGAGGGGATCCTTGTCCTTGATGCGGTCAAACAGCTGCTCGCCCAGCGAGCTTTTAAACTGCTCCACTGCCTCCTTGCCGGAGACAAAAGTCGCTGTTTGCACATTGGGGATCGCACGGAGCTGCCGTCCGATTTGTTTGGCTTCCGCATCGCTGCGATCCTTGAGAATGTAAACAGTGGTTTCGTTTGTCTTTTCCACCCTGCTGACGATCTCGCGGACATTCAGCGAAAACAGTGCCGCTGCGCCGGTCATCACCAGACAGCTCACCAACACGCAAACGGAGGCAATACTCATGATGCGGTTGGCATACACGTTTTTGAAGCCCTCTTTTATCAAATAGCCAAAGCCTTTCATAGCATTATCCTTTCGGTTTATTCGCGGATCATTCGGGAATCGGCACGGGGGTGTCGGGGGGTTCCGGCTCCTCCATGTCCACGGAAATATTGGGATCGATGGCAAACCGTTGTCCGTCGTAGGTGACTGTGACCGCGTCCACCATTTCGGGCGTTTCTCCCACCGCAGACGGATCGGCTGCCAAAACCTCTTTCTTTGTCGCCGTCACAGAGTCCGTTGGGGCAGGCACAAACGGCGCCGCAACAGGTGGCACCGCGACAGGCGGCTCTGCAACAGGAGGTTCCGCGACAGGCGGCTCCGCAGCAGGCGGTTCCGCGACAGGCGGCTCGGCGACCGGCGCCACAGCCATGTCGTTCAACGCTTCCGCCGGCTGCTCGTGCAGGACGGTTTTCAACGGCGCCATACTGCTTGCCGAATCGCTGATGACCTTGCCCTTGTCGATGGCAATAACGCGCTGGTTGAACTCGCGCACCAGCTCGTGCTCGTGCGTGACCACCAGCACCGTGGTGCCCATGGAATTGATGCGCACCAGCAGCTCCAAAATCTCATAAGACAGCTCGGGGTCGATGTTGCCCGTCGGCTCGTCCGCGATGATGATCTCGGGATTGTTGACCAGCGCACGCGCCAGGCTGACGCGCTGCTGCTCGCCGCCCGACAATTCGCCGGGCTTGTCCTTCATTTTGTCGCCCAAGCCGACCAGCTCGAGGACATAGGGCACGCGCTTTTTGACAGTGGACGACGATTCGCCGACCGCGCGCATGGCGAACGCCACGTTGTCAAACACATTCATCTTGTCGATCAGGCGGAAATCCTGAAACACGATGCCCATGTGACGGCGCAAATACGGCACGTCGCGCTTGCGCAGCGTGGACAGCTTGTGCCCGTTGATGGTGATTTCACCCGAGGTCGCGGTTTCCTCGCGCATGATCAGCTTGAGAAAAGTGCTTTTGCCCGCGCCGGAGGGACCGACGATAAACACAAACTCGCCCTTGTCGATGTGGATATTGACATTGTAAAGCGCGTTGGTTCCGTTGGGATAGGTTTTGGATACGTTTTCAAAATCAATCATAGTTACTCCGAAGCAGCAGTCAGTCGTCAGTCGTCAGTTGTCAGAAACGCCCGAGAACCTTAATTGCTGCATTTTGTAATAAGTACATTTAGAATCTTTCCGATTTCCCGGCATAATAAAACCGCTCTAGCAATGGAGTCGGATGTCACATAACCCAACCGCACGCATATTTCCAATTGGGTTTCCAGCTCTGCATTAGAGCCCCTTGCAATTGCCAAAAAATTGGAAAACTCCTTATTTGTATTGCGCTGCTGTCCCTCCGCGATGTTGGACGGAATAGATACAGCGGCTCTTCTCATTTGCATGGTCAGTCCATACAATTCATAACCGGGCAAGGACTTGGTAAGCGCGTAAATTTCCAATACCAAATCCATTGATTTTTGCCAAACAATCAAATTACGATAACTTTTTTTCTGAATACGATTCGCCCTCTTTAGGCAATACCGCATAATTCAGGTGTGCGGATTGCGCAGCAAGATTTTTCGTCAGATTGTACAAATAAATCGAGGTAAGGCTGTCGCCTTGCCGAGATTTTTTGGGCAAGCTGACGGAATAATATTCAAGCAAGCCGTGCGCTTTGAATTGTGCGGTGTTGCCTTTATTTCAGCTGCCATTCTGACGACTGACGACTGACTACTAAATATTCCTGAGCGCAGTTTCCCGCGCTCAGGAACGGTTGATAGCGATACAGTTTTACGCTTAATATTTGGTCGGGCTGGCATTCAGGTACTTTTTGACCATCAAAGCTACCTTAAAGACAATGGCGTCCTCGAACTCACGCAAATCCAAGCCGGTGAGCTTTTTGATTTTTTCCAGACGGTACACCAGCGTGTTGCGGTGTACGAACAGCTTGCGCGAGGTTTCGGATACGTTGAGGTTGTTTTCAAAGAAGCGCTGAATGGTAAACAGCGTTTCCTGATCCAGGCTTTCGATCGAGCCGCGCTTGAACACCTCTTTGAGGAACATCTTGCACAGGGTGGTGGGCAGCTGATAGATCAGACGCGCAATGCCGAGGTTGTCATAGCTGACGATGGTGCGCTCGGTGTCGAACACCTTGGCGACCTCCAGCGCGGACTGGGCTTCCTTAAAGGAACGCGCCAGATCCTTGATGCCGGTGACGGTGGTGCCGATGCCGACCACACAGTGGGTGTAAAACTCGCTGGACAGGGTGTCGGAAATGGAGCTTGCCAGCTTTTCGAGGTCGCGGCCGTCGGTGTCGGGCTTGACCTCCTTGACAAGGGCAATTTCCTCCTCGTTGATATTGATGACAAAGTCCTTGGATTTGTCCGGGAACAGGTTTTGCACGATGTCATAGGCAGAAACATCGGTGCGGGACACGATTTTGATCAGCAGGCAAACACGCGCCACCTCGGAATTGAAGTGCAGCTCGCGCGCCTTGAGATAGATGTCGCCGGGCAGGATGTTGTCCATGATCACGTTTTTGATAAAGTTGGAGCGGTCGTATTTTTCATCATAATACTGCTTGATGCTGGCAAAGCTGACCGCGAGCAGCTGTGCGTATTTTTGTGCATATTCATCGGTGCCCTGTACAAACACCGCATAATCGTATTTGGCACTGCTGCCAAAGGATTTACAGGTGTACCCGTTTACGACAAACGGAGCGGTGGAGCTGAGGGTTTCGGAGTTGATGCTTTCGTTCACCTCGCCGATTTTGCCGAGCTCCGAGCACGCAATAACAACGGAGGTTTCGTCAATGACGCCGATGGTTCTGTCGATGGCATCCTTCATCTGGTGCACGATGCCCTGAAATAATCTGTTTGACATAGTTTTACCTCTTTTTCCTGCATTTTTATGATACGAATGTAATGTTTACATTTATCCTTATATACATATTACACAAAAACTCGGAAAAAATCAACCTCTATCAACAATTTTTTTGAATTATTTTAGATAGTTTCACCATGAACGTCGCGTTTGCCCTATTGTCTGCTATTAGTATACCACCGATTTGTGACAGAATTGTGACAAATCGGTAACAATTTGCGCAATTGCCCGGAATGACGTCTGTCAATACATAAGCACCCCGCCTTACGGCGGGGTGCTTGGATACGGATCTATCAGATACCCTTTTCTCTCTTGACATAGGAGGTGTGTAGCAGCTCGTGCGCCTTGTGGGAGCCGGGCTCGCCGAGGTACTCCTCGTAGATCGCCTTGATTTCGGGGTTATCGTGGGACTTTCTGTAGGGCAGGTTGACGTCGTCCTCATACAGCGCCTTGGCACGCAGTGCCTTGAGGTCGGTGAAGTTTCTCACATGACCGGGCTGGATGGGCTGACCGCCGCCGTTGACGCAGCCGCCGGGACAGCACATGATCTCGACGAACTGGTAGTCGGCTTCGCCTGCGCGGATCTTGTCGAGGATGACCGCCGCGTTCTTCAAGCCGGACGCGACCGCCACCTTGACGTTCATGCCGGCGACCTCATAGGTCGCTTCCTTGATGCCGTCGGTGCCGCGCACTTCGTTGTAGTCGATCTGCTTGAGGTCCTCGCCGGTCAGCTTGTCGGCTACGGTACGGAGCGCTGCTTCCATCACGCCGCCGGTGGCGCCGAAGATGGTGCCTGCGCCGGTGCCGATGCCCATGATGGGATCGAAGTCCGCGTCCTCAAGCGCGGTAAACTGGATGCCGGCACGCTTGATCATCTTGGCAAGCTCGCGGGTGGTGATGGAGATATCGTTGTCCTGCATACCGTCTCTGCCCTGGTCGTCGCGCTTGATCTCGAACTTCTTCGCCACGCAGGGCATGACGGAAACGACCACGATATCCTTGGGGTCGATGCCCGCTTTCTCGGCGTAGTAGGACTTGATCATCGCGCCCTGCATCTGCTGGGGAGACTTGCAGGTGGAAAGATGCGGAATGAGGTCGGGATAGTAATGCTCGCAGAACTTGACCCAACCGGGCGAGCAGGAGGTGATCATCGGCAGGGTGCCGCCGTTCTGCACGCGCTGGATAAACTCGGTGCCCTCTTCCATGATGGTGAGGTCGGCGCCGAAGTTGGTGTCGAACACCTTGTCAAAGCCGAGCATTTTGAGCGCCGCCGCCATTTTGCCGGTGACGTTGGTGCCGATGGGCATGTCGAAGCACTCGCCGAGGGTCGCGCGGATGGAAGGCGCGGTGTGGACGACCACATGCTTGGTGGGATCGGCGATCGCCGCAAACACCTTGTCGGTGTCGTCGCGCTCTACCAAAGCGCCGGTCGGGCAAACCACGGTGCACTGGCCGCAGCTGATGCAGGAAACATTGCCCAGATCCTGCTCGAACGCGCAGGAGATCTGCGTATCAAAGCCGCGGTTGTTGGCGCCGATCACGGACACATACTGGTTTTTACAGGCAGCGACGCAGCGGCGGCAAAGGATGCACTTGTTGTTGTTGCGCACCAAATGCAGGGTGGAGTGATCCTCCTCGTATTTGGTTTCCTCGCCCTCAAACGCCTTTTCGTCCACGCCGTATTCCAGGCAGAGCTGCTGCAGCTCGCAGTTGTTGCTTCTGGGGCAGGACAGGCACTTTTTGTCATGGTTGGACAAAAGCAGCTCGAGGTTCATTTTTCTGTATTTTTGAATTTGGGGAGTATTGGTAAAGATTTCGGTACCCTCTCTGTCGATGGGATACACGCAGGCAGCCACTAAGCTGCGCGCACCCTTGACTTCGCAAAGGCACATACGGCAAGCGCCGATCTCGTTGATTTCTTTCAGAAAGCATAAGGTCGGGATTTTAATGCCGAATTTGTGGCAGGCTTCCAGGATGGTGGTGTTTTTCTCAACCTGATAGTCTTTGCCGTTGATTTTGATATTCAACATTTCCATTATGTTCTCTCCTTTCCTTACGCCTTATAAATAGCTTTAAACTTACAGGTCGCCATACAAGCGCCGCACTTGATGCACTTCTTGGGATCAATCTCGAGCGCGGGACGTCTCTTGCCGGGCGCGGTGTAGTCGGTGACGGAAATCGCCTGCGTCGGGCACTTTCTGGAGCAGAGACCGCAGCCTGCGCACTTCTCTCTGTCGATGGTGTACTCAAGCAGATCCTTACAAACGCCGGCGGGACACTTTTTGTTCACGATATGCGCGATGTATTCGTCTCTGAAATAACGCAGGGTGGAAAGAACGGGGTTCGGCGCTGTTTGTCCGAGACCGCACAGGGAGTTCGCCTTGATGAATTCGCACAGCTCCTCCATCTCGTCGAGCATTTCCATGGTGCCCTGACCTTTTGTGATTTTGTCGAGCATTTCGAGCAGACGCTTGGTGCCGATACGGCAGGGCGTACACTTGCCGCAGCTTTCATCCACGGTGAATTCGAGGAAGAACTTGGCAACGTCCACCATGCAGTTGTCCTCGTCCATAACGATCAGGCCGCCGGAGCCCATCATGGAGCCGATCGCGAGCAGGTTGTCGTAGTCGATGGGCACGTCGAGGTGCTCCTTGGGGATGCAGCCGCCGGAGGGACCGCCGGTTTGCGCCGCCTTGAATTGTTTGCCGTTGGGGATGCCGCCGCCGATTTCAAACACGATCTCGCGCAGGGTGGTGCCCATCGGGATCTCGACCAGACCGGTGTGGTTGATCTTGCCGCCGAGCGCGAACACCTTGGTGCCCTTGCTCTTTTCGGTGCCCATAGAGGCAAACCACTCGGCGCCGTTGAGGATGATCTGTGCGATGTTGGCGTAGGTTTCCACGTTGTTGAGGATGGTGGGCTTTTGATACAAGCCCTTTACAGCCGGGAACGGCGGACGGGGACGGGGCTCGCCGCGCTTGCCTTCGATGGAGGTCATGAGCGCAGTTTCCTCACCGCAGACGAACGCACCTGCGCCGAGACGCAGCTCCATGTCGAAGTTGAAGCCGGTGCCGAAGATATCCTCGCCCAGCAGACCGTATTCGCGCGCCTGGTCGATGGCGATCTGCAGACGCTTCACGGCGATGGGGTACTCCGCGCGGACATACACACGACCCTTGGAAGCGCCGATCGCGTAGCCGGCGATCGCCATTGCTTCGATCAGGGAGTGCGGGTCGCCTTCGAGCACGGAACGATCCATAAATGCGCCGGGGTCGCCTTCGTCGGCGTTACAGCACACATACTTTTGGTCGGCTTGGTTGCCCGCGGCAAATTTCCACTTTAAGCCGGTCGGGAAGCCCGCGCCGCCTCTGCCGCGCAGTCCGGAATCGAGAATGGTCTGGATGACCTCGTCGGGGGTCATTTCGGTGAGCACCTTGCCCAGTGCGGCATAGCCGTCGCGGGCGATATAATCGTCGATTTTTTCGGGGTCGATGACGCCGCAGTTGCGCAGCGCCACGCGCTTTTGCTTTGCATAAAACGCAGTTTTATTCAGGGATTTGATGGTGTTGTCAACGACCGTTTCCTGATAAAGCAAACGGGTGACGATCCTGCCCTTCAGCAGGTGCTCCTCCACGATCTCGGGGACATCCTTGATGTCGACCATGGAATAGAAGCTGCCCTCGGGATAAACCACCATGATGGGGCCGAGCGCGCACAGACCGAAGCAGCCCGTGGTGATCACGTTCACTTCCTTGTCCAGTCCCTTGGCTTTGATTTCTTCTTTCAGCTTTTCGGCAATTTGTAAGCTGTTTGAGGAAGTACAACCGGTACCGCCGCAAACCAGTACATTAGAACGATACATGCAGTGACCTCCTTTATTATCCTTCCATCGCTCCGATGGTGTATTCCGTCACGACGTTCCTGTTGACAAGATGATCGTTGACGATGCGCGCCACCTTTTCGGGTGACATCTTTACATAGGTGACCTTTTCCTCACCGGGGATCTCCACCTCGACCACGGGCTCATACTGGCAGATGCCGATGCAGCCGGTCTGGGTGACAACAATATCATCCTGCAATCCGCGCTTGGCGATTTCCTCGGTAAAGGCGTTGAGGACGGGGCGTGCGCCCGCAGCAATGCCGCAGGTAGCCATGCCGACCAAAACGCGTGCAGCATTGGGGTTTTCTTTTCTCAAAGCGACGTTCGCCTTCGCTCTGTCTCTGATAGCCTGTAACTCGGCTAAGGATTTCATAATTTTGCACCTCCGCAAATATTTTCAGTTTGTTCTTCCAAGAATTGTTCGATCCATTCCACCACGTCGGGGGTGTCAAGGCTGACGCCCTCGAGCACCTCGCGCAGCTCGCGCGTGTCCAGCGTAAACGTGCCGTTGTCGTTGGTGCGTGTAAACACAAAGTCGATATCGGGATTGCAGCGGATAAGAATGGATACCGTGGAGTTGATGTCCCCCAAGGGAGTCATATCCACATGGCTTTTGACGTAGCGCGCCTGCGTTTGCGTGCCGCGTCCGACTTCGGATGTGATGCTGAAGCTGCCGCCCGTCTGTTCGGCAGACATTTTGAACAGCGGAACGCCCAAGCCCACCTTGCGGGTGGTGCGGGTGGTGAAAAACGGGTCGACGACCTGCTGCACCTGCTCCTCTGTCATGCCGCAGCCGTTATCCTTGATGGTGATGGTGAGAAAGTCGTCTTTGTCGCTTTCCTCCACGGTGATCAGCACCAGCGTCGCCTCTGCCCTGACCGAGTTTTGGGCAACGTCCATCACATTCAGCGATAACTCACGCATCCTTGTACTTTTCGAGAATGCCGGGAACGTCGGCAACGGTCAGTCTGCCGTACACCTCGTCGTTGACGGTGAGTACCGGTGCCAGGCCGCAGGCGCCGATGCAGCGACATGCCGTCAGCGAAAACTTGCCGTCGGCGGTGCATTCCTCCGCCTCGATGCCGAGCAGCTCGCTGAGCTTGTTGAGAATGTCGCCGGAGCCCTTTACATAGCAAGCAGTGCCGAGACAAACCGAAATATTATACTTTCCTTTCGGCGAAAGCGCAAACTGAGAATAGAAGGTGGATACGCCGTAAACCTCCTCCAGCGGAACGCCCAGACCCTCGGCTACCATGGTCTGCACCTCGATGGGCAGATAGCCGTAAATCTCCTGTGCTTCCTGCAGCACGGGCATAACCGCGCCGGGATCGTCGATGTTTTTGGCGATGACCTCTTTCAGCTTTGCCTCCTGCTCAGGCGTACCCGAAAACGGAATACTGCTGATTTTTTTCTGCATAGTTTTTCCTCCCTGAATAGAATTGTCAATACCGATAAAAAAATATTACTGCAAAAAGGTAATATTATATTTATTCACAGACTAGTATAACACAAAGAAACAAAAAAGTCTACTAAAGTTTTTTCCTGTTTTGTCGGATTGTGCCATGGAAAGTCAATAAACCGAACAAAAAATGGCTCTTTTTTGTCGTGTGATAGAAAATTGTCAAATTTTATCCTTTCAGGATAAAAAATTAGCATACAACGGGGTTTTGGTTAGCTAACTTTTTTATCGTCCGTCACATCAGTCCAGCGCTGCCAGCACTGCCTCCGCCGTCAGCGTTTCCGGTTCCAACCAGTTTTCCGCCTCGCGCATGTTTTCAAGATAATGGGCGTCGGAGCCGGTGACGATGTGCAGGGTGTTTAAGATCGGGTGCTGTGCTCGGAGGGCTTCCAGCTTCGACCGGTCGGCAAGCTCGGCGGTTTTGAAGCCGCAGCTCGCGTCGATCTCGCCCAGCACGGACAAAATGGACAGGCTGTCGCGGTCGATGTGCGCCGGATAGCAAATACCGCCGAAGGCTTTCACCTTTTCATAGGCGTTCATGATGCTGATCTCGGTGGCAGGGAGTAGCAGGGACGCGATCTCCCCTATCTCCTCGTCGTTTTCGTCCATGATCACCTGTCTGCCGTAAATTTCGGCGCGGTTGCGCACCTTGATGCGGTGCGCGTCCACATAGGCGTCCCACGCGAGCGCCTTTTCGAGCGTCGGGAACAGACACACCGCGTGGATATCCTCGCTGGTGGTCAGCTCCATGCCCGGAATGACGAGCAGTCCTATTTTCCTGCCGACTGCCATTGCCGCCGCGCAGTTGCGCGACGTGTTGTGGTCGGTCAGGGCGATGACGTCCAGCCCCAGCAGCTTCGCCATGTTGACGAGGTTGTTGGGCGTCATGTCCATATCGCCGCAGGGCGACAGGCACGAATGCAGGTGCAGGTCGTAGTAGCACTTCATGACAGCAGCTCGTGGATCTGCACCGCCAGCCTGTAGCTGTTGTCCTCGGTTTGCAGGATCGTGACGCCGTGCACGTCGGCTTTGATTTTTGCCTCCTGATCCAGCGCGGCGTTTTCCACTAATATGATGCAGCTCGTGTCGGCAAGCGTCGCCACGGCGATGGAATTGATGTTGCCCATCACGGTCAGCCAGGCGGAATCGGCGGGCGCACGTCCCATTACCCAGCTGAGCAGATCGCCGATGTAGCAATCCGTCACCTCGCGGTCAAGCTCGCCCTCCACCAGCACCTTTAAATCCAGTTTTTCAATTAAATCCTGTACGGTCATAGTTTACCTCAGTCGTATGTAGGGGCGTGCACCGCACGCCCGCGGGCGACCGATGGTCGCCCCTACAAAACGCAGTTTATATCGTGTTTTTCAATTGATCATACACATTTTGAATTTTCGCGCGTAGTTTGAAAATGCAATCGGTTTCCTTTGCCTTGCCGCGCACGATATCCTCGGCGAGCGCACGGCAGGTGGGTGCGCCGCAGGAGCCGCAGTCCAAATGCGGCAAGTCGTTGTAGATATCCTCCATGTCCGACATCATTTGCATCGCCTTGGAGATGTCCTTGTCCAGGCGGAAGATATCCGCGTCGTAGGTCAGCTCGTTTTCCCAGAACATGCGCTCCAGATCGCCGTCCTCCAAATGATTGAGCGAAACGGGCAAAAACCGGCGGAGCTTTTGAATGCGCGCCTGTGCAACATAGGGATTTTCAACGTTGAGCACGCCGCCCACGCAGCCGCCGGAGCAGGCGTTCAGCTCGATGAAATCCACACCGCGGATGTGCTCATCCTCCAGCTCCTCCAGCACGCGGATCACATTTTCGATGCCGTCGGCAGCCAGATATCTGTCGCCCAGCATGGCAGCCGCTTCGCCGCCCGAGGTCGCCCATCCGATGCCCATTAAGCCCGAATGTCCCAGCGGTTCGATCTCCTTGAGGTGATCCATCGCGTGTGCCAGCTCGGGATAGATTTTGGAAACGGCAATGGCGCCGTCCGCCTCGCTTTTGGCGGTGTAGTTGGGCGAGTGGATCTCCGTCACCTTCGCGGGGCACGGTGTGATGAAGAACACGCCGATCTGCGCCTTGTCGAGTCCGGTTTTTTCCACTGCTTCGCGCTTGGCGATGCGCGCTGCCACCTCGATCGGCGCCATCAGCGGCATCACATTGTCGCAAAGCTCGGGAAAGCGGATCTTGATCAGCCGCACCACCGCAGGGCAGGCGGAGCTGATGATCGGTTTTTTCAGTTTATTGTCTTTTATCAAGCTGCGCGTTGCCTCGCTCACCAATTCGGCGGCGCGGCTGACCTCAAACACATCGTCAAAGCCCAGCTGCTTTAAGCCGGTGAGCACGATGTCGATGCTGTCGAGATGGTTGAACTGTCCGAACAGCGCGGGCGCGGGGATCGCGACCGTATAGGCAAAGCCCTTGATCTCCTCCAGCGTACTGCTGTTTGCTTTTTTGGCGTGGTGCGGACAAATGCGGATGCATTCGCCGCAGTCGATGCAGCGCTCGGACAAAATCTTCGCCTTGCCGTCATGCACGCGGATCGCCTCGGTCGGGCAGCGCTTCAAACAGTTGGTACAGCCGCAGCAGCGGTCGGCGTCAAGCTGTACCGAGTGAAAATACTTGCTCATAATGATCTCCTGCTGATAGGGAGTGATTCGTGATAGTCCGTTTTGTGACAGCGATGCTGTCTGCGCCGCAGGCAGCATTTACGACGCCGGTCATGTATTCACTTTCACGGTCAAATAAAGGTTTGTGCCTACGCCGATGGTGGTTTCGATGCGCATATCATCGCTGTATTTTTTTATGTTCGGCAAGCCCATGCCGGCGCCGAAGCCGAGGCTGCGCACATTGTCGGGCGCGGTGGAATAGCCCTCCTGCATCGCCTTTTCCACATCGGGAATACCGGGGCCGTGGTCGGCAAGCAGGATCTCCACGCGATCGGGATAAATGTCAACGTCGCAGTAGCCGCCGTCGGCGTGGATCACCATATTGATCTCCGCCTCATACATGGCGATCGCCACGCGGCGAATGGCGTCGGGATCGTAGCCGAGCGATTTCAGACGCTTTTTGACCGCGCCGCTGGCTTCACCCGCGCGGGTAAAGTCCTCGCCCGACACCTCGTAATGCAAATGGATGGCGTTGCTCATACCTTGGTTCCTCCCGACAGTCCGTTCATATACAAAAGGCCGCAGGCGGTAAACATTCTGAAACGGGTTTTTATCAGGGTAATGCCGCGCTGCTCCGCCAAACGGATGATGGATTCGTCGGGTATTTTGCCGCGCACAAACACGATGCACGCCATATCCATCATTTCGGCGGTGCGCACCACCTGCGGATTCACCAAACCGGTCAGCAGCACGGACTGATCCTTGACAAACGCCAGCACGTCGCTCATCATGTCGGAGCCGCAGGCGGTTTTGATTTCCTGTGTGAGATCGCCTTCGCAGATGATTTCGCCCTCAAGAATATCAATGATATCTTTTACAATCATGATTAGGTACACCCCTGTCAGTTTATAGTCATAGTTATTATAACATAAGAATCATGCCAGTTCAATTCAATTTCTGTACAATAATTCAGACAGCTTTTTATGCTAGTTGTCAGTTGTCGGCGGTTTCTGTTTCCCGACGGATCGACAAAAGATAAACAATAAACAAATTACATACAAATGACAATATAACGGTTGAAAAGTGTCATTATTTATGATAAAATAATAGTGAGTATACATCCTTGGAGGGATTCTTTTTATGTTACGGGACTTAAAGCCCACAGACATTATTTGCGGTTACAATGTACGACCCGGACACTATGATATGGACGGCGCCACACTCGTGCGCGGCGGTGTTAACTTTACCGTCAGCTCCGCTTACGCCACCTCGTGCACCCTGCTGCTGTTTGCGCCGGGCGCCAGAACGCCCTATGTGCGTCTGCCGTTTCCTGACAGCTACCGCATCGGCAACACCTATTCCATGATCGTTTTCGGGCTGGAGATCGACAAATTTGAATATGCCTATTCCATCGACGGACCTTATGATCCCCAAAAAGGTTTGATTTTCGATAAGACCAAATATATTCTCGACCCCTACGCCAAGGCGGTAACGGGTCAAAGCGGCTGGGGAAAGCCGCAGCGCGACCAGTGCGTATACAAGGCGCGCGTCGTGCTGAACGACTATGACTGGGGCAACTTTAAAACCGAGCCCCTGCCGCTCGAGGAGCTGATCATCTATGAGCTGCACGTGCGCGGCTTTACCATGGACGAAAGCTCCGGCGTGGAAAATCGCGGCACCTTTGCGGGCATCCGCGAAAAGATCCCCTATTTGAAGGAGTTGGGCATCAACGCCGTGGAGCTGATGCCGATTTTTGAATTTGACGAAATGGGCTCCCACCGCTATTTTGAGGGACAGCAGCTGTACGACTATTGGGGCTACAACACCGTTTGCTTTTTTGCGCCCAACACCAGCTACGAATCCAGCAGTGGTCACAAGCACCACCGTGAAGGCACCGAGCTCAAGGAGCTGATCCGCGACCTGAAAACCAACGGCATCGAGGTCATCCTCGACGTGGTGTTCAACCACACCGCCGAGGGCAACGAGCTGGGCCCGTTTTTCTCCTTTAAGGGCATCGACAACAACATCTACTACATGCTGACGCCCGACGGAAAGTACTACAATTTCAGCGGCTGCGGCAATGTGCTCAACTGCAATCACCCGATCGTGCGCAACTTTATCAAGGCTTGCCTGCGCTACTGGGTGACCGAATATAAAATCGACGGTTTCCGGTTTGACCTTGCCTCCATCCTCGGCCGTAACGAGGACGGCACGCCGATGGATCAGCCGCCGCTGCTCAAAAGCCTGGCGTTTGACCCCATTTTGGGCAAAACCAAGCTGATTGCCGAAGCGTGGGACGCCGGCGGACTGTACCAGGTGGGCAGCTTTCCGTCATGGAACCGCTGGGCGGAATGGAACGGCAAATACCGCGACGACATGCGCCGTTTTCTCAAGGGCGACAGCGATTTGGCGTGGGCAGCCACCCACCGCCTGACGGGTTCCAAGGATCTGTACGATCCGACCTATCGCGGCAACTGCGCCAGCGTCAATTTCATCACCTGTCACGACGGCTTTACGCTGTGGGACATGTATTCCTACAACGAAAAGCACAATCATCAAAACGGCTGGAACAACACCGACGGCGCCAACGACAACAACAGCTGGAACTGCGGCGCAGAGGGTGACACCGACGATCCGCAGATCAACGCCCTGCGGCGCAAGCTGGTGAAAAACGCCTTTGCCGCGCTGATGTGCAGCCGCGGCGCAGCGCTGTTTTTGGCAGGCGACGAGTTTTGCAACACGCAGTTCGGCAACAACAACGCCTACTGTCAGGACAACATCACCTCGTGGCTGGACTGGTCGCGCAAGGAGCAATTCGGCGATGTGTTTGCGTTTTTCAAATACATGATCTCCTTCCGCAAACGGTTTAGGGTCATCACCAAAAACCGCCGCGAAAGCGACTGTACCCTGCCGCCCGAAAGCCTGCATTCGCAAAAGCCGTGGCAAACCGACTATCATCCCGAAACGCGCTATGTCGGCGTGATGTATGCGGGTGCGTCGGCGATCCCGCTGGTGGACGAAATCGTTTACTTCGGCATGAACGCCCATTGGGAAACCACCGATGTGGAGCTGCCCGGACTGCCTGCCGGCTATGTGTGGCATTTGTATGTGGACACCGGGCGCGATCCGGAGCATGTCCTTTGCGAACAGGACAACGTGGTCATCGCCAACCGCCATATAAATATGCAGGGCAGGACCGTCATCATCGCCGTTGCCCACCGTGAGGGATAAAAAATTTCCATCAAAAAAGGAGTGTTTCGCAGTGCGGAGCGCTCCTTTGTGCATTTTTAATAAAAGCAAGATAAATAAATCCACAAGTTATACAAAATTAAAAAAATCATTAAAAAAGTGTAGCTTTTTTCATATTTTATGTTATCATATATTTACACAAGAGAATTATTTATCGGAAAAATACTCCTTGTGAGAATACCGAGGTGCTAATATGAGTTGTAATACAATCATTACCATTACAAGACAGTATGGATCGGGCGGTCATGAGATCGGCAAGTTACTCGCCGAAAAGCTCGGCATATCGTTTTATGATAAGGAACTGATTTCGCTTGCCGCCAAGGAAAGCGGCGTAAGTCCCGAGGTATTCGCGCAGGCTGATGAAAAAATGGGCAACAGCCTGCTGTATGCTTTGTCAACGGGCTTGTATAACTACGGCAGCGGTTTTTCGGCAATGGGCGATTTGCCGATGAACGACCGCCTGTATATCGCACAGCACAAGATCATCAAGGAAAAGGCGGAAAAAGAGACATTTGTTGTTGTCGGAAGATGCGCGGACTATATTCTCAAAGAGTACGACAACGTGGTGAAGGTATTTATTTACGCCGATATTGAGGCAAGAGCGCGGCGCGCCGTGGAGCGCCACGACATTGAGCCGTCAAGAGCCCGTCAGGCAGTGGCAAAAGCCGACAAAAACAGAGCCAATTACTACAGTTTTTATTCAGGACAAAAGTGGGGCGCCACCGAAAACTACGACCTGTGCATCAACAGCACCAAGCTGTCGGTGGAGCAGGCAGCCGATTTGATTGCCGATTATTTGCAAATTTTGGAAAGGCAGTCATAAACGCGCACACTCCTGAATATACTGGTATCATGGATTCAGGAGGTGACAGTATGCGATTCGTCATAATGGATTTGGACGATTTCATCTTCGGCAACGAAGAATGGCATCCCAGCGAACGATAACGGTATTTCGATGACAGTTTTTCGGATGAAGTTATTCCGTTGAGATAGACAGCAAACAATGAAATCAACTATGGCAAAGGCGCTGTGAAGAAACGAAGCCACAAGCTTCCCGCTTCACAGCGCCTTCTTTTTTTGCGACGATTATGTTTGTTATAGAATTTGTGTAAACGGAAGCCGATAGAAACCGGATAAATCTCTAAATGGTCAAACGCTATTACCGGATCAGAAATTTTTATCCACACAGTATTGCCTTTACGCCTTGCCGAGATTTTTTGGGCAAGGCGACCGTTTTCGTTCAGTTGATATGTTTGCCGCAAGGCAGATCCTGCTGTCCGTTACAGCAATTCCGCCAGTTTTTTCTGCAGCCACGTCGCGTCGTTGATGGACAGGGTGCTGTTAAGATCTACATCCGCAGCGAAGCTGTCGGACACCTCGCCCAGCTCGGCAAGCTTTCGCTGGATGGCGGTGGCGTCCTTGATGTTGACCTTGCCGTCGCCGTCGGCGTCGCCCATGGGAACAAACGGAAGGGTATTTTCGTTGGCAAGTCGCTCCGCAGGACTGCCTTTTTCGCCATAGACGGTCACATGGGGGCTTTCCCGGAACGGGTTGTTATCAAAATTCGTTACACCGGAAGGAATATATACATGCCTCAGCGCGTCGCTCGACCGGAATGCGTCGTACTGAACGGAGGTTACGCCGCTGCCGAGGATCACGTCGGTAAAGCCCGTATACGTAAACGCATTATGAAGAATGCCCGTCACGCTGTTTGGCAAAACGAGTCTGTCCGCAGCGCCCATATTGTAAAACGCAAAATCGCCGATAAGGGTAACGCCTGCGGGCACCACCGTTGTTTTGCAGCCGCAAATCAACTTGCCCGTTGCACTTTCGATGATCGCGTTGCAGCTGCCGCGGCTGTCATAAACGGGATTTTGCGGATCGACCGTTATCTCCGTCAGCGCGGAACACCCTCCGAACGCCGTACCGCTGATACTTGTCAGCGCTGCGGGAATGTGTACCCTTTGCAAACCGGTGCATTCGGAAAACACGCTTCCGGGAAGGGACTGCAACTGCGGCGGGATGGTGATTTCCTCCGGCAAGCGCAGACCGATAAACGCGCCGTACCCGATTTCGGTAACGCTGTCGGGCAGATCAACATCCTGATAGTTGATACATCTCGCAAAGGCTTGGGAGCCGATCGTTTCCAAGTGAGCAGGAAGCGTCAGCGATGAAAAGGGACAGGAAACGAACGCATCATCGCCGATTTCGGTAACGGTATCGGGCAGAATCACGCTGTTGAGATTTGTGCATTGGTAAAAGCTGTAGCTTCCGATGTAGGTCACACCTTCGCCCACTTCCGCCTCGTTGATCAACGTGCCCCACGGCGCGGGGCTGCCGGCGCTGTAATCGCCCATCCGTCCGTTGCCCGTAATGATGAGCTTTCTGCCCTCGCGCGCCCACCTGCAATCGCCTGTCCTGCCGTACGGCAACTCGCCGACGAAGCGGATGTTATTGTTTGACGCGTAGGTTCTTGTGCTGCCGTAGCTGTAGGAATACAGCGTCAGATCATCGTTGTGGTTGTAAAAATGCTCGTTGGCGATGTTGCCTTTGTCATACCGGCAGTTGGCATTGAGCACATACACGGAGGTCAGCGACGGGCAAACGTAGAAGGCGTGGTTGTAAATAACGGTGGTGCTTTCGGGAATGACGACGGACTGCAGTGCGTTGCAGTACTTGAACGCGCCGAAGCCGATGGACTGCACCGTCTCGCCGAGCGTGACCTTGTTGAGCCTCGCGCAGTCAAAAAACGCACCCTCGCCGATGTTTGTCACGCCGTCCTCCACAATGACCTCGGTGATGTCCTTGCCCCAGGGGCTGTAGCTACCGGAATATGCGTTTGACGAGTAGCTTCCCATGCTTCCCTCACCGCTGATGGTCAGCACATTGTTGCCGGGAACGTTCAACCGCCACGCACACGCGCCGGTGGTGCCGCGGTTGGCAACAAAGCTGACGCCGGACAAATCGTTGTACAAGGGATTCACGAAGCTCACACTCATCCCGTCGCGGATGAAGATCCGGCCGTTTACATGGAAGGAGCCGCTGTTGGGGACAAACCATTTTCCGGTGCTGCTGAGCGAATCGGGAAAATAGATGCTTGCGAGCTGATTGCTTTCATAAAAAGCGTAATCGCCGATATAGGTGACGCCCTCTTCTATAATGACCGTGTTAACCGGGCAGGAGGCGCCGATAATCGCATTCCACGGCGCGACGTTATAGCCGTACGTCCCCTGGCGGTAATCCGCCATGCGACCGTTGCCGCTGATGGTGAGGATGCCGGTGTTGCCGTCAAAGGAATAACGGCAGTCGCCGGTGGTGCCGGTATAGACCGCGCCGGTGGCTTGGGACGCCGTCTCCGCCGCGCCGGCGGCAAACGGTACGCCGCAGAGAACGCCGAGCAGCAGGATCGGAACGAGCAGGCAGGAAAAGATTTTTTTCATAGATATCACCCTTTTTTGGCTGAGATTCTACTGTTATAGTACCACATTATCCGCCGCGCTGCAATCCAAAATATTGCGCTCCGTTTTGGCTATATTGCCCAAAACGGACGCATAAAAAACAGGCGGCAAAAAGCCTTCTCCGCCGCAGAGAAGGCTTTTGGTGCATCGTATCAGTCATTTCCGATAAAGCTGAACGGGTCGGCGGTGGTGCCGTTCACCTTGACCGCCACGTGGATGTGATTGGGGTCGGACGCCTCCATCGGCACCACGCCGACAGTGCCGATCTTGTCGCCGCGATCCACCTTGTCGCCCTGGTTGACGTTCACGCCGCCCATGCCGCTGTAGCAGAGGGTGACGTTGTTGACGGTGATCTCCACGGTTTTGCCGAGCAGCTTGTCGTCGTAGATCTTCGTGACCTCGCCGCTGAGCATGGACACCACCTCCTCGCCCAGATCCGCGTCAAAATCCACGCCCGTGTGCGGCTTCCATGTGTTGAGCGTTTTGTTGTACACGCTGTCGCGCGTGTATTCGCGCAGCACATGTCCCGTCTTGGTGGGCAGGGTCAAATTGACGTCGGCAGCGAGCATGGTTTCCAGCGCGTCGGCTCTCCCCTTTGTCGGTTTTTCCGCCGCTTCACTTGCAGGCAGTTCGGTTACCGGCGGCTCCGTCACCGGCGGCGCGGTGGAAACATGCACACCAAAGGTCGGCATGGGCACCGTTGCGTGCGTGACCGGTTCGTTGACCGCCGCCACGCCTGTTTCCGACGCGGACACCGGGGCGGTTTTTTTCGGCTCCGTCACCGTGCTGTATGTGGAATACACCGCCATGCAAATGGCGATCAAACAGATGGACAGCGCCGTGTAAAAGCCGATTTTCTCCCGGCGTGTTTTTTGTGTTTTTGATTCATAATGGCTCATAAAAAAGCACCTCCGTTTTTAGCATGTGTAAAAACGGAGGTGATATACATTTTTATTCGACTACCTCGTAGTCCTGCGCTTCCACCGCTTCCTTCAGCACCGAAAAGGGAACGTCCTCTTTCAGCGTGACGACCGCGCGGTTTTCGGTGTGGCTGACCTCGGCTTTTTCGACCTGCGGAATGGCTTCCAGCGTTTTTTTGACGCGCGCCTCGCAGTGCTCGCACATCATACCGTTGATGTTCATGGTGATTGTCATGGTGGTTTGCTCCTTTACTGTGGGTGTATCGTCAACGGATGGCTCCGTTGCAGGTTGGTTTTTTGGATATAGTTTCGCAAAATTCAGCCGTAATGCGTTCATGACGACGCAAAAGCTCGACAGCGACATTGCCGCCGCACCGAACATGGGCTCCAATTGCCAGCCGAACGAATAAATGAACACGCCGGCTGCCAGCGGAATGCCGATGACGTTGTAAATGAACGCCCAAAACAGGTTTTCACGGATATTGCGCAGCGTCGCCCTGCCCAGACGGATCGCGGCAGGTACGTCGCTGAGGCGGCTCTTCATCAGCACCACGTCCGCCACTTCGATAGCGACGTCGGTGCCGGCGCCGATGGCAATGCCCACATCGGCGGTCGTGAGGGCAGGCGCGTCGTTGATGCCGTCGCCCACCATGGCGGTGCTGCCTTCGCCGCACAGTTTTTGTATCACTGCCGCCTTGCCGCCGGGCAGCACGCCTGCGATCACCTCGTCGATCCCTGCCGTTTTTCCGATGGCGGCGGCTGTTTTTTCGTTGTCACCCGTCAGCATCACCACGCGCAAGCCCATGTTCCGCAATGCGGCAATGGCTGCGGGGCTGTCGGGCTTCACCACATCCGCCACGGCGATCACGCCCAGCAGTTTATTTCCTTTTGAGAAATATAAGGGTGTTTTGCCCTCATCCGCTAAACGTGCGGCGGCTTGTCGGAAGGAATCGGGCACGGCGCACACCGCCTGCACAAACGCAAGCTTGCCGCCGCGCACGGCTTCACCGTCCAGCACGGCGGTCAAGCCGTTGCCGGCGTGGGTTTGAAAATCCGCGACGGTATGCAGCGGCAGCTGCCGCGCCTCGGCATAGGCGACCACCGCCCTGCCGAGCGGATGCTCGCTCTTGTGCTCCAGCGCATAGGCGATTTCCGCCAGCGCCGTTTCGCTGCCGTCGGCGAGGATATCCGTCACCACAGGCTCTCCGCGCGTCACGGTACCCGTTTTATCGAGCACAATCGTTTGGAGCCTGCCGGTTGCTTCCAGCGCGACGGCACTCTTAAACAGAATTCCGTTGCGAGCGCCGACGCCGCTGCCGACCATGATCGCCACCGGTGTGGCAAGTCCCAGGGCGCACGGACAGCTGATCACTAAAACGGAGATCGCGCGCGCCAGGGCAAAGCCGACGGACTGCCCGAGCAGCAGCCACACCGCCGCCGTGAAGACGGCGATACCGATGACCACCGGCACAAACACGCCCGACACCCTGTCGGCGATTTTGGCAACGGGCGCCTTGGTCGCTGCCGCGTCACTGACCATATGGATGATTTGCGACAGGGTGGTGTCCTCTCCCACGTGGGTCGCGCGGCACCGCACATAGCCCGAACGGCTGACGGTCGCCGCCGAAACGCTGTCGCCCGCGGCTTTATCCACAGGGACGCTTTCGCCGGTCAGCGCCGATTCGTCCACCGCGCAGCTGCCCTCGAGTATCACGCCGTCCACGGGAATGCTGCCGCCGGCGCGGACAATAAACACGTCGCCCGGCTGCACCTGCTCCACCGGCACCTCGGCCGGCGTGCCGTCCTTTTCCACGACGGCGGTTTTGGGCGCGAGATCCATCAGGCTTTTCAGCGCATTGGCGGTGCGTCCCTTGGACTTGGCTTCGAGCAGCTTGCCGACGGTGATCAGCGTGACGATCATCGCTGCCGATTCAAAATACATGCCGTGGCTATACGCCATGGCAGCCGCATGGACGCCGTTTGCCTGCGCGTCGGTCATCAAAAACAGGATGACGGTGCTGTAGGCAAAGGACACGCCCGAACCGAGCGCCACCAGGGTGTCCATGTTCGGCGCGCGGTGCAGCAGGGCTTTGAAGCCGCTGATAAAAAACTTTTGGTTGATGACCATCACGATCGCCGCGAGCAGCAGCTGCGCCAGCCCTGCCGCGACGGGATCGTGCGCCAAAAACGGCGGCTGCGGCAAGCCGAGCATGTGCCCCATGGACACATACATCAGCACGAGCAAAAACACCAGCGAGGCGATCAGCCGTTTGAGCAGCTTTGGTGATTCGGTATCCTTCAAGGTGTCGTCAGCGCTTTCCTGCTTGACAGCACCGCCCTTGACGGACGCGCCGTAGCCCGCGTCCTCGACCGCACGGATGACCGCCTGCGGCGACGCCGTGCCCTCGACGCCCATGGAGTTGGTCAGCAGGTTGACCGCGCACGAGGTGACGCCGTCCACCCCGGACACCGCCTTTTCCACCCGCGCGCTGCACGCCGCGCAGGACATGCCGGTAACGTGGTATTGCTGCACACTGTCGCCTCCTTTCCATTTCAATTCTATTATACACTTTTTTCGCTGGATTACAAGAGCGATCCACCGGTATCAAAAGCGGTAATGCGACAAAAAATAACGCCGTGCAAACGCACGGCGCAATAAAAACGGATTAGTCAGCAGTGTAGGGCAGCAGCGCCAGATGACGCGCGCGCTTGATTGCTGTGGTGAGGTCACGCTGATGTCTTGCGCAGGTGCCGGTGACACGGCGGGGAAGAATTTTTCCTCTCTCGGACATATAGCGGCGCAGACGCGCGATGTCCTTATAATCAATGTGCTCTACCTGATCCACGCAGAAGCCGCAAACTTTTTTGCGGGACTTTCTGCCGCGATTGTTGGGTCTATCGGCCATTGTCGGTTCTCCTTTCGTGAGAATAATCAAAATTACGTAATCATCTTAATAATCAGAACGGTAAGTCGTCATCAAGGGGCATGTCCTGAAAATCGCTGTTGCTGCCGCTCTGGTACGAGGGCTGCGGCGCTGCCTGTTGATAGCTCGGCTGCTGCGGAGCCGGCGCGCTGTAGGACTGGTTGCCGCCGTAAGACGGTGCGTTGTAGGCTTGGTTGCCGCCGTAGTTGTTGCCGTAATTGCTGCCGCTGTCACGGCGCTCGCCTGTAAACGAAACACTGTCGGCAACGACCTCCACCACATAGCGGTTGGTGCCGTCCTTTGCCTGATAGGTGCGCGTTTGCAGCTGGCCGTCCACGGCGATCATGGCGCCCTTGCCAAAATAACGGCAAACAAATTCTGCCTGCTGTCGCCAGCAAACAATATCAATAAAATCCGCCTTGCGCTCCTCGCCCTGCTTGACATAATTGCGGTCAACGGCAATGCGGAAGCTGCACACGCTGATGCCGGAGGCGGTGGTTTTTAACTCGGGATCGGCAACTAATCTGCCCATCAAAATTACTCTGTTCAACATAATAAAAATCCTTTCACGTTCAGGCTTTCGCCCTACCAAATGCTTATTCGACTTCCTTCTTGATAATCATGGAACGCATCACGTCTTCGTTGATCCTGAACTTACGGTCAAGCTCTGCGGGGAACGCGGCGGTGGATTCAAACTCAAAGAGAACATAATAGCCTTCGCTTTCCTTGTTGATGAGGTACGCAAGCTTTCTCTTGCCCCATTCGTCAACGTTCTTCAAAGTGGCGTTTTGCTCGATGAGGGTCTTGAAACGCTCCACGACGGACTGGACAACCTCCTCGCCCTTTTTCATGGTAACGATCATAACGGTCTCATAATTCGCTGTTACTGCCATTTCTTAGCACCTCCTTCTGGACATAATGGCGGTTTGCACCGCAAGGATTTGTCGCATAATGCAACAGATATATTATAGCATGAAAAATCGGTTTGTCAACCAAAATTTACAATTATTTTCGCGGTTTTACAGCCAATCTCAGAGTTTTGACTGATTGACAAATAGCGGAAATCCGCTATAATGTATGTAGTAGTATGGAAATGGTATGCGTATACCGTATGTACTGTGAAAAGGAAGTGTTTTATTGTTTACCTCTATTTTAAAGGAACACAAGGGGTTCGGCAAACAGATTTTTCTTTTAGCAAAAAATGAATTGATCAAAACCTACAAAGGCGCCGTGATCGGTCCGTTTTGGGCGGTGGTGAAGCCCGCCTTTACCGTGTTTGTCTATTGGTTTGCCTTTTCGGTAGGCATCAAGGCGCTGCGCTCGGTCAACGTGCACCTCAACGGTATGCATCGCGACCCGTTTACGCTTGACTTTTTCACCTTTATGTTCGTGGGCATCATCCCGTGGTTTTTCATTCAGGACAGCATTGTGCAGGGCACCAAAACGCTGCGCACCAACCGCCAGTTTATTACCAAGGTCAAGTTTCCCGTGTCTACCATTTTGACCTACACGGGACTGTCGCGGCTGTTTGTCCACCTGTTTTTGTGCGTTATTTTATATGCCTATGTGATTTTCCACCGTGTTTCCGGCGGCAGCGCTCCCTTTGAGTGGTTTGATTTGCAGTTTTTCTTCTACTGTCCGCTGTTGTTTTTCTTCTTCCTGGCACTTTCGTGGTCAACCGCGCCGATGGCGGCGTTTTCCAAGGACTTTGAAAGCCTGATTGTTTCCATCATGTCGGGCGTTTTTTGGCTGTCGGGTATCATGTACGATTCCTACAGCTTTACGGGCGGATTAAAGTGGGCGATGCTGCTCAATCCCATCAACTTCTTCGCCAACGGCTACCGCAACACCTTCCTGTATCACCGCGGCTTTTGGGAATACAAAACCGAGCTGGTCGTGTTTGCCGCCGAGCTGATCGCCGTTACGCTGCTGGGTATTTTCAACTATAACCGTCTCAGAAAAAAGCTTCCCGATGTGCTGTAAGGAGGAGGAGCAATGGATCAACTGGACACGGCAAAGCCGATTATCACCTTCAAAAACGTCAGCAAAACCTATATTCTGTATAAAAGCGATCAGGATCGCTTTCGCGCACTGTTTTTTAAACCCCGCAACCCCAAAACCAACAAGGCGCTCAACAATGTTTCGTTTGAGATCATGCGCGGCGAATCGGTGGGCATTGTCGGCGACAACGGCGCCGGCAAATCCACCCTGCTGAAAATGATCACGGGCGTTGCCTTTGCCGACGAGGGCGAGATCGTCGTGGACGGCAAGGTGGCGGCGCTGCTGGAGCTGACGGCGGGCTTTTCCAACGAAATGACCGGCAGGGAAAACATCTATCTAAAGGGCTATATTCTGGGCTTGGAGGATGACTACATCAAGCAGATCGAGGAGCGCATCATCGACTTTGCCGAGCTGGGCGACTACATCGACCAACCCGTGCGCACCTACTCGAGCGGTATGAAAATGCGTTTGGGCTTTGCTATCAACGTCAACATCGAGCCGGACGTGCTGGTCGTGGACGAAGCGCTGGCGGTGGGCGACGCGAGCTTCAAGCGCAAGTGCAAGGATAAGATCAAAGAGATCATCTCCGCCGGCACCACGGTGCTTTATGTCAGCCACAACGCCGATTCCGTGAAGGAGATCTGTCCGCGCGCCATCTATCTGCGCAAGGGCACGGTCATTTATGACGGCAAAACGGAGGACACCCTGAAGGTGTATCACGACTACAAGGAAGAACAAAAAAAGAAAAAGAAAAAATAGATCATGAACGAATTTCAACTGGACTGGGCGGCGATGCCGCAGGTCGAAAAAGAGCAGCTGGACAAGCTGCGGCATACAACGATTCTCGTCAGCGGACATGCACTTGCCCGCTGTCTTTGCTATGCGCTGGTGTATCAAAGCGAGCACCAAAAACGCGACATCCGGGTGATATACGCGGGCGACGACGCCGGCTTTTCCGCCGAATGCCGCAACAGCGACCGGTTTTCCTCTGTCACGCCGGAGGGCTTGGCAAACATAAAAAAGCTTGACGCCATCGTACACACAGGCTTTTGCTGCGAAACCGCCGGCTCCTTTTCCGCTTCGTTTGCAGAGGAAATACAGCGCGTCAACGCGCTTTCCGACATTGCCCGGCGCTGCGGCGCACCGGTGGTGCTGCTCAGCGACAGCCGCGTTTACGGCAACGGCAAGCCCAACCGCGTTTACGCCGAAAATGAATACGCGCCGCTTGTCAATACGGACGCTGCCGCGCAGGAAAACCAGCTGCTGCGCGTCATCGAATGTCTGTGGCAGTGTCAGCAAAAGGCGGGCGGTTTTTCCCTCACCACTTTGCGCACGGGTATCGTTCTCGGTGCGTGCAGCGGTATACCGAATTGGCTGGACAGCGTGCTGACAGCGGTCGCAAACGGCAAGCCCTGCACACTGCAAAACGGCAACAAGCTCTCCTATGTCTATTTGACCGATGTGTTCCGCGCGATCGTGTATGCGCTGAACGGCAGCTTGGCGGCAAACGCCGTCTACAACGTCACGGGCGTCAACAGCACCGTGTCCGCCGCCATGCTCGCGGCGATCTTGCACGACGTTTACGGCGAAAAGGCGCAGATCACCCTGACCGGCGGCGCCGGGCAGAACGCCTGTGCGCTCTCCAACGGAAAGATCATCAACGGCGGCTGTGCGCCTGCCATTAAAATAGAAACCGCGCTGGAGCTGTGCGTGATGTCCCATATGCCGGACACGCGCGGCTTGCAGCTGCCGAACACCCACGACGGCAGGCTGCACGCGATACAGCAAATGCAGCTTGCCTATCTGCTGGAGGTTGACCGCATTTGCCGCAAGCACCACATCAAATACTTCCTCGGCGGCGGCACCCTGCTGGGCGCCATTCGGCACCACGGCTTCATTCCGTGGGACGACGACGCGGATATCATGATGCTGCGCGAGGACTACGACCGCTTTGCCGCGATCGCCCAAAGCGAGCTGCCGCCGGGCATGACCTTTCAGTCGGGCAAAACCGACAAAAACTGCTTTTATGAGTTCAACAAGCTGCGCGTGGAGGGCACGGTGTTTGCCACTGCGCTCGCCAAAAACCACACCGACATCAACGTCGGCATTGCGTTTGACATTTTCTGCCACGACAAAACCGCCAACTCGCGGTTAGGGCGGAAGATCCACCTTGCGGCGACGCTGTTTACGCGCGCGCTGGTACTCAACAAGTGGAACCACCGCAAGGCGGACAACGGCAGCCGCGTGCAGTCGGCGGTGACCAACTTTTTTGTGAAGCTGCTGCCGCTGCGGTTTAGCTATTGGCTGATGAATCACACGATCAGTTTCTTTAAAAGAAAAAAACACGCCCGCTACCTGTATGACGGCATGGGCAGAAATGTGTATAACGGCAGCTTTGACGCGGACATCTTGAAGGAGGTCGTGTACAAGGATTTCGAGGGCTATCCCCTGCCTGTCCCCAAACGGTACGACGAGTATCTCACCTTCCTCTACGGTGACTACAGGGAGCTCGCACCGCTGAGCACCCGGCTGGGCTGCCATGAGATCTTGCTGTGCGATATCGGGAAATACGACAGCTTGCCGTAACAGTTTCCGCAGGACGGCATGAGAAAAGCTTCGCATCGCCAACCGTGTTAAGGCATAAATAAAGGAAACGTATCCCAAGCGCAGCACGCATCCATAACCACACGCAGCATTACAAATCGGAGCGCAGCGACCCTTCACCATGCACCATTCACTATGCACTATTCACTCTATGCACCATGCACTTTAAAACCACTCTCAAAAAGAGCCGGCTCTCTCACCCTGACGTGAGGAGCCGGCTTTTTGTAATCTATGATTTTTTGGTGATGGTGATATTCGCCAGATACGAGCCGTATGCCCAGCAGGTGTCGGCGTCTTTAATGCGGAACGTGACGGGCATTTCCACCGAACCGGTCTTTCCGGAGAAATCGGAGGTATTGATAACGGCGGTGATATTGGCGGATGTCAGCGCACTCAACTGCTCGCTTGAACCGATAATCGTTACGCGCAGACTTTTGGAGGTGATGGTGCAGTCATACCCCTTTGGCAGTCCGTCGGCGACAAACTGATCGACCGTAAAGCTCTTTTGCTCATAGCCGCTGAGGTCGAGCGTCACCTTCGCCGTAGCGGTATTGCTGATACTGCGGCAGTTTTCGGGAATGTTGATGCCCTTGTCCTCCAGCGTGATCTTTTCATTTTTCAGCTTGGAGAAATCGATCGGGTCGAGCTGCACGGAGGTGATGGTGCCCAGTGTGTCGGCAGGACCTGCCAATTGCAGCTCGGCGGGCTCCACCGTCATCATGTCGGCGGTGATTTTCACGCCGTCGGGCTTGTTGAGGAACACCGGCTCGACCGGAACCGTTTTTTCGGGCATGACGCTGACCGTCGCCTGAAAGTTGTCCACACTGAGATTCAGCAGTTTTTTGGAGATCTCCTTGTTGTTTTCATCATACAGCACCAACCGTGTGTCTACCACACGGGTTTCCTTCAGCTTTTCCGAAATGCTCGCCTTGGCGACCACCTTTTTGATTTTCAGCACCTCGGTTTGCGGTCCCGAAACCAGCACACGGCTGTAGGGCAGCGAAACAACGCCGTAGTAGCCGTCCTCCAGGTAATAGGTGATGCCGTCGGTGATCTCAAACTCGCTCTCCTTGCGGTAGTCGAGCATGACGTTGATGCTTTGCGGCGAAGAGGCGGTGATTTGAAAGTTGCCGCGCGTGGTACGCTTGTTGGCGGAAACCGGCAGAGAAAAGGTGCCGGTGGTAGTGGCGCTGCCGGCAGCGGCGGTCACCGTAAGGTCGTTTTCGTTGAGCAGCCCGAGCACCGTGCGGTTACCTGATACGGTAACCGTCGCCACGGGCTCATCCAGAGGGAACACCTGCAAGCCCTGCTTGCTCGCTTCCTCCGACAGCTCGATTTGGATCGGCACGTCGCCGATGGTAAAGGTGGTGTCGGTGTTGGGGGAGTTGAAGCTGATATACACCCAAATCACCAGCGAAATCACCACGGAAATGATAAACAGCAAATAGTTGTTTTGCATCCAGCGTCCGACAAGGGATTTATGCTTCATGTTTCTTCCTCCCTTTTCGGAAGCGGCGCGGCCTTTCGTCGTCCTCCTCGTTTTCGTCGAGCAGCAGTTCGTTCAGCTTTTTGATCAGGGCTTCGCGCGTGTAGTCGCGCGTCAGCACGCCGCCCACGGCAAGGGACACCACGCCGGTTTCCTCGCTGATCACCAGCACCACCGCATCGCTTTGCTCGGAAATGCCCAGCGCCGCGCGGTGACGGGTGCCGAGGCTGATATCCACCTCGTTGTTTTTGGTAGTCAGCGGCAAAATGCAGCCCGCCGCAAACAGCTTGCCGTCGCGAATGATACACGCACCGTCGTGCAGCGGCGCCTTGTTGTAAAAGACATTGCCGAACAGCGCCACCGAGGTAGTCGCATCCACAATAGTGCCCGACGCAGCAATGTCGGACAGCATGGTTTCGCGCTCAAATACGATCAGCGCACCCGTGCGGGAGCGCGAAAAAATAACGGCGGTATCGGCGGCGTCAACGATCGACTTTTTGATTTCCTTCTCCACCTCGTCATTTTTTCCGTAGTCGGCAAAATAACGGATAAAGCGTTTCCATTTTTTATTTCTGCCCACCTGCTCGAGCGCCTTGCGGATCTCGGGCTGAAAGATCACCACCAAAATGACGACCGACGCCTCGAAAAACAAGCGCAGCAGCGAGGACAGCATGACAAGATTAAACAGGGAGGAGAGCATATACACCGCGAGCAGCAGCAAAATGCCCTTGAGCAGCTGCACGGCACGGGTTTCACGGATCAGGCGGAACAATCCGAAAATCAGCAGCGCGATGGCGAGGATATCCACCACATCACGAAACTGAATGGTCTTGACGATCGACCACAGATTATGCAGTATTTCCATGTATGCCCCTCCTTTCTGCTAACCTTTTTTTATTTTACCACATTTTGCTCCTCAATTGCAACCTTTTTAGGAAGAAGTTTTGTGATTTTATTGACAGCAAACAGAAAGGCGTTGATTTGCGACAGGTTGGTGTATGCCGACACAACGGCGCGCACGGTGCCGGTGCTTGCGGTGCCGTAGGCGCGGTGCGCCGCCGGTGCGCAGTGCAGGCCGGCGCGCACGGCGATAGCGAAGCGGCGGTCAAGCAGTGCGGCGACCTCCTCGCAATCGCATCCTCTGAGGTTAAAGGACAGCACCGGCACATGTGTTTCCGCCGCAGGCGGCTGCGTGTAAAGCTGCACCTCCGGCATTTGTGCCAAGCCGTCATACAAACGGCGCAGCAGCTGTATTTCCGTGCGCAGCAGGTGCGCTTCTCCGCGTGCCGACACAAACCGGATGCCCGCGTTCAAGCCGGCGATACCGGGCAGGTTGGGCGTGCCGCTTTCGTATTTGTCGGGCAGCTCGTTTGGCTGCTCCGGACTGCGCGACAGACTGCCGGTGCCGCCCTGCGTCAGCGGCGCAGGCAGCGTGTCGCTGTTGATCACTAAGATACCCGTGCCCATCGGACCGTACAACCCCTTGTGCCCTGCCGCACACAAAAAGTCGATGCCGCTTGCCGCAACGCGCAGCGGCACCACCCCTGCGCCCTGCGCCGCGTCCACACAGAACAAAATGCCGTAAATGCGGCACAGCGCTGCAATGCGTTCGATCGGCAGGCGCACGCCGAACACATTGGACGCAGCGGTACACACCACCAGCTTGGTGTCGCCGTTGATGGCTTTGCGGAAGCTTTGCAGGGTTTGTTCGTCGTCGCCCTCCGCCACCTCCGCCACCGAGAGCCGCACACCGCGCGTTTTTACCAAATAGTGCAGCGGACGCACCACGGCGTTGTGCTCCAGCGAGGACAGCACCACATGGTCGCCGCGCTGCAGCAGACCGTGCAACACGATGTTGAGGGCAGTGGTGCAGCTGTCGGTAAAAATGATATTTTCGGGGTTTTCGGCGCCGAACAGCGCCGCCGCGTTTTCACGACACCGGTAAATCACCTCGCCTGCCCTGACCGCCATGCGGTGACCGCCGCGCCCGGGATTGCCACCGTACACCTGCAAGGCACTGTTGACGGCGCGCACCACCGACGGCGGCTTGGGAAAGGTGGTGGCGCCGTTGTCAAAATACATCATGGGGCGTCATCGCCAAACATATGACGGTACGGCAGCCGGTTGTCGCGCACCAGCGCCGCCGCCTGCGCAAATTGCCGGGGAATGACCAGACTATAACCGCAGGAGCCGCGCCGCAGCTTGGCGGGCGTGCGGATCAAATTGGCGGAAATGCGGTGCCTGCGCAGCAGCTCCCGCGCTTTCATGGCGTGGGTGACGGACGCGAAGGTAATGATATTCTCCAATTGTTTCACCTCAATCAGTTGTTTCTATTCCTACAATACAGTATATGAACACGCGAAAGGAGAGGTTATCAATTCGTGACAAGTGCATGGTGCTTAGTGCATGGTGCATGGTGCATAGTGCATAGTGAAGGGTCGCTTCGCTCCGATTTATCATGCTGCGGGTGGGATTGGCAATGCTCAGCCCCGTGGCTGACGCCGCCTTTTTCGATTGCAGGAAGCACGGCTTTTCCGAAAGGACAACGGCATGACCGGAGGGCGCGCACAAAAAAAGGAAACGTCTGTCCAAAAACAAACGTTTCCCCAAAATCCAATTACGCATTACGCATTACGAATTACGCATTGATAAGCTTCCCCATATCGTACATACCGGCGGGCTGTGCTGCCAAAAACGCCGCTGCGTTGACGGCGCCGACAGCAAAAACCTCCTTGCTCTGCGCCTGATGGGTGATGGTCACCACCTCGTCGTGACCGGCAAAGATGACCTCATGCTCGCCCACGATGGTGCCGCCGCGCACCGAATGGATGCCGATTTCATTTTTGGAGCGCTTTTTGCGGTAGCTGTGGCGGTCATACACATACTGCGCCTCGGTTTCCAGCGTATCGTTCACCGCATCGGCGATCATCAGCGCCGTACCGCTGGGCGCGTCCACCTTGAGGTTGTGGTGCTTTTCCACGATTTCAATATCGAAGCTGTTGCCGAGCACCTTGGTCGCCTGCTTTGCCAGTGCGATCAACAAATTGATGCCGAGCGACATGTTGCCCGAATAAAATACGGCGATCTGCTCCGCCGCCGCCTTGATTTGCGCCACCTGCTCCTGCGAATAACCGGTGGTGCAGATCACGCACGGCGTCTTGTGCGCCAGCGCGTAGCCGAGCAACCCGTCGAGCGCCGCCGGATTGGAAAAGTCGATGATGACGTCGGGCGCTGCCGCCGCCTCGTCAAAGCTTTTGTACACAGGGAAATCATAGCGGCTTTCACCAAATGCGTCCACGCCGAACAGCGCTTCGCACACGGCGCTTTCCTTGACCGCTTGGGCAACAAAGCCGCCCATTTTGCCGTTGCAGCCCACAATGGCAACGTTTACCATACTTACACTTCCTTTTTTATACTAAAACAGGGCGCACACCGGGTGCGCCCTGTCCTTACGCATTACCAATTGCGCATTATTTTACGTATTTATCCAGCAGATCGTACTTGGCAAGGCAATCCTTGAGGTTGTGATACGCTGCCACGCTCATGGGAACGAGCGGCAGTCTGCACTCGCCGGCATCGAAGCCAAACAGATTCATCGCGGTTTTCACCGGGATCGGGTTGACGTCGCTGAACATGATATTCATCAGCTCGATGTAGTGGAAATGCAGCTTTTGCGCCGCCGCAAAGTCATTTTCCAGGCACAGCTGACAAATGTCGTGCATCTCCTTGGGACAGATGTTGGCAAATACCGAAATAACGCCCAGCGCACCCAGCGACATGAAGGGAACGGTTTGGTCGTCGTTGCCCGAATAGATGTCGAGCTTGTCGCCGCACAGTGAACGAATGAGCGCCACCTGTGAAATATCGCCGCTGGCTTCCTTTGCCGCCACGATGTTGGGGTGCTTGCACAGCTCCGCATAGGTTTTCGGCATGATGTTGCAGCCGGTACGCGAGGGAACGTTGTACAAAATGATCGGCAGATCCACGGCGTCGGCGATCACGTTGAAGTGCTTGACCAAGCCTGCCTGCGAGGTTTTATTGTAATAGGGCGTCACGGTCAGCAGCGCATTCACACCGTATTTTTGCGCTTCCTTGGACAGCATCACCGCAAAGGCGGTGTCGTTGCTGCCGGTGCCGGCGATCACGGGGATCCTGCCGTTGATTTTTTCGGTGGTAAATTCCAGCACCTCAAGGTGCTCTTTTTCGGAAAGAGTTGCCGCCTCGCCTGTGGTGCCGCAGACGATGATCGCGTCTGTTTGGTTCTGCACGTGGAATTCCAGCAAATCCCCCAGCGCCGAATAGTTGACAGAACCGTCTGAGTGCATGGGTGTGATCAGCGCCACACCCGAACCGGTGAAAATGTGGTCAGCCATAATATGCCTCCATATCGTTAATATAATGTCTTAGTCCATATACCCTTCCGCGCAAAGCAGCTCGGCAAGCAATACGGCGCCGCCTGCTGCGCCTCTGAGGGTGTTGTGGGACATGCAGACGAACTTGTAGTCGTACTGGGTGTCCTCTCTGAGTCTGCCGACGGAAACCGCCATGCCGTTTTCGAGATTTCTCTCGGAATGGATCTGCGGACGGTCGGGCTCGGTAAAGTAGTGGAGGAAGTGCTTGGGCGCACTGGGAAGGTCAAGCTCCTGCGCTCTGCCCTGATAATTCTCCCAGATGCCGATGATCTCTTCGACGGTGGGCTTTTTCACGCCGTCCTTAAAGGACATAAACACCGCTGCGGTGTGGCCGTCAGACACGGGCACGCGCAGGCACTGCGAGGTGATGGCGATGTCGTCGGTCAGCTTGATCTCGCCGTCCTCGATATGTCCCCAGATCTTCAGCGGCTCGCGCTCGGATTTTTCCTCCTCGCCGCCGATGTACGGAATGAGGTTGTCAACCATTTCCGGCCATGTTTTAAAGGTTTTGCCGGCGCCCGAAATCGCCTGATAGGTGCAGGCGAGCACTTTGTCAACGCCCAGCGCCTTTAAGGGATGGATGGCGGGCACGTAGCTTTGCAGCGAGCAGTTGGACTTGACCGCCACAAAACCGCGCTTGGTACCCAGGCGTTTTCTCTGTGCCTCGATGATTTGAATGTGATCCGCGTTGATTTCGGGGATCACCATGGGAACGTCAGGGGTGAAACGGTGAGCCGAGTTGTTGGAAACGATGGGGCATTCCGCTTTGGCGTATTTTTCCTCCAGCGCGCGGATCTCGTCTTTTTTCATATTGACCGCACAGAAGCAGAAGTCCACCTTAGAAGCGACCTCCTCCACGTTCTCCGCGTCGAGAATGACCATATCCTTGTACTTTTCGGGAAGCGGAGTTGTCATGTGCCATCTGCCCTCGACAACGTCGCCGTATTTTTTGCCGGCGCTTCTGGCGCTGGCGGCAAGCGCCGTTACCGTAAACCAGGGATGGTTTTCCAGCAAAAGCGCAAAACGCTGTCCTACCATACCGGTAGCTCCGATGATTCCGACATTAAACTTTCTCACTGTTGATTCCTCCGATTGTAACAAATTTAAAAAAACGGTTGCCATTTTGAAAAAAATGTTCTATGATAGAAAAAGCATGTGATCATGCCGCTGCAACCGCAAAATACAGAGTGATTTCCAAATTACCCTACTATATACTATACCATTTTCTATGTTTATTGTCAATTATTTTCTTTAAGACGGAACGGAAAGGATAGGCTATGAAAACGAGCGATTTTTATTATGATTTGCCAAAGGAACTGATTGCACAAACACCTGTGGAGCCGCGCGATCACTCGCGCCTGCTGGTGCTCGACCGGCAAACGGGCGCTGTGGCGCACCGTCATTTTTATGACATCCTCGACTATCTGCACGCGGGCGATCTGATCGTCGCCAACGACTCGCGCGTGCTGCCGGCGCGCATTTACGGCGTGAAGGACGCCACCGGCGCAAGGGTGGAGTTTTTGCTGCTGCGGCAAATCAGCGGCAACCGCTGGGAAACGCTGTGCAAGCCCGGCAAAAAGGCACGTGAGGGCGCGCGGTTCACCTTTGGCGACGGCATTCTGACCGCTACCGTGGCGCAGGTGAAGGACGACGGCAACCGCGTGGTGGATTTCGACTGCGACGAAAGCTTTTTTGCCACGCTGGACAAGATCGGACAAATGCCGCTGCCGCCCTATATTACCGAAGAGCTAAAGGACAAGGAGCGCTATCAGACCGTTTACAGCCACGAATTGGGCTCTGCCGCCGCGCCGACGGCGGGACTGCACTTCACCGAGGAATTGATGGAGAAGATCCGCCAAAAGGGCGTGAACATCGCCTATGTCACCCTGCATGTGGGCTTGGGCACCTTCCGTCCCGTCAAGGTAGATGACGTCACGCAGCACAAAATGCACAGCGAACACTATGAGATCCCCGCCGAAACCGCGCGGCTCATCAACGAAACCAAGGCAAACGGCGGCCGTGTGATCGCCATCGGCACCACCTCCTGCCGCACGCTGGAAAGCGTGGCGACGCAATACGGCGAAATCAAGCCCTGCGAGGGCTTTACCGATATTTTCATTTACCCCGGCTACGAATTCAAGGTGCTCGACGGACTTGTGACGAACTTCCACCTGCCCGAAAGCACCCTGATCATGCTCGTGTCCGCCTTTGCGGGCTACGACAACGTCATGCACGCCTACCAAATCGCGGTAGAGGAACGGTATAGATTTTTTAGTTTTGGGGACGCTATGTTTATCCGGTAAAGGATAATTGAGCCATAATACAACAGCCGCAAACCTCACTAAGTATGGGGTTTGCGGCTTTTTGTCATTGTCGTCGGATTTTTCAGTGAAACCTTGATTTTGGACTACCGGTATGCTATAATAGCATCTGAGAAGTTTTTACTGCTTCTCGTTTCCGGTGAGACCAAACGCTTTTTTGAGGACAGCTTGCAATGTCATGAGCGTTTCGGTCTCATTTTTTGTTTCACTGACTTTGATGATCGTTTCATCCGTATCAGTGATTTCAAGCCTGATATTGCAACTATGTTATGTTTGTGCTATAATGATGGCAAAAGTTAGTACGAATATAAGCATAGACGCAGATATCAAAAAACAGGCGCAGGAGCTTTTTGCAGAGCTGGGTATGGATTTGTCTACAGCGATCAATATTTTTATTCGTCAAGCTTTAAGACAGCATTCCATTCCTTTTGAAATTACGGCGGATACCCCCAATGACGAAACAGCAAAAGCGATTGATAAAGATTTTAGTTGATTTTGGTGTTAATAAGAACCGGCACGCACAGCGACTTATTCTAAAGCGGCGTTATTCTGCGCCGCTTTTATCCTATGCGCCGTAAGTATCGAGGTTTATTCCACGGAGGAAGTATGTTTAAGCTATTGAAAACCGAAAACCACGCGCGGCGCGGCGAATTCATAACGCCGCACGGCACGGTGCAGACGCCGGCGTTTATGAACGTGGCGACCTGCGGCGCCATCAAGGGCGCTGTGTCGGCGCTCGACTTAAAAAACATCAAATGTCAGGTGCAACTGTGCAACACCTATCACCTGCACCTGCGTCCGGGCGACGGGAATGTGAAGGCGCTCGGCGGGCTGCACCGCTTCACGCGCTGGGACGGTCCCATCCTGACCGACAGCGGCGGCTTTCAGGTGTTTTCGCTCGCCAAGCTGCGCAACATCAAAGAAGAGGGCGTGACCTTCAACTCCCACATCGACGGCAGAAAGATCTTTATGGGACCGGAGGAGAGCATGGCCATCCAGTCCAACCTCGGCTCCACCATCGCGATGGCGTTTGACGAATGCGTGGAAAACCCCTCGCCTTACCCCTATGTCCGGGACAGCGTGGCGCGCACCACGCGCTGGCTGCAGCGCTGCAAGGTCAAGCTGGCAGCGCTGAACACCCGCGAGGACACCCTCAACAAGCAGCAAATGCTGTTCGGCATCAACCAAGGCGGCACCTACCACGACCTGCGCATCGCCCATATGCAGGAGATCGCGGCGCTCGATCTGGACGGCTACGCCATCGGCGGCCTGGCGGTGGGCGAGCCCACCGAGGTGATGTATGAGATCATCGAAACGGTGGAGCCGCACGCGCCAAAGGACAAGATCCGTTATTTGATGGGCGTGGGCACGCCCGTGAATATTTTGGAGGCGGTGCACCGCGGCGTCGATCTGTTTGACTGCGTGATGCCCAGCCGCAACGCGCGGCACGGACAGCTGTTCACCCGGGAGGGCGTGCGCAACCTCAACAACGCCAAATACATTTTGGACGAAGCGCCCATTGACGAGCGGTGTGACTGTCCTGTCTGCCGCAGCTTTTCACGCGCCTATCTGCGGCATCTTCTCAAAAGCGGCGAAATGCTCGGTATGCGCCTTGCGGTGCTGCACAACCTGTATTTTTACAACGATTTGATGGAGATCATCCGTCAAAAGCTGGACGAAGGCACGTTTGAAGCGTTTTTCCGCGAGCAGCGCGAGGTGCTCGGCAGACGCATCTAAAAATGCCTTGCGTTTCCCCTATGTGCTATGGTACAATACAATATAGACATCCAACGCTGCGGAGGAAGGAAATGAAAGAAAAAAAGAAAACCTATCTGCGTTTTTTCGTCCTGATCGCCATACTGCTGGCAATGGCGGCAGGCAGTATCATCTATGTGGTGATAGACGGCAACACCTTTACGGCAAGTCCCATCTATTTTCCTACAGATTCCGTTAAGATAGAGGATACCCGCTTGAAAGTCGAAGATGAAAGCATTGTCGCCATGGAAAACTATTATTACGGCGAGGAAACCTTGTTCGTCAACGTACATTCCCTAAACAGCGGCAGCACAAAAATCATAATAGAGGTATTGGATCCGAAAACCAGCGAGGAATACGGCACGCAGGAGATCCCCCTGTATGTGGACGGCTTCGGCACCGTGTTCCAAACCGACACCATGAACTTTGACGGCTATTTTCAGGTACAGCTCGTCATCATCGGCGGTGTGGCGCTGGTATTCCTCTTTACCGGCTATACCTTTATCGAGTGCTTTTTTAAAGCGCGGTTTACCTACGCCATGGTCGCCTGCGGCGGTGTGGCGCTGTTCACGCTGTTTACCGTCGTCCTTTCGATATATGATTTGATTATGCGGGGCAGCTTCAGCAGCTTCCGTTTCTTTTTGCTGAATCTCGCCGATTGCGGCTATGAGTTTTCTTCCTACACCTTGCCGTTTATGCTGCTGCTGTCGCTTGCCATTGCCGTCAGCAACATTTGGCTGCTGCGGCATGAGGGCAGGCGTCCGCAAAATATGCTGGGCATTGGTCTCGCCGTGGGATGGTTTCTCGGATTTGTCAGCGTCTACGGGTTGTCTTACGCGTTTCTCTATACGGAAGACATCACCTTCGGCAGCATTGCACTGCGGCTCGCCTATTCCCTCGGTTATGTGCTCAGCTTTTTGGAATGTATGCTGCTGTCCACCATCGTCAGCGCGTTTTTTTCCACAAAATACAAGCCGCCGCACAACAAGGATTATATCATTATCCTCGGCTGCTGCATCCGCAACGACGGCACGCTGACCCCGATCTTGCGCGGCAGAGTGGACGCCGCCATCCGGTTTGAACGCGCCCAGTACGAAAAAACGGGCAAGCACGCCAAATTTGTTCCCTCCGGCGGTCAGGGCAGCGACGAGGTGATTTCGGAAAGCGAAGCGATGCGGCGCTACCTGACGGAGCAGGGCTATCCCGAGGAACAAATCGTAAAGGAAGACAAGAGCGTTAACACCGACCAAAACATTCAGTTTTCACGCGATCGCATTTTGGCGGACGCAGGCGCGCAGGATACTGTCAAGGCGGCGTTTGCCACCACCAACTACCATATTTTCCGCGGCTATATTTTATCGAATAAACACAAGCTCGACGCGCAGGGCATTTCCGCCAAAACCAAATGGTATTTTTATCCCAATGCCTTTTTGCGCGAATTTGTGGGCTTGCTGTTTGAGAAAAAGTGGTTTATTCTCGCATCCGTCTTTCTGCTGCTGACGCTGTACACCATCGGCGTGGAGCTGTTGACCATGTTTTAGCGATCCAACATTCAGAGGTGATTTTATGATTTGTGAGCATTGCGGAAAAAACAACCATAACAGCGCGACCTATTGCCGCAGCTGCGGCGAAAAGCTGCACCGCAGCGAGGTGCGCATTCCGCTGCGTTACGGCAAAACCCACCGTCCCGGCACGGAAAAGGAACCAAAGCCGGAGGAGGCGGCGAGTCCCAACGAGTACTTTGCGGATCCGACAGACTACGGCGACAAAACCCTGTTTGCCAATGACGGGCAGACATCTGCGCCGCCGCAAAAGGAGACGCCCCCACCACTGCCGCCGTATCCGCCCGTACAAGCGTATCCCGTGCGGCGCAAAAGCCGTGTGCCGTACCTGGTGGTATCACACCTGACGGCACTGCTGTCGGTGCTGTGCTTTATTTTGCCGCTGGCGCAGTGGGTATCGTATTATTACCAGCTGCTGGACTGGAGCGTGTCGGAAGGCACCCTTTCCCTGCTGGATCTGTGCAGAAAGCTGTATGAGGACAACAACGTTGTGCAGTTTGTCGTGGGCGAGGACAACGAATGGATAGCCTCCATCGTGCCCGAAAATATCAATTTGGCATACACGCAGGGCAGGATCGCCGCACTGGCGGTCGCCATTTTATTCCTGATCTCACTGGTGCTGTTTTTTCTGTTTATCATCATGGTGCTTGTGCGGCAGCGGCGCGTGGCGGCGGGCTTCGGCATTACCGCCTCGCTGCTGTACGGCGGCAGCTGTGCCGGCGTGATGTACGCTGTCAGTCTGTTGAACGGCATTGTGGTGGAATACAACGATACTTCGTGGAACATCATTCAGTTCAAGCTGCTCAACATGCCGTACATCAACCTTGGCTTGGCGGTGCTGCTGTTTGTGCTGTGCATTGTATTTGCGGCGCTGGGAGCCGGAACGGACAGGCGCCGCCGCTGAAACGAGGGAGAGGATCCCATCGGAAAGGAACCGCTCATGCAAAGTATCATTTTAATTCCGTCCTATAAGCCGGACGAACGCTTACCGGATCTGGCACGTGCTTTGCGCGACAAGGGACAGCAGGTGGTGATCGTGGACGACGGCAGCGGCGCCATGTACCGCGCGCTGTTTGACAAGGCGCAGCTGTTTGCGCAGGTGGTCACCTGCGCGCAAAACGGCGGCAAGGGCGCCGCCCTGAAAACCGGTTTGCGGTACATTCGGGAGCATTTTCAGCCGCCCTACACGGTGACGACCGCCGACGCGGACGGACAACACTGCCTGCACGATATTTTGAATGTTACAAAAACCGCGCGCAAGCGCAGCGACGCACTGGTCATTGGCTGTCGCGCCATCAACCGCAACATGCCGCCGCGCAATTTGATGGGCAACTTTATTACGAAGATCGCCTTTTTCCTTGCCACCGGAGCGTTTGTACGCGACACCCAAACAGGTCTGCGCGGCTTTTCGCACCGCCTTGTGCCGTTTATGCTGTCGGTATCGGGCGAGCACTACGAATATGAACTGAACGTGCTGATGCGCTGGGCGCGCTGCAACGGTCCGCTGACCGAGGTGCCGATCCGCACCATCTATTACGGCAGCAACAATCTGTCCCACTTTCGCCCCGTGCGCGATTCCGTGATCATTTACGCGACGATCATCCGCTTGGCGGCGCCGTCTTTCCTCTGCTTCGCACTGGATGTTTTACTGTTTTGCCTGTTGTTTTTCGGCAGTCTTACCGTGGGATACGGATGGAACCTGCTGCTTTGCAATGCCGCCGCCGGGCTGTGCAGCGGCACGCTGCATTACCGGCTGTTAAAGCGCGATATGCAGCAGGCGCCGGCGCCGCGCGTGCTGACCGCCGGGCGGTATGCCGCCGTTGCCGCCGGTGTTTGGCTGCTGCACACCCTTGCGCTGTATGGGGCGACGGCACTCGGGATGCCCCTCGTATGGGCAAAAATCGCGGCAAACACCGTGTCGTATTTGATCACGCTGATCCCGCAGCGCAAGCTGCTGTATCAAAAAAGCAAAAAGGAGGATACGAATGGAATACACTGAAGGCAGGCCGGCACAGACCGGAGACAGACTGCCGCGCGAGCTGCGCGTTTATGACTGCCTGGATCGTTTGGGGATCGCCTACGGGCGCGTCGATCACGCCCCTGCCGAAACCATGGAGGATTGTCTTGCCGTTGACGCGGTGCTCGGGACAAAAATGTGCAAAAACCTGTTCCTCTGCAACCGCCAAAAAACCGCGTTTTATCTGCTGCTGATGCCTGCGGACAAGCCCTTTAAAACAAAGGAGCTGAGTGCGCAGATCCATTCGGCGCGGCTCAGCTTTGCGACCGATGATTTTATGCTGTCCCTGCTCGACATTCAACCCGGCGCGGTCAGCGTGCTGGGACTGATGAACGACACGGAAAACCGTGTCAAGCTGCTGATCGACAGGGATCTGTTGCAGGACGACACCATCGGCTGTCACCCCTGCGTCAACACCTCGAGCCTGCGGCTGCAAACCAAGGACGTTTTAGAAACATTTCTCCCTGCGGTTCACCACGACTACACCGCCGTGGAGCTGTTTGGCAACACATAATTTTACGGGCTGCTTCCAAAAAGGAAGCAGCCCGCTTTTCGTCGCTTTATAATTCGTTTATCGAAATAACAATGGCATATTCACCGTTGCTTTGCGCACGGTACACACAGTTGAATTCATAGCTGTCCCATTCGCTGTCGGTCAATTGCTCGGCACCGGATTGGGCTTGGCTGATAAACTCATTCAGCACCGTGTTAAAGGATTTGTTGTCCAGCCCGTCGGTGGTCAACACAATGCTGTTCCCCTGCAAGGAACCGTTGCGCGCCATGCCCAGGGACTCCAAAGCATCGGAAACCGCAGTCGCCCAGCGATCTGCGTTGGCAGCTGTCACCAATTCACCATGCGACAGCGCCGTATCGTCCGTGGCGCTGGACTGGCTGGGTCTGACCGTAATGTTGCAGGTCGCCTTGTGTCCGTTGGCGGAGGTGACCGTCAGCGTTGTCACACCTGCCTTGACGCCCGTCACCGAAACCGTTTTGTCCGAAACGGCAACGCTGACATTTTGATTGTCGGCGGCAGCGGTGCAGGTTTTGTTGACGGCATTGGACGGCCGGAAGGTAACGGTCAGCGCGCTGGTTTCTCCCACCGACACCGTCAGCGAATTGCTGCTTAACGCAATAGACGTCACCGCCAGCGAGTCGATTTGGTTTTGCATATCGCTTTGGATCGCTCCGATGTTGGGATTGATGTTGCCGCCGGAGATATTGTCGGCAGGCACATTTGCCTGTACGGTCGTCTGTGTGGAGGTGGCGGCGGGATTAACGGCGGTCGGCACCGTGGAAGCTGCCGCCGCGGTCGTTTTCGGTTTGGTGGTCGCAGCGGGCTTTGTCGTCGTTTTCGTTGCCGCCGTGGTACCCTTGGACGCGGCGGAACTGTCCGTCTGCTGTGTCATGTCGGCAGGGTCATAGTATTTGCCCTGACCGTCGGGATACACACGGTTGACCGCCTCGCTGCTGCCCTTGTCATCGGATGCGCAGGCTGTCAATGCAGCTGCGCCGACAATAAAGGCGAGCAGGAACAAAAGAAATTTGTGTTTCATGTATTAACCTCTTTTTACAATAGCGCCGAGCTTGTTTCTCGGAATGGAGAACGCTACATTGTTGGCGTGGTCGCCGACTCTTTCCAATATAGTAAGCATATCGAGGAACACGGAACCGTTTTCGGCGCTGCAAACACCGTTGTTCATGCGGTTGATATGGTTGTATTTATAAATTTTGACGTGACTGTCAAGCGCACTTTCGGTTTCGATGACTGACTTGGCGATGTCAAAATCGACGTTTTGGGCGTTAAACAGCGCAAAGCCTTCGTCGAGCAGCTTTTTCACCATTTCGTCCAGGCTGTGCAGCTCCTCCATGGCGTCATCGGTAAACTTCACCTTTTTCTGCATCATTTCCTTGGCGTGCTCCACGATGTTTTCGGCGTGGTCGCCGATACGCTCCATGTCTTGGATCGCCGAGTACATTACGCCCATGGTCTTGCGGTCGCTGTCCACGATATCCAAGCCGTTGATCTTAACGATATACCGCGTGATCTCGTGCGTCAAATAATCGATCAGCTTTTCGTTGTTGTGCACCTTGTCGATCAGGTGAGCGTCGCCCTCAAAAAACGCACGCATGGCGTAGTTGTAGTTTTTGCAGGCGAGCTCGCCCAGACGCTTGCACTCGTTTTCCACCGAAAGTACCGCCATGGGAGGCGTGGTAAGGATACGGGTGTCGAGATAAACGGTTTCCATTTTTTCTCTTTTTTCGTCCGTGTCGGGCAAAATGAGCCTTGTCAGGCGCTCGATCAAGCCGGAGAACGGCAGCAATATCACCGTGATGGCGATATTAAAGATGATATGCGTTGCCGAGATCTGCGACGCCAGGCCGAAGCGGGACGCGGGCAGCACCGACTCGACAAACGCGGTAAACGGCAGGAATATCGTGATCAGTGTCATGATCAGCGCACCGATGGCACTGATCAGGAAGTTAGCCAGCGCGATCTGCTTGGAGGTGCGGTTGGCGCCCATGGAGGACAGCAGCGCCGCCGAGCACGCGCCGACGTTGAAGCCGAAGATAACAAATACCGCCTGATCCAAGCCGGTGATAACGCCTGCCATCGCCAGCGCCATCATAATACCCACCGACGCCGAGGAGCTTTGGATGATGCCCGTAAAGATGATGCCCACCAAAAGTCCGATCAGCGGGAAGGACAGGTCGTCCGCCAGTCCCTTGAACGCCGCGCTTTCGCCCATCCACTTCAGGTTTTCGCTCATCAGCGACAAGCCGAGGAACAGCATACCGAAGCCGGCGGAGATCTGACCGTAATATTTGATATTGTTTTTCCGCGAGAAGGTGATGATGACGGCGCCGATAAAAATGAATATCGGCACAAACGCCTTGATGTCGATCGCCATCAGCAGCGACGTGACCGTGGTACCGATTTTCGCGCCGAACAAAATGCCGATCGCCTGTCCGAGCTCCATCAAGCCGGCATTGGCAAAACCGACCACCATGGCGTCAGTCGCCGAGGAGCTTTGAATGACCGCCGTGACCAGCACGCCGACCAGCATGGCGATAAACTTATTGCTTGTGATTTTTTGCAGCAGTACCCTCAGCTTGTTACCGGCGGCGAGCTCCAGACCCTCGCCCATGTTTTTCATACCGATCAAAAACAAACCGAGTCCGCCGAGTGCCAATATGACTTTTAATACAATTGCATAAGTATCCATAAATTCCTTCCCATTCTCACCAAAAACTAACGCGCATACTCTCTTTCTTTGAACCAGTCCGCTATCGACGGACTGCCACTATTATACCATACACTTTCGCAATTTTCTACAGTTTTTTTGCACAAATTGAAATTTTGGGACAAGATTTTTGCAGAATTCTATCAACAGTATGTATAATATGACATACTGCACCAAACATTCCCCGTGTTTTGTCACATACTGCGCCGCCTATGACAACATTGTAATATCTTTTTCCCAAATTTTGTGGTATAATAAGAGCGGTCGAAAGACCGACATAACTATCACTTTTTTATGAGGAGGATTTATCAATGGAACAAAAAGGATCAATGCTTTTAAAGGTCATGAGCATCATCATGATGGTAGGCGGTATTATCGGTGCTGTCGGCAGCTTTTTCTTTGCACTCGCCGCCGGTGTTCTCCAGGTAGGCGTTTCCAGTGAAGAGGTGCAAAGCCAGTTGACGACGCAGCAAAGCGGACAGGCAGGCGTGGTTATGGGCTTGCTGTGGTTTGGCGTTGTGGTACTGATCGCAGGCTCCGTGATTGAAATCATCGCCGGCGTAAAAGGCAAAAACAACTGGAACAATCCCGCTATGGCGAAAACCCTGATGATTTGGGGTATCATTTGCGCCGCTGTCTCTACCCTTGGCACCATCCTGTTTTCCGCCGGCTCCGGCAGCTTCCAGGCTTTGTCGGCAGTCACCGGTTTGGTTGTACCCGTGCTGTACATCATCGGCACCGTTCAGCTTAAAAGCCAGGCATAAATTTTTGCTAAACAAAAGCGAAACAAAACCCCGCCGGACGGCGGGGTTTTGCATTTGCGGTCTTATGCTGTCCTTCATCATCATTGCATATCGGTCAATTATATGCAATGGGACAGAAGATAAAACCGCCTTAACGTCAGAAATTTACTTTTTATTCTTATTAGCGAGTGCACGCTCCAGCCAGATATCCGCGATATCCATCGCCAAATACAGACCGGATTTTTCGCTGGACTTCACCAGCTGCTTTCTCGGAGACAGATACGGGTCGGTCGCCATCAGCTGCACCGTCACCTTGTCGGCGATCTCCTCGCCGCCCACTTCTTTTTTGCTTTTTATCTGCAAACGGATGACATACGGCTCCTCCATGTTGCCGTAGTAAAGCTCATCGCCGCAGCGCACAAGCGGTCTGCCCTTGTAGGTAAAAAACGCCTGTTGTTGTTTGCTGTCTGCCACAAGGCACCAATCCTTTCCGGTTTTTGATTAAACGTTCAGGTATGATTTCACCAGTGCTTCCAGTAAATCATCGCGGTCAATTTTGCTGATGATATTGCGGGCGTTGTTATATGTGGTAATATAGGTGGGATCCTCCGAAAGAATGTATCCCACAATCTGGTTGATGGGATTGTAGCCCTTTTGTCTCAACGCGTCATATACAATGGTCAACCCGGCCTTGATTTGGTCTTCTTTTTCTTCACCAAGCGAAAATATCATGGTTTTATCTAGCATACCGAAGCACCTCCCAAAGTTCTATTTTATTATTATACAACATTTTGAATAAAATAGCAAGTCTTTTTTGGGCATCGCATAAAATCAATGCAGCAGCGGACAGTCGGGATCGGCAATATCAAACCGTCCTTCGCGCGCGAAGGCAATGCATTTGGCGCCGCCGCGGCAGCAGCCGGCATATTGACAGGCGGCGCACGCCTGCGGCACAGGCGTTTCACGCAGCGTGCGCATCAGGGGGCTGTCGCGGTGCAGCGTCAGCAGGTCGGTTTCCTTTACGTTGCCGATCACCAGCGGCAGGCGGCGGCACGGCATGACGTCGCCGTTGGCAAGCACCACCAGTAAGTCCCCGCCTGCCGCGCAGCGGTACACCTGCTTGTTTTGACAGGGCAAAAATTGCAGCGCCCTGCCGCAAAACACCTTTCCCCTGCGGTTCAGCGCAGCGGCGGTGTTGCACAGGCGGCGGTACTCCGAGGCGCTCAGCGAAAGCCCTTCGCTGTCCTCGTCAGCCGGGATGACGACGCGGTCAAACCACAGCTTATCCACGCCGAGGTCGCCGCACACGCGCGCCAGCCGCCGCAGCTCACGGCGGTTATTTTTTTGCGCGGTAAAGGAAATACTGGTAAACAAGCCCTGCGATTTCAGCGCGTGAACGCCGCTGACGGCGCGCTGAAAGCTGCCCTTGCCGCGGATCTGCTCGTGCGTTTTTTCACAGCCGTCCAAGCTGATCTGCACATAGCTGACGCCGCACGCGCGCAGCAGCTTTGCTTCCCGCACGCCGAGCAGCGTGCCGTTGGTGAGCACGCCCGTGGTGAGTCCGCGCTCCCTTGCCTGCCGCAGCAGCCAAAACAGATCGGGATGCGTCAGCGGCTCGCCGCCTGTCACATTTAAATGTCCGTGACTTTGATACGCGTCCAGCAGTGCACTGAATTGGTCGAGCACGCGCTCCATATCGGCACGCGATTCAAAAGCGGTGTAGTCGTCCTGGTAGCAGTGCCGGCACCGCAGGTTGCAGCGGTGCGTGATGTGCCATTGCAGGGTAAAGCTTTGATATTCCATAACGACGTACTAGAAGGACGAGCTGCCGCCGCTGCCGCAGCCGCCGCCTCCGCAGCTGGAACAGCTCGAACAGCTGGAACAACTGGAACAGCTGGAGCCGCTCGAACAGCTCGAACAGCTTGAGCTGCTGAAGGTGATCACCTTCGGCGCGGGCGGGCGGTGGACGGTGGTGGAACCGATATACTGCAACTGCACGTTCGGCGCAAAGCTGCCCTTCGCCTTATATCTGCGGTAGGACGCCGCCGGCGCCTCCTGCTGCATCGGATTGAATTTTTTGGAAAACGCAATGCCCAGCGCAATGATCAGACCTGCCATGACGGCGATCACCGCAAAGCTCGTAAATTTCATCGGCTCGCTGATGGCGCGGCTTTCGCAGACGTCGAGCATCTGCGAAAAGGCGGTTTTCGCGCAGGTATAGTAGTCCTTTTCCGACGCAAATCCCTTGACGTTGTCGGTGATGGAACGCGCCAGCGAATCGGACACGCTTTTGTTCATGTCGCCGTAGGTTTGGATCGTCAGCTTGCGCACGTTCATATTGATGACAAAAATGCCGGCGCTTTGAAATTCAAACAGCTCCTTCCGCTTGATCCGCGCCTGGTCGATCTCGTTGGATGTGGCGCTTTCCGTTGTCCAAAACGCGATGTTGCCGTAATCGGTGAGCGGCTGCATGTCGGTGATCAGCTGCACCTTTTCGCTGTCACTGAGCAAATGCAGCTCGTCGAGAATGACCACGCGGTAGCCGGTTTCGGGGTTGGCGTAGGCGTATTCCGTCGCGGCGCCCGCAGCCGTCAGCGCGGACAGGGCGAGCAGCAGCGCCAGCGCCGTGACAAGCACCGGCTTCAACAGCTTAGTTTTCATCATACGCCGCCCCCTTTTTGTTAAACTGCGGCAGTCTGCGCTTTGCCACGTTGGTTTGAAACTGAATATGCAGCAGCGCCAGCGCGATCAGCTCTCCGCACGCGATAAACGACAACGCATACAGCAGCGCATTGTGGGGCGTTTGCGCAAAGCTGCCGAGCAGCGAAACGATCATGCTGATGTACATCACCGCGCGCAAAATGCCGTTGATACGGTTAAACCGCTTAGCTTCGGCAAGAATGCCGTTGGTTTGCATGGAGCGTGTTTGCAGCTCCGTTTTGCTGATAGATTTGGTCAGGCGGCGCTGCTTGAAATGCTGCACCAAATTGACGACCGTTCCCGCCAGTGTCAGCAAAGCGCCGATCGCATAGCGATCCTGCGCGTAGCTGCCGTCGGTGGACATCAGCACCACACCCACGATCGCCGCGACGGACGATACGACAAACCACAGGGGCAGGTTTTTATGCACGATATCGAGGGTGTTGAGCGCGGTGCCGACGGTGTTGATGTAAGAATGCTGCATGACAAACATGCCGATGATGCCGAGCAGTCCGCTGACGCCCAGCGTGGTTTTCGCGGGGATGGAGGGCAAAAACTGCGAAAAAAGCAGCAGCAGCCCGAAAATCACCGCCGCGCAGCCGAGCGCCGCGAGTAAAATACGCAGCGGACTGAGCGGCAGATCCGCCGCTACCTTGCCGGTTTGCCCGTTGACGGTGGCATAGGTGATCCTATTGCCGCGGCGGTAGCTCATGAACCAAACGGGATAGAGCATCCGCCTGCCGACGTTCACCTGCACAGGCAGATACGCCTCGGGGTCGTGCTTTTTCAGCCGCAAGTCCTCGCTGTTCAGCGCCTTTTTCAGGGTGGGGTCGCTTTGCATGGCATTATACAGCGCGTCCTTCATGTCCTCACGCACCAGCGCCGCATAGTCGCCGGCGTCCATGTCGCCCGTTTCGGCGTAAAAGCCGCATAAATAGCCGGGTGCGAATTTGCGCTGATTCCGTTTGTCAAACGGCTCGAGCCGCTCGCTGAGGTGGTCGTCAAACGCAACGGACGCGTCGTGCGCCGCACCGCCCGTAACGGTGTACTCCGCCGTGCCCTTTACGTCATAGCGGCGCGTTTCGTAGTGGTAGTCGCCGATGTTTTGCTCATGCGAATCCGCGCGCAGCGTCACCTCGCCGCTGACGGTGCCGCCCATTTCACAGTAGGGCATGTAAATGCCGCGGAAGCTTTCGATCAGCTGCGGATCACGGAATTTTTTGGACACGAACGGATGCTTTTTCACCTCATCGCAATACAGCTGCTTGCACTGCTCCTTGGTGATTTGAAACGGAATGAGAAAGTCGGGCTTCCACTCCTTGCGGATCTTGTCATAGATCATCGACGCGCCGCCGCAATACGGGCAAAAGCCCACCGCGTCGTTTTTGTCGGTGGTTTGCATTTCACCGGCGCACGACGGACACACATACACAAAGCTGTCAAAGGTTTTTTCGGCTTTGGCGTCGTCGGATACCTTGTCGTATAATTCTGCCGGGTGAAAGTGTCCCAGGCAGTGGTCGCAGTACATTTGCTGGGTTTCGATCTCAAACCGCAGCCCTGCGCCGCAGGACGGACAATGTACCATCTGCCGCATCTCCTTTCAAATGAAATAACACCGTAAGCATACCACAATTTTCGGGGATTTGCAATGCGGAGGCGCTGTTTTTTTGCATTGGCGGCAAATCGTTTCACGCTGCCGTCACACACTTATGGGCACAATGACAAAAATCCCCTTTGTGCTTTTTGTCGGTTGTGAAAACAGCCGATTTTTTAAAATCTTGTTATTTTATTAGACATTCCCGCACGGATATGCTATAATAATGCCGAAGCATATTCATGCTTTACTACTTATCTTGGGAGGATAATATGAAAACAATTGTAAAAGCACTCGCCATTGTGTCGGCGCTTGCCATGCTGTTTGCGATGGCAGCGTGCGGCGCAAAAAAAGAGAGCAGCAGCAGCGCTCCCGCGCCGACTGCGGCAACCGTTTCCGAGGCGACCAAATCGGAGGCAACCCCTGCCGAAATCTTGCAGGGCATTACGGAAGCGCTGAAAAAGGTTGACAACTATCAGCAGCAAAAAACCGCGTATCCGGACGCCGTGTTTACCGAAAAAACAGAAAACAACAGCATTGTTGTAACCATCAGCGGCACCGATGAATACGACGGCACCTACACCTTCCCGCATCAGGACGGCTACCTGGTGTGCAGCGTTGACCCGAACAATATGATGCAGGGAATGCTGTCCACCTTTTTGCTGAACGCGATCGCCGACTACTATCAAATCAACCACACCGTGCTGCTCGGCTACACCCAGGGACTGCGCGCCATGGGACTCGAGGACAAATTCCTTGTCGTTGAGGAAAACGAGGATGGCACCGGCACCGTGAAGTACTATGTGGACGAAAAGCCTGCCATGAGCCACCTCAACGAAATGTATTTCACCGACGCGGCACTGGCGCAGCACGACAATGACGGAAGCAGCAACTTCACCGAAAACCTCGGTAAGCTGAGCGTCAACGCTGTCCGTTTCGAGCAGGGCGGTACGCTTTCGCTTGCCATCGGCGAATTTGAGGGAAACACCGACTTGACCTATAAGTCCATCGTCAGCTTTGTGCAGCACTACCAGCCTGCCGGCTACGAGGACTTCCTCAAGGAATTCACCGAGCTGAAGGAGCTTTCCGCCGACGCCTATCAGGTGACCTTTGACCAAGCGAAATCGGCGGACTTCACCGACACACAGCTGATTGACGGCTACAAATTCGTCTTTGTCAGCTTTGGCGCCGCAGAGTCCTCTGTTGCAGAAGACGAAGTGGCTGCGGACGACGTTGCGGAGGACAACGTTGTCGAGGATGACGCAGAATAACACAACCATAACGGCAGACCGCACTTTGCTGCGGTCTGCTTTTGATTGAAGGGGTACAGAATACCATGCATCACATATTCCAATCCGATAACATTTGGCTGACGATCGGCATAACTGCCGGCATCCTCGTCGCCGCCGCTTTGGTGATCTGGGGCTTGCTGCGTCTGAACCGCTTTGTGTTCAGGCGGCTGCAAAGCCACTATGAGGGACTGCACCTGCTGTTTTTCCGGCGGGTCAGCGGCGCCGTCATCCTCGTCGGCGGCGTCATTTTTGTGTTTGCGCTGTTCGGCGGCGTAGATTCCATATGGAAATCGCTGCTCGGCGGCACCGCCATCATCAGCGCCGTGCTCGCCTTTGCCGCGCAGGACGTCATCAAGGATATTTTGGCAGGGCTGATGATCAGCCTGCACAAGCCGTTTGAGATCGGCAACCGCATCGAGCTGGAGGACGGCACGGTGGGCATCGTCAGGGACATGACGATGCGCCACATCGTACTGCTGGGCATCGACACGCAATACAGCGTTATTCCCAACAGCAAGCTCAACCTCATGAGAATCAAAAACTACAGCTACCACGTACAGACCCGCAGCGCCAATTTCAATTTTTATGTCGCCTACCATTGCGATGTGGAAAAAGCCATGGACGTCATCCGCACCGCTGTCATTTCCTCGCCCTACAGCATTCCCGGCAAGGAGACCGCCGACGGCGCGGCGTATGCCGATATTTATTTTATGGCGTATGAGGATAGCCGGCTGCGCCTGACAACAACGGTATATTACGGGGCGGAAACCGCGTCGGAGGTGCTGATTTCCGATATCAACCGCCGTGTCAACCGCGCCCTGCGTGAAAACAACATGGAAATCCCCTATCCCTACATCAACGTCATCGCGGAACAGAAAAACGACAGTGTTCTGCGATATGACAAAATTTAACATTTTTCGGACGATAACAGACAGAATACGCCGTGTATAAAACAAGATAATACATTGCTTTTCCGCAACAGATATGCTAATATAACGTTAACTATTGTAGAAAAGAAGTGTACTATGAAAAAACTGATTGCATTGGCTTTATGCCTGACAACAGCCGTTTCCGCCGCGCTGCTGTGCGGCTGCGGAAAAGTGCGCGTCCCCGTTTCCTCTGCAGATGCCGAAGCGCAGACGGCGCCCCAACAGGCTTCGCAGGGTTCCCCCGCGCAGGGCACACCACAGGGCACTCCGCAGGGCAACACACAAGCGGTCACCGCCGCGCCTGCGCAACAGGACGGCATGGTAGAGCCCACATGGTTTAACGACGCCGTGTTTGTCGGCGACAGCATCACCACCACGCTCGACTACTTTTGCGCCGACGACCCCGGGCTGCTGGGCGACGCGATGTTTGTGTGCGCCGACAGCCTCAGCTTTCACAACGCGCAGTGGGACATCAACGACCCCGACGCCGTCCACCCCACCTACCGCGGCGAAAAGGTTTTGGCGGAAACCGCTGCCGAAGTCACCGGCGCCAACAAGCTGTTCATCCTGCTGGGCGTCAATGACATCGACTCCTCCTACGGCGTGGAGGACAGTGTGGAATCCATGAAAACGTTTATTCAAAAGGTGCTGAGCCGTTCGCCCAACGTGCAAATCTACATGCAGTCCACCACACCGATGATCCCCGAAAAGGAAAACGACCACATCAGCAACGCGCTGATTCGGGAATTTGACGAAAAGATGCAGGCGTTTTGCAGCGAAAACGGCTATCACTATCTTGACCTGTACCACCAGATGTGCGACGACACCGGTGCGCTGCGCGCCGAGTGGTGCGACGACCCCAACGACGACGGCATCCACTTCAACTATCAGGGCACGCTGGCATGGGTCAACTATTTACGCTCTGCCGTGGCAGGCGCATAAGGAGAAACAACATGAAAAAAGTTTTGGTATTGTTATTGGCCGCCGTTGCGCTGCTGTTGGGCGCCTGCGGCAATTCACAAGCGGAGGCAAAGCCGCTGGCAGATATTTTTAACGACATCAAGGCACAGGTCAGCTTTGAGAACATCACCGAGCTGTCCAGCAGCCGCCTGATGGGACGCTACTACGGCATCACCGACGAAATGGCGGCGGAATTTGCCGGCTGCATCAATGCCTCGGGCGTCAGCCAGGAGGAGATCGTGCTGGTAAAGGCGGTGGACGAACGCGCCTCTGCCGAGATCAAAGAAAAGCTGGACAACCGCTATCAGTCCAAGCTGCAGCAAAACAAAAACTACAACCCCGAACAGGCAGCGATCATCGAAAACTGCACTGTCGATCAGGACGGCTTGTATGTGTCGATGATCGTGTCCGACAAAGCGGCGCAAATCAAAGAAATTTACCGCAAAGAGGCCGGCTTGGAATAAAGGCAACACCGCACAATGCAAGGCGCACACCTGAATGATCCGGTATTGCCTAAACCACTGCCCATCGGTATCCCCACCGGGCTGTCACTGCCGACAACCCGGTGTTTTTTTTCTGTCATTTGCTTTTTGTCATTTTTTGTGCTATACTGTAACAAAGTCACTTGGAGGTAAGAAGTTTATGATAAAAATCCTGCCTGCAGCACTGCTGCTTTCCGCGGTCGTCGCCGCCTCCGCGGTGCCGGCAGCGGCGGCGGAAGCGGTTACCGGCAGCGGGGAAACAGGTGAGCGACCTCGCTAACCAGGCGCGGACGCGCGGCGCGCTGCACAGTGTTTTCGATAACGACTACACGCCGCAGCCCGGTGATTTGTTTACCACCTCCACCCTTGACCGTCCCGGCGACAGCGACCGCGAGCACATCGGCTATATCGAATCGGTGGAAACCGACGCAACCGACAGGGTCGTCAGGGTGCATACCATCGAGGGCAACTACAACTGGGAATACCTGTATCCCGACGAGACCCGCGTCAGCCGCGGCGAACGGGTGCCGGGCGAGCGCGATATTTTCGGCGCTGCCCTGGTAGAATACATCGATCTGGAGCAGCTTTTTGCCCCGTAACGAAAGGAAACGAACATGTCAGTTTTAAAAACGATCCTGCGTCTTTTGTGCGGCGCTGCCGCCGTTATCCTGATGCTGTGGTTTATCGCGCCGATGATGACCATGGGCGTCGTCAACATCGGCAACATGGTGGGCATCGTCTTGTGCGCATGGGTGCTGCTGATGTGCATGGCGCCGCTGCATCATGCCCTCAAGCGCGTATGCTGCAAACATGGCTTCACCCGTTTTTGCTACCGCTTTATCAATGCGGTCTTCATTGTGTTTCTCATTTACGGCGCCGTATGCACGGCGGCAATGACCTTTGCACAGCTGCAGGCGCCTCCCGAAAACGCCACGGCAGTGGTGCTCGGCGCACAGGTCGTGGGAAACGGCAGGCCTTCGCGCATCCTCAACCGCCGCATCGAAGCGGCGGCGCAATACCTGACGGACAACCCCGGCGCCAAGGCGGTGCTGACCGGCGGCAAAGGCACGGACGAAGTCATCAGCGAAGCGGACTGCATGTATAACGTGCTGACCGCCCGCGGCATCGCTCCCGAACGGCTCTATAAAGAGGACAAGGCGATCGACACCAAACAAAACTTTCTGTTTTCGCAGGACATCATCGACAGCAACGGGCTGAACCCCGACATCGCGATCATCACCGACGGCTTTCACCAGCTGCGCGCACAGCTGATCGCCAAAAAGCAGGACGTTCCCGGCAAAACCGGCGCGGTGGCTGCCGACACCGAATGGATATTCGTGCCCACCTACACGGTGCGCGAGTGGCTGGCGCTGCCGACGTTGTTATTTAAATAACATAATTGACACCTGCCGAAAACAGTGTTATACTAAATATATCCCAAAACAAGCGAGGTGAGCAACGTGACAAACGGCGATAGTTACGGGCCCGGCGGGTGCAGACAGTCAAACAGCAAATGCGTTTGCAGGCACGGCGGCGCCGTTGATTGCAGGCTCACGCGCTGATGTTTCAGGCTGTTTGCCCCTGTGTGACCGCGTATCATGCAGGGGCTTTTTGCGTCTATCGGAACCTTTCTATCTGTAACATGAACATAGGAGGTTGAAACGATGATAAAGGAACACACCGAAGCGGCGGTCACGGTAGAGGAAGCCGTTGCCGCACGCCCCGATTATGAAAATGAAATTATCGCGATCGTCCGCAGCACTGCCTCGCCCAAGGCGGCGCAAAGCAAGCTGGAGGATTACCACGGCAACGATGTGGCGCAGGCGATGTCCTCGCTGTCGCTGTCCGAGCGCAAAAAGCTGTACCGCATTTGCACCGCCGCCATGCTCGGCGAAGCGTTTGAGCATTTGGAGGACGAAGAAGCGGCGGCATACTTTAACGAAATGGACATTAAAAAGGCGGCCGCCGTGCTGGAGGAGCTCGACGCCGACACCGCCGCCGATATCCTGCACAACCAGCCCAAGGACAAACGCGAGCTGATGCTCGACGCCCTGTCACCCGAGGCGCGCAAGGATATCCGCCTGCTGTTTTCCTTTGACGAGGACGAGATCGGCAGCAAAATGACCACCGACTGTATTGTGCTGCGCGAAAACCTCACTGTCCCGCAGGCGATGGAGGCGCTGGTGTTGCAGGCACGCGAAAACGACAATATTTCCACCCTGTTCGTGGTGGACGTGGACGACGAGTTTTACGGCGCCATCGAGCTGCGCGATTTGATCACCGCCGACAAAGCGACGCCGCTGGAGGAGCTGATCGTCACCTCCTTCCCCTATGTGTACGCCCGCGAAACCATTGACGACTGTATTGAAAAGCTGAAGGATTACAGCGAGGCGTCGATCCCCGTGCTCGACAACAGCAATAAATTTTTGGGCATTATCACCGCACAAAGCGTCATCGAAGTGGTCGATGACGAAATGGGCGAGGATTACGCCAAGCTGGCAGGCTTGACCGCCGAGGAAGATCTAAAGGAGCCGCTGCTGCAAAGCGTAAAAAAACGTATCCCGTGGCTGCTTGCCTTGCTCGGCTTGGGCATGGTGGTGTCCACCGTGGTGGGCGCCTTTGAAAGCGTGGTGCAAAGCCTGACGCTGATCATGGCGTTTCAGTCGCTGATCCTCGATATGGCAGGTAACGTCGGCACCCAGTCGCTGGCGGTGACGATCCGCGTGTTGATGGACGAAAATCTCACCTTCCGTCAAAAAGGCAAGCTCGTCGTCAAAGAAACGCGCGTCGGCTTTTGCAACGGCTTGCTGCTGGGCTTGCTGTCGGTGCTGTTTGTCGGGCTGTATATCACCTTTGCCAAGCACCGCGATCCCGGCTTTGCGTTTGCGGTATCGGGCTGCATCGGCATTTCGCTGCTGCTCGCCATGCTGATTTCCAGCGCGGTGGGCACGCTGATCCCGCTGCTGTTCAAAAAAATGAAAATCGACCCCGCCGTGGCGTCCGGTCCCCTGATCACCACCATCAACGACCTCGTGGCGGTCATTACCTACTACGGTCTGAGCCGTATTTTACTGATCGACCTGCTGCATTTCGGCACGTAATACCATAAAAACCGAAAACACTATGGATAGTTTCTTGTTGATTCTATCGCTTTACAAGCCTGTCGGTTTTTGATACAATATAACTACCAAACGTGTTCCCTTAGGAACACACCGATTGAGGAGGTATACAAAATGAAGAATTGTGCAAATTGCGGTGCGCAAATGAACGATGAAGCGACTTTCTGCTCGTCCTGCGGTGCGGCTGCGTCGTCCAACGCCGCTCCCGTTCAACCCCAAGTTATCGACGGCGACGCGGATGTGCAGCAAAACAAAGGCATCGCGTGGCTGGCCTACTGCGGCCCGCTGCTGCTGATCCCCATGCTGGCGCGCAAGACCTCGGCCTACTGCAAATTCCATGTCAAGCAGGGCGCTACACTGCTGGCCGTGGCCATCGCCTATTCCGTCGTGACCGAGGTTCTGAAGGCGATCATCCGGGCGATCTTCCCGGGCAGGATCGTGGAAGGACTGCTCTTCTATTACCGTGAGCCGAGCGCCGTTTCGGTACTCTTTTCCGTTTTATTCAGCTTAGGCTCCGTTTTTCTCTGCGTGCTCGCGATCATCGGCATCGTGAACGCCGCCACCGGCAAAAAGAACAAGCTGCCGCTGATCAGCATGATCCCGTGGGTGGAAAACCTGATGGACAAGATTTATGATTCCATGAACCATTAAAAAAAGACAACGGAGAGAGGACAAAGCGTCTTCTCTCCGTTGTTGCGACTGCGTCTGTAAGCCGGGTTCTGTCTTGAACAGCCATCTATCTTGGCGGCGGGTTACCCCAACCGCTCGGTGCCACCTCCACGGAACGCGCCGAGCAAGCGCATATGTTCCTCCACGGTGTTGCTTCAAATAGGGTTTACACGGCAGAGCGGTCTCCCGCCCTCCGGTGAGCTCTTACCTCACCTTTCCACCCCTCCCTGCGCAGGCTTGCGCAGGAGGTTATTTTCTGTTGCACTGTCCCTGGGGTCGCCCCCGGCGGCCGTTAGCCGTTATTTTTGCTCTGTGAAGCCCGGACTTTCCTCGCGCAGCTCCTTTCGGACGCTGCCTGCGGCTGTTCGGCGCACTCGCTATGGTGAAAATCCGCCGATGCTATTGACATCTGCGGGAAATTCCGATATAATAAGGTTACAGGGAAACCGTTTAAAGCGGTTAGCTTAGAAAATTTAAGACAAAAAATAATCGCCTTAGTCTGCTAAACTGTTGGGCGATTATTTTTTTGTGTCATTTCGGGAAATGATAAACACAATGAAAAATGTGAAAATCACAATACCGAAAATGTACGCCACAACGCATCACTCCCTTCCACGCAGATTCAGCCACAGCTGTTCTCGGGTGGATATTCGGATGATGCTAACCGCCTCAACGTCCCTGTAACCCCCATCATGCCATAAGGCAGAATAGGCAGGAATCGTGCTTATTATAGTACATTATGATAAAAAATGCAATAGACAAGCGCAAAATCAAGTGACAAATTAGCCTTGTCATCCTTCGATTTTTATTCTATAATAGTCGTTGGAAAGAAAGGAGCTTGCACATGGATATCAGAGAAGAATCGTTAAAACTGCATTATGACTGGAACGGCAAAATTGAAGTAGTTTCGCGCGTGCCCATTCACTCCTCCGAGGACTTGGCGCTCGCCTACACCCCCGGCGTGGCGGAGCCCTGCCTGGAGGTACAAAAGGATATAGATAAAAGCTACGAGCTGACGCGCCGCAACAATTTGGTGGCGGTCGTCACCGACGGCACCGCCGTTTTGGGCTTGGGCGACATCGGTCCCGAGGCAGGTATGCCTGTAATGGAGGGCAAATGTGCGCTGTTTAAAGCGTTCGGCGATGTGGACGCGTTTCCGCTTTGCATCAAAAGCAAGGACGTGGACGAGATCGTCAACACGGTCTACCTCATCAGCGGCAGCTTCGGCGGCATCAATTTGGAGGATATTTCCGCGCC